>NZ_CP115775.1:2192500-2540000 GCF_027913035.1 Paracoccus albus
CATGTCGAATGTGCTGGTAAAGCGCCTGACGCGAACATGCTCACCCGCCGTTATTGTGGTCTGGATGGTCTTCATGCAATTGCCGATGGGTCTGGTCATGGCCCTGTTCGACTGGCAGCCGGTCGTATGGGGCAATCTGCCCTGGATCGTCGTCGCTGGCATCGCCGGGCTCAGCGCGCATTACACCATGGCGCGGGCCTTCCTGTATCTGGACGCAACGGTCGCAATCCCGATCGACTTCCTGCGCGTGCCACTGACTGCGCTTGTCGGCTTTTCCTTCTACGCAGAGACGGTCAGCATCTGGCTGTTCGTCGGGGCAGGTATCATTCTGGCGGCGAATTACTATGCCTTTGGGGCTGAACGACGCAGAGCGCGCGTGGCGCGCGCCCTGTCCGTGCCAGGCTAGGCCCAGAATTAAAAAACGCGGCCCACATGGGCCGCGTTCTTGTTCTTCGATCGAAACCGGATCAGCGCTTCGAGAACTGGAAGCTGCGGCGGGCCTTGGCCTTACCGTATTTCTTCCGCTCGACCACGCGGCTGTCGCGGGTCAGGAAGCCAGCGGCTTTCAGCGCGGCGCGCAGCGACGGCTCGTGCAGTTGCAGCGCTTTCGAGATGCCGTGCTTGACCGCTCCGGCCTGACCGGAAAGACCGCCACCGGTCACGGTTGCGACGACGTCATACTGACCGGCAACGCCAGCAACGTCGAAAGGCTGGCGCAGGATCATCTGCAGAACCGGACGCGCGAAATATTCGTTCATCGGTTTGCCGTTGACGGTGATCTTGCCGGAACCGGCTTTCACCCAGACGCGAGCGACAGCGTCTTTACGCTTGCCGGTTGCATAAGCGCGGCCGTGCTGATCGCGCACCGGCTCACGCGGGGCGGCAGCAGGCGCTGCAGCGGTTTCGTTTTCGGCACCAGCGGGGGCCGCGGTTTCCGTGACCACGTCTTTCAGCTGGTCGAGGGATTTGATGTCTTCGGCCATGATTACGCGCTCCGGGTGTTCTTCTTGTTCAGCGGCTTGACGTCCAGGACTTCAGGCTGCTGAGCTTCATGCGGATGTTCGGTGCCGGCATAGACGCGCAGATTTGACATCTGCTGCTTGCCCAGCTTGTTGCGCGAGATCATGCGTTCGACCGCCTTGATCACCACGCGCTCGGGATGCGCACCTTCCAGCACCTGACGTGCGGTGCGGTGCTTGATGCCGCCCGGATGGCCGGTGTGCCAGTAGTATTTCTTGTCATCGCGCTTGGCGCCGGTCATCTGCACCTTGTCGGCGTTGATGATGATGACGTTGTCGCCCATATCCATGTGCGGGGTATAGGTCGGCTTGTGCTTGCCACGCAGGCGCATGGCGACGAGGGAGGCGAGACGGCCCAGAACGACGCCCTCTGCGTCGATCAGGATCCACTTCTTCTCGATCTCCGCCGGTTTTGCGGTATAGGTCTTCATGTCGCTGCCCTTTTGGGGGTTCAAATTCGAGATGGCGGTATATCGGTGATAGATCGCCTCAGGTCAAGCGACACAACTCAACAATAATCGTTTAAAAACAAATGGTTGAAAAATAGGTATTTAAATACCACATCATAACACACCTTTATTGCGGGCTTTTCGGCGGAATCGCATAGGTCATCGAGCATCGCGCGACAGGCTCCCCTACCCCTTCCGAAAAGATCAGCGTGTCTGCGATGGCAAGATTGCGACCCAGCTTCAGCACCCGGCATTCGGCCCGCAAATTCTGACCCGAGGCGGGCTTTCGCATGAAATCTATCGACGCGTTCGTCGTCACCGCCAAGGGCACCTTGCCGATCCGGGACAGAATCGCGCAATAGATGGCAAGGTCGGCCAATGCGAACATCGACGGGCCGGAAACCGTGCCACCGGGTCGCAAATGCGCATCTTTCACACGCAGTTCCGCGACCAGAACATCCTCCTGGGCACGCAAAACGCTGAAATCGGGCGCGACCTGCGCAAAGTCCTCTGCCAGAAACGCATTCAGCGCGTCCGCATCCATCTTCAATCCCACGGCTTTCCCCCCGTCCATCTTTGTGCCTATGCTGCGTCAGGCAGAGGGAGGAAAGCAACGATGTCCGAACTGATCTTACGCAACGACACAGGGCATGTGGTGCGGCTGGTTCTGAACAGCCCGAAGAACTTCAATGCTTTGTCTGCCGAAATGATCGCGGCCCTTTACACGACTCTCGCCTCTGTCAGCGCGGAAGAGGACGTCCGCGCGATCATTATCGCCGCCAATGGCAAAGCGTTCTGTGCCGGCCACGACCTCAAGCAAATGCAGGCCGCCCGCGCAAATCTTGACCGTGGCCGGGCCGGATTCGCGGCGCTGTTCGATGGCTGCGGTCAGTTGATGCAGCTTATCAGTTCGCTGCCCCAGCCCGTCATTGCCGAAGTTCAGGGTGTCGCAACTGCCGCCGGTTGTCAGCTTGTCGCATCATGCGATCTGGGCGTCGCGGCCAAAGCAGCAAAGTTCGGCGTCAATGGCATAGATATCGGCCTGTTCTGCTCTACCCCAGCGGTGGCGCTTTCACGTGCGATTCCGCGCAAAGCCGCCTTTGAGATGCTGGTGACCGGAAAATTCATCACCGCGACAGAGGCCGCGCGCCTTGGCCTGATCAACCGTGTTGTCGCCGCTGAAAAGCTTGAGGCCGAAGCGATGGAATTGGCACAGCAAATCGCGACGAAACTTCCCTCTGCCATCGCAATGGGCAAGCGTGGTTTCTACGAACAACTGGCCCATGAAACGTCCGAAGCCTATGAGGCCGCCGAGGACACGATGTGCGCCAATATGCTGCTTGCCGAAACGGATGAAGGCATCAGCGCCTTTCTTGAAAAGCGTAAACCAGCCTGGGCGAGCTAGCGCCGCCGGATCGTTTGCATCGCGCGCGCCCAACCGCCGGGAACCAGCAAAAAGCACGACAGGAACCCGATCCCGAAGCCGGAGATTTCGGCGATCCATGCATAGCCCGCATTGCCGAAAAGCAGGCCGAACACCAGTTGGAACAGCAGCAGCATCCCGATCAGCGTAAAGGCCCGCATCCGGTTGGCATCCTCCATCCCCAGCCGGACCCAAAGCAGGAATGTAAAGGCACCGACAAAGCCGTAGACCGCCGGATAGCCGCCGATCAGCGGTGCCAGCGGCAAGCCACTGGTGACGCCGAACAGCGTGTAGACGGCTGCCCCGCCGATGGATGAACCGAAGAAAAGTGCCACGACCGCCCAGGGCCGGAACTGCTCTGCCACCATCTTTCCAAGCGCCAGAGAGAAGACGATCACTAAAAGCGCATGTGTGACAGACTCGTGGATAAACGGGTATGTCAGCACTCTGGCGGCCTGACGGGCGCTGAAGACCCCCAGCTCCATCATCCGCACGGGCAGCTGCGGATAGTAGGCCGTCATCTCCAACGCATTCAGGCGCATGCCAATGCCCTGCGCCCCGCCGATCAGCCCGATCGCGCCCAGCCCGAACACGGCTTCGGCCGCGATCATTGGCAGCACAAGCGCCCAGACAACGGGCGGAAGGGCGTTTATGGGCGATTCATCATATCCGGGGCGCATTTACGTCTCCTGCTCAGGGCGGTTGCGCCCGGTTGTCCGCAGGGTTAAGCCACCTTCACGGATTTTCCAAGCAGGCACGATATGACCGACGCCAAGACCCAACGCATCTTTTCCGGCATCCAGCCTTCGGGCCACCTGACCCTCGGCAACTACCTGGGCGCGCTCAGGCGCTTTGTCGAACGTCAGGACGAGGGGATCGAGACGGTTTACTGTCTCGTCGATCTTCATGCGATTACGGTCTGGCAGGACCCTGACTCGCTGCGCCAGCAGACGCGCGAAGCGGCGGCCGCGTTCATGGCGGCGGGTATCGACCCTGCGCGTTCTATCCTGTTCAATCAAAGTCAGGTGCCGGCTCATGCGGAACTCGGCTGGTTGCTGAACTGCGTGGCTCGCATGGGCTGGATGAACCGCATGACCCAGTTCAAGGAAAAGGGCGGCAAGAATGCTGAAAAGGTCAGCCTTGGCCTCTACGCCTATCCTGCCCTGATGGCGGCCGACATCCTGGCCTATCACGCGACGCATGTTCCCGTCGGGGAGGATCAAAAGCAGCATGTCGAGCTGACGCGCGACATAGCGGCGAAGTTCAATCACGACTACGGCGTGGACTTCTTTCCCATGCCGGAGCCAGTAATTGAAGGGGCTGCGACGCGTGTCATGTCGTTGCGGGACGGTTCGAAGAAGATGTCTAAATCCGATCCATCGGATGCCAGCCGGATCAACCTGACCGACGATGCCGACACCATCGCACAGAAGTTCCGCAAGGCGCGGACCGATGCCGAACCCCTGCCCGGCAGCATGGACGAGCTGAAGGACCGGCCAGAGGCGCGGAACCTTGTCAATATTTATGCGGCTTTGTCCGGCGAGACACAGGATGAAGTGCTTTCACAATTCGACGGCAAAGGTTTCGGCGACTTCAAACCGGCGCTTGCGGATGTGGCTGTATCAGTCCTCGGTCCGATTTCCACCCGGATGACGGACTACCTTTCCGACGCCACCGAGATTGACCGCATCCTGGGCGAAGGCGCGGTGAAGGCCGAGGCGATCTCTGCCCCCGTCGTCGCGAAAACGCGCGAGATCATGGGCATGATCCTGTCGCGATAAGGGGCGAAAACGGGCATATAGAACACGTATATTTCGCATACATATCGCGTATATAATCTGTATATACAAAAGCGGGTCGGGGGAATCCTCCGACCCGTTTGATTTTTCGTCATTAGGGCGGCCGGTCGCGGTGACGCCGCTCGGCTGAGGCGTTAAAGGTAACCCACATCAAGGAGCTGGAGCCGTCGCATCTGGCCCGAAGCTATCCTTCGCTCGCAGCAGCATGACGCCAAGCGCCGACATGAATGGGCCGACAGTGGACGATCGCAACGCAACGCTACGCAAGAAAGTTGTACTATGCGTAGTTAGTGCCCTTGGCTTATTCCTGCCAAAATTGCAGCAATACAGCAGTATAATCAGCTGTAACCAAAAGGCTCTCTAAACATAGTTGCGGGATATTGTTTTGATGCGAATAATCGACTTGGAAGCTTCTGAAGCAAAGGCTTACCTCGAAAAATCAGAATGTTACTTCCGGTCGGATTTTCCCCCATATATCAGCTTTGAAGATATTTTAAAGGATACTGCAGCGGTCTTGGGTGGCGACACCTACCTCGCCTTTCAGAAGCCAAACCCCGACCGTGCAGTTGATATGTCTGGCGTCAACTATGAACTTCTAAGCACCAAAGATGGTCGCTTTGCCTGGCGACCGTTCGAGCTCATTCACCCAGCCATTTACATCACATTGATTAAGATCTTCTGCGAAGAGGAAAACTGGAGGTTGCTGCAGGACCGATTCAAGCAACTTCACTCAGGTGTAGTGGAATGCACCAGCTTTCCGATGGCGTCCAATGGTGAAGATAAACATGATGCTGTTCAAGTTCGCAATTGGTGGTTGCGATATGAGCAACGCTCGTTAGAGCTATCTATGAGCTATACACACCTACTAAAGACTGATGTCTCTAATTGCTATGGATCGCTCTATACTCATAGTATTGCATGGGCCTTGCACGGATACGAGGCCGCCAAAGTAGCCAAAAAAGACTATAGCTTACTTGGAAATCAGATCGATTTTCACATTCGCAATAGCCGCTACGGCCAGACGAATGGAATCACCCAAGGCTCTGTTCTGATGGACATTGTCGCCGAATTAGTGCTGGCTTACGTTGATCACCTAGTCACCATTAAACTCAGCGGCGAAAAGGACTTTCATATCCTTAGGTATCGCGACGACTACAGCATTTTCACACTGAATGATCAGCGAGCATCTGAGATTGTCAGAGTCCTTAGTGACTGCCTAAGAAAGGTTGGAATGCAGCTTGGCGCAGCAAAAACTTCTGTCAACAGCAATATCATCGAGGGTGCGATCAAGCCCGAAAAGCTGGCAGGTGTGCAGCTCGAAGACATGGATATCACACAAGCTAAGACCGTTCAGAAGCAGCTTCTGCGACTACATGCTTTTGCTCGCCTCTATCCCAACACTGGCGCAATCAAGCGGCTAGCGGATAGCGCGTTCCAAAAGATATCGAAGATCACCGAGGCTCCCGAAGATCTGCGCGTACAAGTGGCGATTGCTTGTGATATCGCGGTGGTTTCTCCTGGTGCGTTCCCTGCCATTTCTGGCATTCTTGCCAAACTGATTTCGCTCGCACCAGAACCGGACCGCCCGGAAATGTGGAGCAGCGTAGCAGATAAGATGACGTGGATACCGCATAACGGCCATCTCGAGGTTTGGCTACAGCGAGTCACGAAGGCGAAAGGTGTCGGGCTATCTTTTGAAAGCACAGAGCCGATTTGCAAAATTGTCAACGGCGAGTCTGTCCAACTCTGGAATAATGACTGGATTAACAGTCAAGACCTACTTCGGGCCCTTGATGTTTCTAAGATCGTTGTCAGCAGTCCGGGAGACCTCGATCCCGTTCCAGATACAGATGAGCTTTCGCTTTTCCGCGAGTACGCCGAATTCTCCTAATTACGATGCAGCTAAGTAAGCTTGTGTCAGCCTCTTTGAAGGTCGGATCGCTGCCGTTCGCCTAGGACGCAGCGAAGGTCCGTTTCCCGCCCGGACTCCGCAATTGCAAGAATTCAGACTAAATTAGCGAGGGCCGGGTCCCCCCGGCCGCTCCCTTTCTCACTCATCAATATCCGACAGTCGCGGCCCCGGCCCTGCGCGGGTCGGATGCGCCGAGCAGATAGCCGGTCTCGGGGTCTTTCATCACAGATTGGGTAGAGCCCATGACCTCTTGCAGCGACACTGTGTGGCCCTTGGCGGTCAGGGCGCGTTGGGTGTCGATGCTGATGCCTTCCTCGATCCGCAATTCCTCGGGCAGCCACTGGTGGTGAACGCGCGGTGCGGTGGAGGCCTCGGCCACATTCATTTCATGGTCGATCATGTTCATGATCACCTGAAGCACGGTGGTGATGATGCGTGCGCCGCCGGGAGAGCCGGTCACCAGCCAGACCTCGCCATCCTTGTTGACGATGGTCGGTGTCATGGATGAAAGCGGGCGCTTGCCTGCCTCTACGGCGTTGGCATCGCCGCCGAGCAGACCGTAGGCATTGGGCACACCAGGCTTGGCAGAGAAGTCATCCATCTCGTTGTTCATCAATACGCCGGTGCCCTCGGCGACAAGGCCAGAGCCATAGCTGAAGTTGATCGTGTAGGTGTTTGAAACCGCGTTCCCTTCACTGTCGATGATCGAATAATGCGTGGTTTCGTTCGATTCATATGGTGTCAGATCAGCAGGTGCGATGTTTTCGGAAGGTGTGGCAAAGGCCTGATTGATCTTTGCCCGCATATCCTCGGCGTAGTCCTTGCTGATCAGCTCATCAATCGGGACATCCACAAAGTCCATATCGCCCAGATATTCCGAGCGGTCGGCATAGGCGAGCTTCATCGCCTCGGCCATGAGGTGGATCGTCTCGGCCGAGTTCTCGCCAAGTGCACCGATCGGATAGCCTTCCAGTGCATTCAGGATCTGGATCAGGTGGATCCCGCCCGAGGAAGGCGGAGGCATGGAGACGATTTCATAGCCGCGATAGCTGCCCTTGATCGGTTCGCGCATGACGGCCTTGTAATTGGCCAGATCCTCGACGGTCATATCGCCGCCCGCTTCGGTCACGGATGTGGCAATGGCTTCGGCAACCGGACCGGAATAGAAGCCGTCCGGACCCTGTTCGGCAATCGCCTTCAGGGTGGTGGCAAGATCAGCCTGAACCAGCTTATCGCCGGGGCGGTAAAGCTCCCCACCTTCTTTATAGAAGATCGAGGCAGCGGACGGGTATTTGGTCAGCCGGTCCTTCAGCGCCTCCAGACTGTCGGCGAGATCGGGCGTGACGGTGATGCCTTCCTCGGCCAGTTTGATCGCGGGGGCGATGACATCGGCCCATTCCATCGAGCCATATTCATCAAGCGCCATTTTCATCCCGGCAACGGTGCCCGGAACGCCGGAGGCCGCGCCCGAAAAGCGAGAAAGCTCGCTGTCGGCATCGCCATTGGCATCAAGGAACATATCGCGCGTGGCGCTTGCAGGTGCCATTTCGCGGTAGTCGATGGCGTGGGTTTCGCCGGTTTCCGCGTCATGCACCAGCATGAAGCCGCCACCGCCAAGGTTGCCTGCGCGGGGCAGCGTCACGGCAAGGGCGAAGGCCACGGCGACGCCCGCGTCGATGGCATTGCCGCCCTGGGCCAGGATGTCACGCCCGACCTCTGCGGCGATCCGCTCTTGCGCGGAGACCATGCCGTTTTCGGCCCAGACGGGATGCACCCGGTCCATGCCGGAATAAATCGCCGCCTCCTGTGCGGCGGATGGCAGCGCCGCAGCCGTGGCCAGCGTCAGCACAAGCGAGCCGCCGAGCCGGATGTTTCTCATCATATTCATGATGACACCTCCCTGATTTCCGTTGATATGAAACCTCAGTCGAACCGCGTTCTGCCCCAAGGTCAAGTCGCGTTTACCAATCCTGCCCCAAGGACTTAGTTTTGCCGGGTGAGCCGCTTTGCACCGTCAAGGATGCTGAGCACGGGCCGATCAATCGCCTGCGCCAGTGCCTGCGCATAGGGCGGCAGGTTGCCGCATTCCAGCAGGACGGTTGTCACTTCGGGATGGCTGCGGATCAGTTGGCGGCCTGCGCAGATGACCGCCGCCTGCATCGCAGCGCGATCGAAGTGATTCGGCTGAAGGCTTTTCGGGGCAAGAAACACCCGTGAGAATTCCGGCATGTGGTCCAGACCCATGATGCGGATGCAGGGCGGATCTATTCTGGCGGCAGCCAGTGCGTTCGGGCCCAGGCTGGCCGCCGATGCCGTCAGAATGCCGATGACCTGATCCGGCTGCGCGGCCTGCAATTGCGCCACCATGCTCAGCGCAGAGAGCATGACCGGGATTCGGACAGCCTGCGCTATCTCATCCTGCATGGAAATCAGGAATCCGCAGGTCGAGGTGATGAGGATCGCGCCCTCGCCTTCCATATCCCGCGCGGCGGCGATGAAGCGCTCTGCAAGCGCGGCCGAGGGGCGGCCATCGCGCACGATCAGCGGACTGTCCGCGCCTTCGACGATGCGGATGCGGGCCGGGATGTGGTAGCTGCCCGGGTTCCCGGCATCGCCTGCAATGCGCGGGAAGCGCGTGTCGAGGCTGAGGACACCAATAAACCCGCTCATCCCGGTTCCGGCCTGTCAAGGGCGCGCAGGATGATGGGCGAAGCGTAAATCGGGATCTGGGCCATCGCGACGAACAGGCTGAAAGTCGGGTCGGGCGGAAGCGCGGCCAGCATCAGCGCGATATTGCGGTTGCCAAAAACCAGCCCGAGTGTGCGGGCTTTGGCCTGACCAAAGGGCCGCGCCGCAAGCGCCCGGATCAGCAGGTTCGCCCCAAGGTTCAGCGCCAGTGCCAGCAGTGCCAGCCAAAGGGCGAGGCCGGGCTGCGCCATCGCCTTTTCGCGAACCCCATCCATCAGCGGAAACAGGAAGGCCATCATCACCAATGCGCCCAGCCCGTCCAATGCCTTGCCCTGCGCGGCAATGCGGTTCGGACCAAGGATGCGGCGCAGCGCAACCCCTATGGCGATACCGCCCAAAAGGATCACCGCGACACGCAACGCGATCCTTGCGGGCTCGACAGACAGATCTATGCCCGAGGCAGACAATGCGAGCGGCACGAAAAGCGGTGCCAGCATATTGCTGGCCAGCATCCAATAAAGCGCCAGCCGCGCCTCATAGCCCAGCATCAGCGCGATATTCCCCGCAGAGTTCAGCACAGGTGCTGCACAGAATGCCGCCAGCACCAGCAACGTGCCGCTGCTGAAGCCGGCGCGTTCCCCAAGCCCGGTCAACAGCAAGGCCGCACCGATCTGAAAAAGTGCCATCCCGACGATCAGCGCCGGAAGATAGCGCGGATCGGTCAGGTCGGACATGATCGAGGCCAGGTCCAGCCGCGACAGCGCCAGCCCGATCAGCAGCGCGATCAGAAGTGGCAGCAACGGCACGAAAGCCGCATGCGGGATCGGCAGAAAGGGAATGACCAGCAGGCCCGACAGCAACAGCAGCCGGGCATGGCGCCCCGCCCATTCCAGCACATGGATCAGGATCAATTCGGCGCCTGCTTCATCGCCTCTGGCAGCCATGTCGCGAGTTGCGGGAACATGACCAGCACGCCGACCATGACGACCATGATCAGGAACATCGGCAGGGCCGTGCGGGCGATATAGCCCATGTCATGTTTCGTCATGCCCTGCAGCACGAACAGGTTGAAGCCGACCGGCGGGGTGATCTGGGCCATCTCGACCACCACCACCACGAAGATGCCGAACCAGATCATGTCGATCCCCGCGCCGCGCACCATCGGGTCGATAATCGCCATGGTCAGAACGACCGCCGAGATTCCATCAAGGAACATGCCGATGATGATGTAGAACACCGTCAGCGCCGCGATCAGCGCGATGGGCGAAAGCTCCATACCACCGATCCATGCGGCAAGCGTTCGAGGCACGCCGGTAAAGCCCATCGACAGGGTCAGGAAGCTGGCCCCCATCAGGATCAGCGCGATCATCGCGGATGTGCGGGTCGCGCCAAGCAGGCTTTGGCTGAAGCTTTCCCATGTCAGCGAACGCTGGACAGCAGCCAGAACAAGCGCACCGACGACGCCGAAAGCCGCGGCCTCTGTCGCGGTGGCGATGCCGATATACATCGAGCCGATCACCGTGACGATCAGCAGGATCACCGGAATCAGCAGCACCGAGTTTTTCAACGCTCCGACGAAGCCCAGCCGAGGCTCTGCCGCGGGCCTCTGATCAGGGCGGGCGATGGACCAGCCTGCGATATAGAGCATGAACATCGCCGCCAGCACGAGGCCCGGCAACACACCCGCCATGAACAGCGCGGTGATGCTTTCCTTGACCGTGACCCCATAGACGATCAGCGTCAGCGAGGGCGGGATCATCAGGCCAAGCGTTGCAGCCCCCGCAAGCGTACCGATGATCATGAATTCGGGATAACCGCGCCGGCGCAGTTCCGGGATGGACATTTTGCCGACCGTCGTCAGCGTGGCGGCAGACGAACCCGACACGGCAGCGAACACCGTGCAGCCGACGACATTGGTGTGCAGCAGGCCACCCGGCAGGCCGCGCAGCCACGGGGCCAGACCCTTGAACATGTCTTCCGACAGGCGGGTGCGGAACAGGATCTCTCCCATCCAGATGAACAAAGGCAGCGACGTCAGCGTCCAGCTTGAGGAACTCGTCCAGACGGTGATCGCCATCGAACTGCCCGGATTGCGCGAGGTGAAGCCGATCATGCCCATATAGGCCACGCCCATCAGCGCCAGCCCGACCCAAATGCCCGTGCCGAGCAGGAAGAACATGACGAACAGGAAAATGCCGATTTTCAGCCCCGTGGCGTCACGGTCAAAGCCGGTCATCAGATGGATCGCGGCATAGACGACCAGCAGGAAGGCCGCCAGCAGCGCGAAACGCAGCTTACGGTCGGTTAGCCGGTCAGGCGACATGGCTTCGCGAGGCGGGTCGACGCCAAGGCTGTCGGTCGTCAGTATGCGGATCAGATTGTCGATCATGGCCACGGCCATGACGCTGGCGCCAATCGCCATCGATAGTTGAGGGATCCACAGCGGCGTCGCATCCTGCCCTTGCGACACGTCACCGAAACGGTTGCTGATGATGGGCGTCTGAATCGCGTTCCAGGCGAAGAAGATCATCACCAGCGTGCCAAGCGCATAGCACCAGATTTCAAAGCCGCGCCGCCAGTTTCCGCTGCGGTCGATGACCAGCCCGACACGGATATGTTCGTTGTGAACGAAGGTATAGGCCAGCCCGAAGAAAGAGGCAGAGGCCATCGCATATCCGGCATAGGTCGCGCCGCCCGGCAGCAGCCCCCCCGACCAGCGTGCCACCATCTGTGTCACGACAATGCCGAGGATCGCCAGAAGCGAAAGCGCGGCAATATAGCCGCAGGCGGTGTAGATGGCGTCAATTGCGCGGCGCATGGGTTCCCCTTGGCAGAATGGCCGGCACGCCCCTGCGCACCGGCCATGTTCGCTCTGGCTGCGGATGCAGCCGTTTTGCTTATTCGGCGCGGAATGCGTCGATGATGGCCTTGCCCTGATCGCCCGTCGCCTCCAGCCATTCAGCCGTCATCTCTTCGCCGATACCGGCCAGATCCGCTGCAAGCTGCTCGCCCGGTTCGGCAACGTTCATGCCATTCTCTGCCAGCGTCTCAAGGAAGCCACCGCTCAGCTCTGCGGCGGTTTCCGAACCGCGCGTCTGTGCGGCTTCGGCGGCTGTCGTTACGCAATCGCGCTGCTCTGCCGGCAGGGCTTCCAAAGCGTCGGTATTGGCGAAAACCGTGTTGCGGGGCAGCCATGCCTTCACATCGTAGAAATGGCTCATATCCTCCCACGCCTTTTCGTCTACGCCCGTCGAACCGGACGAAATCATCGCAGCAACAACGCCGGTCGCAAGCGCCTGCTTCAGCTCTGCCGCTTCAACCTGCGTGGGGACCATACCAGCCAGTTCGGCAACACGCGCGGTGGAAGAGTTATAGGCCCGGAACTTGATGCCGGACATGTCCGCGACGCTGTTGACTTCCTTGTTGAAATACATCCCCTGCGCGGGCCACGGCACGGAATAAAGCAGCGTCAGTCCCTGACCGGCCATCATCTCTGCCAGCACGGGCTGGGCAGCGGCGCGAAGTTTCTCTGAAGCCTCGAAAGAGCTTGCGAGGAACGGCACGGAATCATAGCCGAACAGCGGGTCTTCATTGGCATGGGCCGACAGCAGACGCTCACCGATCTGCGCATCGCCGGTCTGCACCGCACGCTTGATCTCATCGCCCTTGAACAGCGAGCCCGAGGGATGAACGGTGATTTCCAGCTCTCCGCCGGTGCATTCCGCGACCTCTTCGGCAAAGGTGACTGCGTTTTCCGTGTGATAGTTGTCCGCAGGATAAGCGACGGGCATATCCCAGCTTTCGGCCTGCGCGGCGGTCGCAGCGACGATCCCGGCAGCGACGAGTGCGGCAAAATTCATCTTCATTTTTTTCCCCTCTGTTGGTTGGCATTTCTTATCGTTCTTGACCCCCGAAAGGGGTTGCAGGAAATACGTAACATCCTTTCCCCAACGTGATCCAGTGTTTAGCGCGACCGCCGAAACCTTGCCGGGGCAAAAGGCGTGATCTCTGATGCAGGGGTGCGGCCAGCGATCAGATCGGCCACGATTTCCGCCGTCGCAGGTGCAGAGGCCAGGCCGATATGACCGTGACCGAAGGCGTGGATGATATCGGCACTGGCAGATGCACGACCGATGACGGGCCTGCCATCCGGGGTCGAGGGCCGGTGCCCCATCCAGCGGCTGACATTCTGGTCGTTGATCTTCAGTCCGGGCCATGTCGTCCGCAGATGCGCCAGCAGGATATCCGCGCGCCGCCAGTCCGGCCGCGCATCGGGAGAGGCCAGTTCAACCTGCCCCGAGGCGCGCAGCCCACCGGCAACCTGTATATTCGCCATGCGGCCATCCTGCGGCATGACGGGAATATTGGCGATGCCTTCGGTGCCTGCAATCTGCACGAAATAGCCCCGCTCGCTTTGCAGAGGGATACGCTCGCCCGCCAGTCGAGCCAGCCGGGGTGCCCGGATGCCATTGGCGATGACCGCCGCGTCGCAGGCGACAGGGCCGCGATCGGTCTGCACCGCGCCAAGCCTGCCGCCAGAGAGATCAAAACCAGTTGCACGCGCGGCATGAAATTTGCCTCCGCGCGCGCTGACCCAATCGCAGATCGCGGACACATATCCGCCGGGATCGGTGCAATGGCCACCATCGGTGATCCGGATGGCAAAGCGGTATAGCGGCGAAAGCGCGGGCAGCAGGTCGCGCAGTTCTTCTTCGCCCAGTTCCTGCATCCGGACGCCCAAACGCTGGCGAATGTTCCATGCTGGAGCGTCTGTCTCAAACGCTGCGCGGTCATGAAAGGCATAGATCAGCCCGTCATTGCGGATGAATTCCGGCCGCCCGATGCTATCGGCCAATGCCCGGTGCCGCGCGGGCGCGTCGGACAGAAGCTGGTTCAGGGCGCGGGCCGTTTCTTCAACCCTTTGGGGCGAGCGGCCCGCCATCAGAAAACGCCACAGCCATGGCGAAAGAGCGGGAAGATGCCGCCAGCGGATGGTCAAAGCACCTTTCGGATCGCGCAACATCCCCGGCACCTTGCGCCAAAGGTTCGGGGCCGACATCGGAATGATTGACGCAGGGCTGAGAAAGCCGCCATTGCCAAAGCTTGCGCAATGCGGGCCACCGGGCGGATCCGGCTCTATGACGGTGACACGGTGAGAATCGGCCAGTAAACGCGCCGCAACGATTGCCCCGATCACCCCTGCGCCAATCACGGCGACATGCCTTTTCACCGCCATTCACCCTGTCCGGTTTCGCGCCTGAACGCATGGCTAGAACAACCGGGCGCTCGTTTCCAGCGTCCAGTTGCGCTGTCGTTCGACTGCGGCCTGACGCTTTCTGCTCAGCCGCCGGCCTCCTCACTTTTCAGGCCGAGGATCGCCGCACCGACCAGACCCGGCTCAATCCGGCATTCGGCCGGTACGATCAGCGGGCGGTCGAATTTGCGCAGCACCTTATCCCGCACCGCCCGGTCGAGTGCCCCGACCAGCGGGCGCGCGTTCGACAGGCCGCCGCCGACGGCGATGATTCCCGCGCCAAGCATGTTCTGCGCCATGGTCATCGGTCCGGTCAGAATCTCCAGCCAGATGGCGATGGTCCGGCTTTCCTCGGCCCTGCCCCGCTGCCACCCGTCGACGATGGCGTGACTTGCAAGATTCGCACCCGGATGCAAATGGCTGTGCAGGCGTTCCATTCCGCGCGCACCGCAGACGGAATCGAGGCAGCCCGCATTGCCGCAACCACAGGCGAAGGCTGGCAGTACAACCTGCGGATCGCCGACAACGCGCTGCGCGACTTCACCGTGGCCCCATTCGCCCGCCATACCGCCATCGGGATTGATCAGCTCTCCCCTGACGACGATGCCGCCGCCGATCCCGGTGCCGAGAATCACCCCAAAGACGATGTCATGCCCCCGGCCCGCACCGACGACGGCTTCGGCCATGGCAAAGCAGTCGGCGTCATTGGCGAGCACCACCGGCAAGCCAAGCGCGGCACTGAGATCGGCGACCACGCGTTTGCCATTCATGCAGGGTATATTGGCGACATTTGCGACCCCGGTGTCGGGATCGACCGCCCCCGCGATGGAAAAGGAAAGCCGCGTCGGTGGTTCCGGCGCGTCGGCGATGGCGCGGCGCAGCACGTCCAGAAAAGCGTCCAGATCACGGCCCGGCGTCGCCTCGCGCCCCATCGGGCGAACATCCTGCTGCGAATAGGCATGGGCGATCTTTATCGCGCTGCCGCCGATGTCGAAACACAGGATCATATCTTCAGTTCCCTCACCCGTGCGGGTCCGGCATTCGGGCGGCAGATGCGTCCAAGGACCGCCATGCGGCTGCCTTAAACCAGATCGTCACGGCCACCCGGATGGACCTCTTCGTAATAGTCGCGCAGCTTCAACCGACTTGCGGCAGCCTGATCCAGCACGATGGTCGCCTTGCGGTGCATCTGCAAGGCCGACGCGGGGCAAGCCGCACTCAGCGGGCCTTCGATCATCGCGGCAGCGGCCTCGGCCTTGCTGTCGCCATAGGCCAGCAGCACGACCTCATCGGCGCGCATGATCGTGCCGATGCCCATGGTGATGGCAAGGCGCGGGACGTCATCGGGATTATCGAAATAGCGGGCATTCGCTTCGCGAGTGGAACGCGTCAGCGTCTTGATCCGCGTTAGCGAGGACAGGCTGGAGGTCGGTTCGTTGAAACCGATGTGACCGTTCGCGCCCAGACCCAGAAGCTGCAATCCGATATCGCCCGCCGCCGCGATAGCCTTTTCATAGGCCGCGGCCTCTGCCTCGGGATCGGCGGCGTCGCCGCGCGGCAGATGGGTCGCGCCTTCCGCGAAATCGACATGGTCGAACAAATGGCCGCGCATATAGCGCCAGTATGATCGCGGATGATCGGGCGGCAATCCGACATATTCGTCCAGATTGAACGAACGGCTTTGCGCAAAGCTGACCTCGCCCCGGCGGTGATGCTCGATCAGACGGGCATAGACCGCCTCCATCGTGCCGCCGGTGGCAAGGCCAAGCACGGTTCCCGGCAGCGCGTCCAGACGGGCAACGATCTGATCGGCGGCGCGGGCAATGGCAAGTTCAGGGGTCGCGTGAATCAGAACCTTCACAGCGGCTTCCAGGCGATGGCGTCAATCTCGACCTTCGCGTCGATCATCAGCCTTGACTGCACGGTAGAGCGCACGGGCGGATGGTCGATGAAGTGCTTTTCGAAGACCGCGTTGAAGCTGGTGAAATCGCGCGGATCGTCCAGCCAGCAGGTCACTTTGATGACGTCTTCCAGCCCGCATCCGGCAAGGGCCAGCACCTGCTTGATATTCTCGATCACCTGCTCGGTCTGGGCGACGATCCCGCCGCTCACGACCTCTCCATCCACGGTGGGAACCTGCCCGGAAATGTGGACATAGTCACCGGCCCGCACGGCCTTGGCAAAGGGGCGGCGCGTGCCGCCAGCCTGCGGATCTGCGGTATCATAGCGGACAAGACGGGGATCATTCATGGCGGGCCTCAGGTAATTCATTTTCACTCCGGGCAAGGCATCCACCCGGATCACAACTTTGCTTTACCCAATTTCGTCGGCTCAAGTAAATTATTTTCTTCAACAAAATCCACTCAGACGGCGATTTACGCGAATCCTCACGCCGTCGCCGCCGCTGCCTTCCGATCGCGCCGCTTGCGTCTGGAGGCCCGGTTGTCGCGCAGCATCAGCATGGCCGGCGTCACGATAAGGGTCAGAACGGTCGCCACCACCAGACCACCGGCAATGGCCGCCGAAAGCTCTGTCCAGTATTGGGTGGAAGGCGCACCATAGACGATGCTGCGACCGAAGAAGTCGATGTTCAGACCGATCACCATCGGCATCAGGCCAAGCGCTGTCGTGATGGATGTCAGGAACACCGGACGCAAACGCTGCGCGCCGGTGCGCAGCGCGGCCTCCAGCGGGTGCATGCCTTGCTTTCTGAAGTCATTATAGGCGTCGATCAGGACGATATTGTTGTTCACCACGATCCCCGCCAGAGCGATGACACCGACCCCGCCCATGACCACGCCGAAAGGTCGCCCCGTGACCACCAGCCCCAGCAGGACACCGGCGATGGAAAAGACAATCGCGCTCATCACCACGAACGCCTGATAGAAGCTGTTGAATTGCAGGATCAGGATCATGAACATCAGCAGCACAGCGGCGACAAATGCGCTGACAAGGAAGATCATCGCCTCTGTCTGATCCTCTGCTTCGCCTGCAAATTCATAACTCGCGCCCTCCGGCAGGTCCGCATCGGCAAGCGCATTCTGAAGGGCAACCACCTGATCGTTGACCAGCACGCCCGGCGCCACATTCGCCTCGACCGAGGTGACGCGCCGCTCATCAATGCGGTGGATCACGCCGACACGCTCCACAGGCGAAAAGGACACGAAGTTCGAAATCGGCACCAGCCCCGAAGCGGTCGGCACCCGCAGATTGCTGAGCTCGGCCAGTGACCGCGCCTCGGACGGGAACCTGACGCGAATGTCCAATTCGCCCTCTGCATCAGAAGGACGGTAATCCGTCACCGTAATACCCTGCGTCAGAAGCTGTACCGCCTGCCCCAACAGGCTGACATCGGCGCCGTAACGCGCAGCCTCTGCCCGGTTCACATTGATGGCCACCTCGACACCCGACAGCGGACGGGTGTCGCTGACATCGGTGAAACCGCCGATCTCGTCCATGATGCCCAGCACCTGATCGGTCGCAGCGGCCTGCGCCTCTGCCGAATTGGAAAAGACACGCAGATTGACCGGCTTACCTTCCGCGGGCCCGCCGCTTGCGGTTTCGACCTGAACTTCGATGCCGGGAATATCCGCCACCATCTTGCGAATCCGCTCACCCAGTTCGATGGCCTTGGGACGTGTATCCCATTCCGTCAGATCAAGCTGGATCGTGCCCAGCACATCCTCGTCGCTGCCGCCAGAGGTTCCCATGCTGGAACGGGCATAGACACGCTCTACCCCCTCCATGCCCAGAATACGCGTCTCCACCTCGCGGACGAGGTCGTCGCGCTCATAGATGGAAAGGTTGTCACGCCCTCGCACCTGAACCTGCATGAATTCCGGTTCAACATCGGGAAAGAAGCTGAGACCGCGGCCAAACTGCCCGTATACGGTGAAGGATCCCAGCAGCATCGCGATGGCCAGAACCGTCGTCGTCCAGGGACGCATGATCGCCTTTTCCAGCAGGCGGACATAGATGCCCGTCAGCCCCGGCACCCGACGCGGATCGCCATATTCCGAGGCATGAAGCGCCATCTTGTCTTTCGCCGTCTGCGGCCGCACGCGCCCGATCACCCCGCCGACGACCGGAATAAAGACAAGCGCCATGAACAGCGATGCGCTGAGCGTCAGCAACACCGTTATCGGAAGATATTTCATGAACTGACCGATAACGCCTGACCAGAAAAGCAGCGGGAAGAACACGCTCAGCGTCGTCGCCGTCGACGAGATGATCGGCCATGCCATGCGCTTGGCGGCATGGGCATAGGCCTCTTTCGCGGTGTCACCTTCCTGCAGGCGCCGGTCGGCAAGCTCCACGGTCACGATGGCCCCATCCACCAGCATCCCGACGACAAGGATCAGCGCGAACAGCACGACGATATTCATCGTATAGCCCATCGCCCAGATCGCGGTGACGCCGGCAAGGAAGGCACCGGGAATCGCCAGCCCGACCAGCACGGCAGAGCGCAGGCCAAGGGCAAAGACGATCACGATCATGACCAGAAGAACGGCCGCCAGAACGTTGCTTTCAAGGTTCGACAGCATCGTCTTCACCTCGGCGCTCTGGTCCTGCAGATAGGCGACATTGACCGTTTCCGGCCAATCCGCGCTCAACTCCTCTCCCACAGCCTTCACGGCGGCGACCGTGTCGATGATATTCGCGCCAGAGCGCTTCTTGACCTCCAGCGACAGCGCCGGCTGGCCGTCGATACGGGCATAGCCGGTCGGGTCTTCGAATGTGCGGCGGACCGTCGCCACATCCTCAAATGTGACAACTGTGTCACCATCGACCTTGATCGGCATCTGCATGACATCAGCCACATTCTCGATCAGGCCGGGCACTTTCAGCACCACGCGCCCACCACCCGATTCGATGGCGCCCGCAGCAATAAGCTGGTTGTTCCGCGTCAGTTGCGAAATCAGCGAGTCGAAATCGAGGTTGTAGGTCTGGAACACCGTCGGGTCGATCAGCACCTCCAGAAACTCTTCCCGCTCGCCGCCGATTTCGGCCTCCAGCACGCCGGGTATGGCCTCAAACGCCTCCTGCGCCTGTTCGGCAAGCTGGTTCAGGGTGCGCTCCGGAACCGGTCCAGACAGAACGATCGTAATGATCGGGAAAAGCGCGGTGTTGATCTCAACGACGCTGATTTCGGTGGCGTCATCGGGCAATTCGCCCTGCACGGTATCCGCCGCCTCGCGCACCTTGTCCAATGCCTCGTCAATGTCACCGCCTGCCGCGAATTCAAGCTGAACGCTGGCATAGCCCTCGGTCGCGGTGCTGTTCATCAGCTCCACCCCTTCGATGGCGCCGAACTCTGCTTCCATCGGTTCGACCAGCAGGCGCTCTGAATCCGAAGGGCTGATGCCGTCCAGCGTCGTCAGAACATAGACGAGCGGCAGCGGCACTTCGGGATTGGCCTCTTTCGGGATCGCGACATAGGAAATCGCGCCCAGAGACAGAATCATGATCAGCGAGATGATGACCGCGCGGCTACGAGAGAAGGCGGCGTCGATGATGGCGTTCAACGGCCCGGCCCCACATTCTGCGTCAACTCAGAGCTTCCCGGCGAATCTGCGGCGCTGATGGCCGACGTGTCTTCGCCCGACGTATCCGGCGTGGCCTTCGCGTCTTCTGCAAGCTCCGGCTCCGCCTCTTCATCCTTGACGCGCACCTCCTCTCCGTCACGCACAAAACCCTGCCCGACGGTGATGATACGCACATTTTCAGGCAGGCCCGTCGCCCAGATGCCACCCATCTGCGCATCCGCGACTTCGACAGGAACGAAGCGGACCACACCCTCTTCCTCGATCTTCACACCGACATCACCATCGGGGCTGAGAGAGACAATCGAAGGCTCTATAAAATGCGCAAGCTCTTGCCCGGTAGGTATTGTAATCTCGGCAGAAATTCCTGCCGGTATCTCTCCATCTGGGTTTTCGATCTCGATCTCGGCAAGGAAGGTCCGCGTCGAATCCTCGGCCGCGGTTCCGACAAAGGTGACCTCACCCTCACGCTCCTGCCCGGTGATGAACTGCACCTTTGCAACCTGCCCCACCTTTATGCGGTTCAGCGATTGCTGGGGCACCTGAATGCTGACGGTCAAGGGCGTGTTATCGACGATCCGCGCCACCTCATCACCCGCTGCGACGAATTCGCCATCGTTGATCGGCAGCGCTTCGACACGTCCGGCAAAAGGTGCCGTAACGCTCAGATCCTCCAATGCATTCTCTGCCGTTGTGACCGCCGCCTGCGCCGTTGCAAGATCGGCACTCGCCTGAGTCACGCGGTCAGTCGTGGCAACCCCGCGTTCGCGCAACTGGCTGGCATTGTCGAATTCGCGCTGCGCACGGCTGAGTTCCTGCCGCGCGCGTTCAAGATCGGCCTCCGCCTGTTCCGCAGATAGCCGGGCGATGACGGCCCCCGCCTCAACCTCGCTGCCCTTGCTGACGGCAAGCTCTATCACGGTGCCCGACGCCTCGGCGCGGACCGAGGTGTCACGATCCGGCTGCGCCTGCCCTTCGGCGCGAAAATTCAGCGTCACCTCCTCGGCGGCAGAACTGCGGACCAACACCGTCGGCGGCTCGATCTCTGGTGGGGCTTCGGCCTGTGGGGCGTCGGGCTTGATAATGAACCCGCTGGCCATCCACCCCACGATCAGCAGCAGCAAAAGCATCGCCACCCAGAAAGAGCGCGACGCACCCTTATCCGTTTCAAATCTCAGCGGCGAGCGCCCGGTCGTCTGATCGGTCATCTGGATATCTTGCTTTGTCTCTGCGCGCGGAAAAGTGCCGCGATACTAGGTTGGAGTTCTATATAGTCCATGAATATCGGATAAACATACCGTGTCCGGAAAATGCACGGATTTACGCCCCCAAAACCGCCCTTGACCGAACGTAAAGCCACAAATGGGCCAATTTTCGTCGCAATCCCGTGCATGGTAAAACCCGCGCCACCTGCTAGTGTAACCGCGCCACAAGCCTACAGGATGCAGCGATGAACAAAGCGGAAATCATGGTTCTCACCCCCGTGCGATCGTCAATCATGCCGCAGCTTGAGGAACGCTTCGACCTTCTGCGCGCTGACAAGGCCGGCGAAACAACCGCCGAGAAAGAAGCATTCGTCACCAGACACGGCGCGAATTGCCGCGCCTTGCTGTGCAGCGGCAATGCCGAACTGACCGTCGCCATGCTGGACGCAATGCCGCAGCTTGGCCATGTCAGTTGCCTCACCGCTGGATATGATGGCCTGCCGCTGCGGGAACTGGCCGCGCGGGGCGTGACGCTCAGCAATACGTCGCCCGCTTTGCGCGATGACGTTGCCGATATGGCGATCCTGCTCATGCTTGCCGGGAAACGCGATTTTGTCACCGCCGAGACCTATGTCCGCAGCGGTGACTGGGCGACGAAAGGCATGTTCCCGCTTCAAAGATCCGTTTCCGGCAAAAGGCTGGGCATTGTCGGGCTGGGCTCTCTCGGTCAGGCGGTGGCGACGCGCGCTCAGGCGTTCAACATGCAGGTCAGCTATTGGAACCGACGGGAAAAGAATGCGCCCCTTCGTTTCCATCCTGATCTGATCCAGCTGGCCTCGGAATCCGACGTTCTGATCGTCACCGTCGCGGGCGGCCCGGAAACGGAGAACCTCATCTCGGCCGATGTGATGCAGGCGCTTGGTCCTGACGGGCTGCTGGTCAATATCTCACGCGGTTCCGTTATCGACGAACCGGCGCTGATCGACGCACTGCAAAGCGGCAAGCTCGGTGCCGCAGCCCTTGATGTTTTCGCGTCAGAGCCTGACCCCGACCCCAGACTGACCGCCCTGCGCAATGTCACGCTGTCGCCCCATCACGCATCCGGCACAGAGGAGGCCCGCAATGCAATGGCCCAGCTTGCCGTCGACAATATTTTCGCATTTATGGACGACAAGCCGCTGATTTCTCCGGTTTCTATCTGACCTGGAACTTTTCCCCGGCAAGCCAGACACGCCCGACGGTGATCTCTGGCGTAAGGGACAGGAAGTCTGCCCGCGCACCGGGGCTCAGATGGCCCAGATCGCACGCGCCCATCGCCTGCGCCGGATACAGCGCCGCAAGCCGCAGCGCCTCGTCCAGCGGCAGGTCCAGCTTCTTGTGGACATAGCGCACCGCGTCAATCTGCGCGATATCCGCGCCGGCCAGCGTGCCATCGGCAAGCGTCAATCGCCCGTCCTTGCGATAGATCTGGCGACCGTTCAGCGTGAATCCCGGCAGATCTGTCCCGATCGTCGACATCGCGTCCGACACAAGGAACATCCGCGCAGGCCCCGCCTTCCCGCGCAGCGCCACGCGCAGAGCCGCGTCATCGACATGGAAACCATCGGCTATCAGACCGGGCCACACGCGCCCGTCATCCAGTGCCGCGCCGACCAGCCCCGGCTGTCGATGACCAAGCTGGCTCATGGCATTGTAAAGATGCGTCGCCATCCGCGCACCCGCATCGAAGGCTGCCTGCGCATCGGCAAGGCTGCAATCCGTATGGCCAAGGCTGACCGTCACACCGGCCCGCGCCAGTTCACCGATCTGCGCGGGCGTCACCGATTCCGTGGCCACGGTGCAGATCATATGCGGCAATGCCCTGGCGGCTTTCACGATGATCGCCAGATCCTCATCCGACATCGGGCGGATCAGGGCCGGGTCATGCGTTCCCTTGCGCGACAGGGCCAGATGCGGCCCCTCCAGATGCAGGCCCAGCAACGAGGGCACCCCGGCAGAGCGGATTGCCGCATCAATCGCCGCATCGGTGACCTCGCGGTTATCGGTGATCAGCGTCGCCATGATAGAGGTCGTGCCCAGCGACAGGTGCGCCTTGCAAATCGTTGCAATGCCTTCAGGCGTCGGATCATTGTTGAACAACACCCCACCGCCGCCATTGACCTGCAAATCGACAAATCCCGGCACCAGCCAGCCATCGACCTTCTCGCCCGCGGGCGCACCGGATGCAGCGACAATTTCGCTGACCCGGCCGTCCGCCACAATCAGCGCCGCGTCCTCATGCCATTGATGGCCGTCGAAAATCCGGGATGCGTGAAAGGCGGTCTGGGTCATGGCTGTCAGGTCTCTTTATTTTCCGTCGCTGCCCCTGTCATGCGCTAACAAGCCTCAGATCGCAACAATTTCGCAGAGTTAGCGCGTATTTGCGGCGCGGGTCCAGCCTCTTGCCAATCGTACTGGGGCGGACACGATCTGTTTGGCCGTTGCGATGCAGTTGATGTAAGAGGATCGGCAGAACAATGCCCGAGGAGTGCGCAATGAGCCTGACCGAAAGACTGTCAACGGAACTGGAACAGATTCGCGCCGATGGCCTGTTCAAATCGGAACGTGTCATCACCTCCATGCAGGACGGCCAGATCGAGGTCGCGCCGGATCGTGAAGTCCTGAACTTCTGCGCCAACAACTACCTTGGTCTCGCCAATCATCCCGAACTGATTTCCGCGGGTCACAAGGCACTGGATCGCTATGGCTACGGCATGGCATCCGTTCGCTTCATCTGCGGCACTCAGGAAGAGCATAAGGCGCTTGAGACCCGGATTGCCTCATTCCTTGGCACCGATGACGCCATTCTGTTCTCAAGCTGCTTCGACGCGAATACCGGGCTGTTTGAAACGATCCTCGGCGCAGAGGATGCCATTATCTCCGACGCGCTCAACCACGCCTCGATCATTGACGGTGTGCGGCTGTGCAAGGCGCAGCGCCACCGCTATGCGAATAATGACATGGCCGAGCTTGAGGCTTGTCTTGTCAAAGCAAAAGACGCCCGCACCCGCGTTATCGTGACCGATGGCGTGTTTTCGATGGACGGCGTCATCGCAAACCTGCCCGCCATCTGCGATCTGGCAGAGAAATATGACGCCACCGTCGTTGTCGATGACAGCCACGCGGTCGGGCTGACGGGTCCCGGCGGGCGCGGCACCCCCGCGCTGCACGGGGTAGAGGATCGCGTCGGCATCCTGACAGGCACACTTGGCAAGGCGCTTGGCGGGGCCTCGGGCGGCTATGTCGCAGCTTCCGCGCCGGTGGTGGAAATGCTGCGCCAACGCTCCCGCCCCTATCTGTTCTCCAATACGTTGGCGCCAGTGATTGCGGGTGCCTCGCTCACCGCGCTTGACCTGATCGACAATGGCGATGATCTGCGCAACCGGCTGGATGGCAATGCCCGCCGCTTTCGCACGGAAATGGGCAGCGCCGGCTTTACCCTTGCCGGCGCGGGCCATCCCATCATCCCGGTCATGCTGGGCGACGCGCATCTGGCATCGGATTTCGCCGCGCGCATGATGGAAAAAGGCGTCTATGTCACAGCCTTTTCTTTCCCCGTCGTCCCGCGCGGTCAGGCCCGCATCCGCACCCAGATGTCGGCGGCACACAGCGATGACGAATTGTCCCGCGCCATCGCCGCCTTTATCGAAACCGGCAAAGAACTGAAGGTCATCGCATGAGCAGCAATATGATGAAGGCCCTTGTGAAGTCGCGGGCAGAGCCGGGCCTGTGGATGGAACAGGTACCCGTGCCGGAACCCGGCCCGAACGAGGTCCTGATCCGCGTCGGGCGCAGCGCCATTTGCGGCACCGATGTCCATATCTGGAACTGGGACGCATGGGCCGCAAAGACCGTACCCGTCCCGCTTGTCACCGGGCATGAGTTTTCCGGCGTCATCGCCGATACCGGCAGCGCCGTCACCCGGTTCCGCCCCGGCCAGCGGGTCTCGGGCGAAGGCCATATCACCTGCGGCGCCTGCCGCAACTGCCGCGCCGGTCGCGGCCACCTGTGCCGCAACACCCTTGGCGTCGGCGTCCACCGCGCCGGGTCCTTCGCGGAGTATCTGTGCCTGCCCGAAAGCAATGTCGTGCTAATCCCCGAGGACGTCCCCGACGAAATCGCGGCGATCTTCGATCCGTTCGGCAATGCCGTCCACACCGCGCTCAGCTTCAATTGCGTGGGCGAGGATGTGCTGGTCACCGGTGCCGGTCCCATCGGGATCATGGGCGCAGTTGTCGCGCAGCGTGCCGGCGCGCGGAAAGTCGTCATCACCGACATCAACCCCGTCCGGCTTGAACTCGCCCGCAAGATGGGGCTGGAAAACGCAATCGACACCCGCAGTCAGGACCTGTCCGACGTCATGACGCAGCTTGGCATGACAGAAGGCTTCGACATCGGGCTGGAAATGTCCGGCGCGGCGCCTGCCTTCCGCCAGATGATCGAGCTGATGAACAATGGCGGCAAAATCGCCATTCTGGGCATTGCCCCCGCCGGGTTCGAAATCGACTGGAACAAGGTCATCTTCAAGATGCTGCATCTCAAGGGCATCTATGGCCGCGAGATGTATGAGACATGGTACAAGATGATCGGCCTCGTTCAGTCCGGGCTGGACCTGACACCGCTGATCACCCACCGCCTGCCGATAGACGAGTTCGAGGCAGGGTTCGCCGCCATGCGATCGGGAGAGGCGGGAAAGGTCGTGCTGGACTGGGGCGTCTGAGCGCGCCCCTTACAGCAGCCCCCTTTGCTTCAGATCATCCTCCAGCGCATGCGGCGTGGTGAAATGCACGGCCTCCATCCCGATGCTCTCGGCCCCTGCGCAATTCTCGGGCTTGTCGTCGATGAACAGGCAGTCGCCGGGGGCCAGCCCGCTGCGCTCACAGAACAGGCGGAAGATCGCCGGATCAGGTTTCAGCATCCGCACAGCACCGGAAACGATCACTGTATCGAACGCCTCGCCCAGCCGGGGATGGGCGACAAGCGCGTGCGGCCATGTTTCCGCCGACCAGTTGGTGATCGCGTGGATCGGATAGCCCGCAGCCCGCAGACGCTCCATCAGCATCCATGTCCCC
Source organism: Paracoccus albus (assembly GCF_027913035.1). Classification (NCBI taxonomy): domain Bacteria; kingdom Pseudomonadati; phylum Pseudomonadota; class Alphaproteobacteria; order Rhodobacterales; family Paracoccaceae; genus Paracoccus; species Paracoccus albus. Next base: position 2,218,904 of record NZ_CP115775.1, read on the forward strand.
TCGATCGGTTCGACAAGGCTGGCGGGGAAATTTGACAAATACAGACCCAGCCGCTCCCGGTCCGCCTTGTCTTCCAGTTCAGCAGCCAGATCGGCAAAATTCTCGCCCCCATCGGCCCGCTGATTGCGGCCGTCGAAATCGATTCGCCGCAAGAACGCATCCACGGCCTGGCGGCCGCCCAGTTCTGCCTCGAACACCGGGACGGGGTCCCAACGCATCAGCACATTGCCAATATCGAATACGATCGCTGTCATTCTTGCGTTCCACTCTGCTTGAACCCGTCCGCGCCACCATGCCCCTGCGCATCCAGATAGGCCAGCAACTCATTCACCGCCGCACCGCCCGCCCGGTTTGCCCCGATGGTCGACGCGGACGGACCGTATCCCACAAGATGCACACGCGGATCACGCTCCACCTGCGTGGCAAGCCGCCCTGTCATGACGATGCCGCCATTGTCCTCTCGCAACTGCAAGGGTGCCAGATGGTCCAGAGCACTGCGGAAACCCGTCGCCCACAGGATCACATCCACCTTTTCCTCATGCCCATCGGGCCAGCGGATCGCATCCTCGGTGATCTCGGAAAACATCGGCAGGCGGTTCAGAACGCCCCGCACCTCCATCGCGCGGATCGTCGAACCGCGCGGGATACCCGTCACCGATACGACGGACCCGGGCACAAGCCCTTTGCGCACCCGCTCCTCCACCCGCGCGACGGCGGCGCGGCCATCTTCTGGCGTGAACTCGGTATCGCGGAACTGCGGCACTCGTCGCGTCACCCAAAGCGTTTCCGTCACGTTCGAAATCTCGTCAAGAAACTGCAACGCCGAAATCCCCGCCCCCACGATCACCACACGCTGACCCGCAAACTCCTCTGCGCTGTGATAGTCATGTGCGTGCAGCTGACGGCCGCGAAACAGTTCCCGCCCTGGGTAATAGGGAATCTGCGGCGCATCCCATGTGCCAGTCGCGTTGATGATGCCCCGCGCGGAAAAGGTCTCATGATCGGTTTCCACCCGCAACCGGTTGCCACGGTTGCAGACCAGCCGGACCGAGACCGGACGATACACCGCCAGTTTGAAATGATCCTCATAGGCCCGGAAATAGCGCGGCACGGCCTCTGCCGCGCGGACCTCATCCTGATCCGGGTCCAGCACTTCGGCAAAGCCCATGCCGGGCAGATCATGCACACGGTTCACGGTTTTCATGGTCAGCGAGGGCCAGCGAAACTGCCACGCGCCGCCTGGTTGCGGTGATTTATCCAGCACGAGATAGCCCCGGCCGCCCTTCAGACCATGCCTTTGCAAATGGTAGGCCGCCGACAGCCCCGCCTGCCCGCCGCCGATGACAAGAATGTCGATCTTATAGGCGGCCCTGACCGCCGCCTGTTGCCGTCCGTCGTCGCTCATGCGCAAAGCTCCGTCTGCTTGGGCATGAAACGCCGCAGGTCTGGGCCGGGTTCAAAAGCTTCTCTGGCCATGTCGGCTTGCCGCGACCCGGCGCCGCAGCTAGCCTTGCTTCTGTCCGAATGGCGCTGCGAGAGGGGTGGTGAACTTCGCCAACAGGCCCCGGCACGGCAACACGGCAAGCAAGAGGTGTATATACGCATTATATACGGGATATAGACGGAATATTTACGCGATATCTTATCAGTTTTCAGGGCCTTTTGCGCATTTGGCAGCACCGGTTCACGCCGCACCGCAGCCCGAACTCTCGCACGGCCCATCATAAGGAAAGCACATGAGCGAACGTAAACACTGGGTCGGAGTCGTCAGCCGCGAGCACGTCATGATCGGTGTCGCCGGCGGCTTCGCGATGCTGAATCACGGCAAAGAGGCACCGCTTAAAAGACTGTCGCCCGGCGATACCCTGATCTTCTATTCTCCGCGTATCAGCTATCCTGATGGCGCGGTGCTGAAGGCGTTTACCGCAATCGGAACCGTCGGCGTAAAGCCTGCCTATCAGGCCGAAATGCGGACCGGACAGACTGGCTTTCGCCGCGATATCGACTGGATGGACGCAACCGAAACGCCCATTGCGTCGTTAACGGATCAGCTTGAATTCACCAGCGGAAACTGGGGAATGCTGGCCCGCAGGGGAAGCTTTGAAATCTCTGGTGCGGATGCGCAGGTGATCCGCGCCGCCATGATAAAGGATTGAAATAAATGCAGATGCTCGTTCACTACACAATCTCCGACTACCCGACATTTCGCTCTGCCTTCGACAATGACGCCGAAGACCGCAGCAACAATTCGCTGTCGCTTCTGCAGCTTTGGCGCGAAAGCAATACGAGCGCATGGGCCCTGTTCAACGTGGCCGATCCGAAGAAGGCGAAGGACTATCTGGACGGCGCAGCAGGGGTATTCAACTCGCAAGCCGGTATCAGTTCAGCAGAAGCACATATGCTTGAAACCGCATGATGCGACGCGCCCTCGGCACGATCGCGATTCCCATCGCCGCGGGCTACACCAAGGCCATGCGCGGCCATCATGATCCACGGAATGCTGCACGGCTGGGGCTGGCTGGGCGGGTTGCACCGGCGGTGGGACTGGACCAACGGCTGCATCGCCGTCACCAATGCCGAAATGCAGGAAATCTGGGTAAAAGTGCCAGACGGTACACCGATTAAGATAAAAGGGACATCATGACCGCCGAACTCACCGCACTTACGCTGGCCGGATTGCTGCAAGGCGTGCAATTCGCCCTTTACGCCATTCAGGGCAATAAGGAGCTTGGTCCGCGCGTCACAATGGGACCGCGTGACAACCCACCTCCGGTCGGCGTTCTGACGGGACGGCTGCAGCGGGCGCTGAACAACCACTTTGAGGGACTAATCCTGTTTGCCCTCGCGGTCATGGTCGTCACGCTCGGCGACAAGGGCTCTGCCTTCACGGCCGCCTGTGCCTGGATCTATCTTGCGGCGCGCGTGCTTTACGTGCCGGCATATGCCTTCGGCTGGGTGCCGTGGCGGTCCTATATCTGGATGGTGGGCTTTGTCGCGACCATGCTGATGATGCTGGCCGCTCTGTTCTAGAAAACATCTAAGGGTATGCAATGATGACGCCAGAGCTGACCGTCCTTGCACTTGCCGCGGTGCTGCAGGCAGCCCAGATCGGCATAGCCGCGATGGTGATGAACAAGGACGTCGGCGCGGATTGGAATGCGGGTCCGCGCGATAGGCAGCCGGAATTTGCGCCAATGACTGGCCGCCTGCGCCGGGCCGTCAATAACCATTTTGAATCGCTTGCTTTTCTGACCATCGCTGTCGTTCTGGTTACGATGTCAGACCAGCAGAACCCCTTCACCGCCTGGGCCGCATGGATACATCTTCTGGCGCGGGTCATTTACATACCCGCTTATGCCTTCGCCTGGACGCCGTGGCGATCCGTAATATGGGGTGTCGGCTTCCTGTCGGTCATGCTGATGATCCTCAGCACGCTGTTCTGACGGCGATTAGTCGCCGGCCTGCTGATTTTTCCGGGTGAACACGCCGCGCGGCTTGTGTATGCACGGCGTAATGCCTGCCGCCAGCCGCGGCCGCTGAACTGTTAAGGAGACCCGTATGTCCAGCTATGACCTCATCGTGATCGGCGCCGGCCCCGGCGGCTATGTCTGCGCTATTCGCGCCGCCCAGCTGGGCCTCAAGACCGCGGTCGTCGAAGGGCGCGCCACGCTTGGCGGCACCTGTCTGAATGTGGGCTGCATCCCGTCGAAGGCGCTGCTGCATGCCTCTCATATGTATCACGAAGCCGGACATAATTTCGACAAGATGGGCCTGATGGGAGAGCCGCCCTCGATCGACTGGACGGTGATGCAGGGCTACAAGGCCGAAACGGTCGAGACGAACACCAAAGGCATCGAATTCCTGTTCAAGAAGAACAAGATTGACTGGCTGAAAGGCTGGGGAACGATCGAAGCCGCTGGCAAGGTGAAGGTCGGGGACGAAACCTACGAGACCAAGAATATTGTCATTGCCACCGGTTCTGAACCCAGCCCGCTGAAGGGGGTAGAGGTCGACAACGACAGCGGCGTCATCGTTGATTCCACTGGCGCGCTGACGCTCGCCAAGATTCCTGACAGCATGGTCGTCATAGGCGCCGGCGTGATTGGGTTGGAACTTGGTTCGGTTTATGCCCGCCTTGGTACAAAGGTTACGGTCATCGAATATCTGGACGCCATTACGCCCGGTATGGATGCCGAAATCCAGAAACAGTTCCAGAAAACGCTGAAGAAGCAGGGCATGGATTTCGTGCTTGGCGCGGCCGTGCAGTCGGCAACTGCGGCGAGGGGCAAGGCAACGGTCACCTACAAGCTGCGCAAGGATGACAGCGAGACATCGGTCGAGGCCGATGTGGTGCTGCTGGCGACCGGTCGCCGTCCTTATGTCGAGGGCCTTGGTCTTGATAAAGCCGGGGTAGAGATGACCGATCGCGGGCAAGTCAAGATCGACGATCACTGGCAGACCAACGTCAAGGGCATCTATGCCATCGGCGATGCGGTTCCCGGCCCGATGCTGGCCCATAAGGCCGAGGATGAGGGCATGGCCGCCGCCGAAGTCATCGCCGGTAAGGCCGGTCATGTGAATTATGACGTCATCCCCGGTGTGATCTACACATCGCCAGAGGTTGCGTCGGTCGGTCTGACAGAGGCAGCGGCGAAGGAAACAGGCCGCAAGATCAAGGCGGCAAAGTTCCCCTTCATGGGCAATGCCCGCGCCAAGGCGATGTTCCAGGGCGACGGTTTCGTGAAGATCGTCGCGGATGCAGAGACAGACCGCGTGCTCGGCTGCCACATCATCGGGCCGAATGCGGGCGAGATGATCCACGAGGTATGCGTCGCGATGGAATTCGGCGCCTCGGCCGAGGATATCGCGATGACCTGCCACGCGCATCCGACCACATCCGAAGCAGTGCGCGAAGCCGCCCTTGCGCTTGGCGACGGCGCCATCCATGTCTGATCGCAACGATCCCCGGACGGTCGGGTTCAACCCCGGTCGTCGCCTTGCGCTCTTTGGCCTGTTCGCCCTTGCGGCTTGTGGTGGTGGACGGAAGTCAAGCAAGTCGCGCCCGGCCGAGCCGCGCGGAGACCTGTATCCCGGTGAGACGCCAGAGATGCGGGCCAAGATCAATTACTGGGCCGCCCAGCACGGCATCCCCGCATCGCTTCTGCACAGGGTGATTCAGCGGGAATCGGATTACCGCGCCAATGCCCGCAATGGCCCGTATTATGGATTAATGCAGATTCTGCCCCAGACAGCGCGCACGATGGGCTATCGTGGTCCGGCATCGGGTCTTCTGGATGCCGATACGAACCTTAAATATGCCGGGCGTTATCTTCGCGGTGCCTATATCGTTTCCGGCGGTAACGAAAAGGAGGCTGTGGGTTGGTACGCCCGCGGCTATTATTACGAGGCCAAGCGCAAGGGCCTGCTTGAAGAAACGGGGCTGAGAAGCTGATGCGCCGCTGGCTGTCCTCTGTGATTGTGACGCTGTCGCTGCTTTTTTCAGCGACCGCCACGGCTGCAGAGGATGAGCTGATCTTTTTCCGCATCGGCAACGGCTCTACCGCTGGCACCTACTATCCTATCGGTGGCATTATCGCGGCTTCGATTTCAAACCCTCCGGGTGGGGTGGAATGTGCCGATGGTGGTGCCTGCGGCGTTCCGGGGCTGCTTGCCTCGGCAGTGGCGACGGCAGGTTCGGTCGAGAATGTCGAACTTATCAGCCGCAACATGCTGGAATCGGGCTTTGCCCAGGCGGATGTGGCGCATTGGGCGCAGACAGGCACAGGTAACTTCGCGGGCCTGCCACCGATCGAAAGTTTGCGCGGCATAGCCAGCCTTTATCCCGAAACGATACATATCGTGGCCCGTGCCGACGCGAATGTTGCAAGCCTTGCTGATCTGCGCGGTAAACGTGTTTCGCTGGATGAGCCCGGCTCGGGTACGCTGGTCGATGCACGGCTGGTGCTGGATGCCGCAGGCATATCCGATGCCGATATAACGGTCATGCACCTGCCCGCGACCCGTGCCGCCGTCGCGCTGCGCGAAGGAAAGCTTGACGCTTTCTTTTTCGTCGGCGGCTATCCGGCCCCTGCAATCAGCCAGCTTGCCGGGCAGGCCGATGTGACACTTGTGCCAATCGGTGAGGAGGTCGCCAAGAAACTGACCGGGGCCGGTGCGTTCTTTCTGCGCGGTACGGTACCGCAGGGTGTGTATCGCGGTGTATCGGCGGATGTGCCTACACTTTCTGTCGGCGCATTATGGGTGACGTCGGCGCAGCAGCCGGATGACCTGATCTATGCCATCACCCGCGTGTTGTGGAACGACAACACCATGCGCCAGTTGCAGGTGGGACACCCGGTTGGCCGCCGCATCAAGCGAGAGAACGCATTGGACGGCATCGCCATCCCCCTGCACCCCGGTGCCGAACGCTATTATCGGGAGGCTGGCCTGCTGGATTGAGCCGCTTCGGACTTGCATGTTAACGCTATCCGGGCCAGTTTGCCGGCAACTTCCCAAGGAGTTCCGGACATGATCCCTCAGACGCAATCCGAACATACACGCGCACTTTGTTCATTGGCCCCTGTCATTCCTGTGCTGGTGATTGACGACGCCGCACAAGCGGGCAAGCTTGCCGAATCCCTTATCTCCGGCGGCCTGCCCGTGTTGGAGGTCACGTTGCGGACAGAAGCGGCGTTGGAGGCGATCAGCGCGATGGCACGAGTGGCTGGCGGGCATGTCGGCGCAGGCACCGTCCTGACGCCCGAGCAGGTCTATCGTGCGAAAGATGCAGGTGCGTCCTTTGCCGTGGCACCGGGCGCCACCGAAACGCTGATCCGCGCTTGTGAAGATGCCTCCCTCCCCCTGCTTCCGGGTGCCGTTACCGCGTCAGAAGTGATGCAGGCGAATGAGTTCGGCTATGACATGCTTAAATTCTTCCCTGCCTCTACCTCTGGCGGGGCAGCGGCGCTCAAGGCCCTGGCCGCGCCGCTGCCGCATGTCTCGTTTTGCCCGACCGGCGGCGTGACACCGGAGAATGCGGGTAATTATCTGTCGCTGCCGAATGTGGTCTGCGTCGGTTCCAGCTGGGTCGCGCCGGGCAATGCGGTTGCCAATGGCGACTGGGCGGGGATCGAGGCGCGCGCACGCGAAGCGTCGCAATTGCGGAACCGATGATGTGACACAGGCGGGAGACAGCGCAGGCAGCCTGCCGATGCGGCGTGCCTGGCACAACGTGATTATCCTTGTGCTTGCGCAGGCCCTGATGGGCGCGCAAATGCCGATGATCTTCACGATCGGTGGTCTGGCGGGCCAGATGCTGTCGCCCAATCCCTGTTTCGCAACGCTGGCGATTTCCATGATCGTGCTCGGCTCGGCGTTGAGTGCCAGACCCTTGTCCGGCTTCATGCAGCGCCACGGGCGGCGGGCAGGTTTTCAACTGGCGGCACTTTCAGGAATGCTGGGTGCCGGGATTTCGGCGCTCGGCCTCTATCAGGGCAGTTTCACACTGTATCTGACGGGTTCGCTGATGACTGGCGTCTATATGTCGTCACAAGGCTTCTTCCGCTTCGCCGCCACCGATACCGCGCCAGATCATTTTGCGCCACGCGCAATCAGCTTTGTCATGGCGGGCGGCCTTGTATCGGCCTTCGTCGCGCTTTTATTGCTTCGCGTCACCGACGGGCTTTCGGCGATTCCGTTTCTGTATACCTATGCCGCCATCATGCTGCTGAACCTGATCGGCATCGGGCTGTTCATGGCACTGGATATTCCAAAACCCACGCCGAAAGCTGAAAGTGTCACCCAGCAGGGTCGCCCGACGGGTGAAATCCTGCGCGATCCCGCCATCGTCGTGGCGATGATCTGCGCGATGGTTTCCTATGCGCTGATGAACCTTGTCATGACCTCTACCCCGCTGGCGATGGTCGGCTGCGGGTTGCAACAGGCCCAGGCCGGTGACGTCGTTTTTTCGCATGTGCTGGCCATGTTCATTCCCAGCTTTTTCACCGGCCACCTGATCAACAGATTCGGCGCGGCACGCATCGTTGGGTTGGGCCTGTTGATCCTGACGGGTGCAGGTGCGGTTGCGTTGAGCGGGGTGACGCTGGAGAATTTCTATATCGCCCTGATCCTGCTGGGGCTGGGCTGGAACTTCGGCTTCATCGGCGCGACCACAATGCTGGCCCGCGCGCATGCACCCGAAGAACGCGGTCGGGTCCAGGGGATAAACGACCTTGTGGTTTTCGGCGGGGTATTTCTGGCCTCGCTGTCATCTGGCGGATTGATGAACTGCTCTGGCGCGATCGACGCGCAGACCGGATGGAATGCGGTCAATATGGCGATGGTGCCATTCCTCGTGCTGGCAGGCGGGGCGCTGATCTGGCTGAGGATGCGCCCTAAGGCAGCCTGAGGACCGGGGCGCTGCCCCGGACCCCGAGGTATTTTCACACCAAAGACGCGCGCATGTTCAGGATATCCTTGGCGAGCGACAGTGTCGAAGGATCGTGGTCCGGCGATGGTTCACCATCCAGAAGCGGGGCCACCTTCAGGGCAAGTTCCTTGCCGAGTTCAACGCCCCATTGGTCGAAGCTGTTGATGCCAAGGACAACGCCTTCGACAAAGACGCGGTGTTCGTACAGCGCCACGATCTGGCCGAGTGTGAAGGGCGTGAGCTGCGGTATGAGCAATGTTGTTGAGGGCCGGTTTCCGGGGAATACGCGGTGACGGGCCTGTCGCTCCAACTCGTCACCCGTCAATCCTTTTTGTTCCATCAGCTTTCGGGCGGCGATCAGGTCACGGCCGCGCATCAGGGCCTCTGACTGGGCGAGGCAATTGGCCAGCAGAAGCTTGTGATGGTGATCCAGTGCGGGTTCATGGCCAAGGGCGGCAGCGATGAACTCGCAAGGGACAATCTGTGTGCCCTGGTGGATAAGCTGGTAGAACGCGTGCTGCCCGTTCGTTCCCGGCTCCCCCCAAACAACGGGGCCGGAGGGCAAAGGAAGATCGCTGCCATCCATGGCCACGCGTTTGCCGTTCGATTCCATTTCGAGCTGCTGCAGATAGGCGGGCAGACGTGACAGGCGGTTGTCATAGGGCAGAACCGCGCGGGTCGGATAGCCGCTGATCTGGTGGTGCCAAATTCCCACAAGTGCCAGCATGACGGGCATGTTCCCTGTCAGCGGCGCCTCGCGAAAATGGGCATCCATTGCCGCACCGCCGCGCAGCATCTCGCGGAAACTGTCGGGGCCGATGGCGATCATCAGGGACAGGCCGATCGGGCCCCACATGGAATAGCGGCCACCTACCCAATCTTCGAAGCCGAAGACGCGCGCGGGATCAATTCCCCATTCGGCGGTCTTGTCCGTTGCCGATGAAAGGGCAGCAAACTGACGCGCGGGTTCGTTCACCTTGCGCTTCATCCAGTCCATCGCGGTCTGCGCGTTGGTCATGGTTTCAATCGTGGTGAAGGTTTTCGACGCCACGATTATCAGCGTCGTTTCTGCATTCAGTGCCGAGAGAACCTCGGCAATATCTGCGCCATCCACATTTGAGACGAAATGCGCCTTGGGTCCATCGTGATAGGGTGAAAGTGCGATGGTGGCCATTTTCGGCCCGAGATCAGAGCCACCGATGCCGATATTGACGATATCGGTGATCTTGCCGCCCTGCCCCTGATACGCGCCGCTTCGCACATCAGCGGCGAACGCGCACATACGGTCGAGCGTTGCCGAAACCTCGCCACAAATATCCTGTCCATCGACCGTCAGCGCACGATCATAATTGCGCAGGGCTGTGTGAAGGACAGCGCGATCTTCGGTTTCGTTGATGCGTTTGCCACTGAACATCGCATCGCGCCTGTCTGGCAGGTCGGCCAGCAGTTCCAGCAGGGCGTCGCGGCTTTGCGCGTCGATATTGGTCTTTGAGTAGTCGAAGATCAGGTCGTCGGCTTTGACGGTGAATTCCTCTGCCCTGTTCGGGTTCTCATCGAACAAGGACGTTATGCGACGCTCGCCCGAGGGGCGAAGCGATTGCAGGCGGGTCCAGATGGGTTCAAGATCAGTCGGCATAATGCACCGTCGCGTCACGCAGGAAAGCAGCAATGGGCGCATCAATCGGGTTGGCGCACATCGCCTCCTCAAGTGCTGCGCGTTTCTGCGCACCAGTGATGAGGATATGGATATTCAGGGCCGATTGCAGGGCCGGCGCTGTCAGTGTGATGCGGGGCTCTGCCCCACCGGACGCCGCCATGACAGGCGGTGCATCATGGGCAAGCAGCCTGTCCAGACCCGATGCACCCGGGAAAAGGCTGGCCGTATGCTTGTCATCGCCCATGCCGAGCACGAGTACGGTGATCGGCAACAGAGGCTTCAGCCGCTCGGACAGTGCCGGGGCCGCGCCTTCCGGCGTTGGGTCACCGGTATAGAGGTCGAGATATTCCGCCGAAGCGGCCGGACCGTTCATCAGCGTTTCCCGCAACATCGCAGAGTTTGAGCGGGGATGGCTGGCCGGAACCCAGCGTTCGTCATTCAGAAAGACGGTAATGTTTGCCCAGTCCAGCGGAAGGGCCGACAGCGCCTTGAACATAGGTGCAGGGGTCGAGCCGCCGGGCACACACAAGCTGGCCGGTCCGACCGCTTCCAGTTGCTGGCGCAGTTGTCCCGCAATACGGTCAGCCAGCGAAAGGGCCAGCAGCTCCCGGTCGGGATAGTTTACAATCTCGGCACTCATGCGCGTATCTCCCGCCAGCGGCGATTGTCGCGATGCATCAGGCGCAACGCTTCTTCGGGTCCGGAAGATCCGGGATCATAGGGTTCGGGCCTTGCCTTGCCGTCTTCCCAAGACTTGATGATCGGATCGGCCCAGGCCCACGCGGCCTCGACCTCATCGCCGCGCATGAACAGGGTCTGGTTGCCGCGGATGACATCCATGATCAGGCGTTCGTAGGCGTCGGGCATATCCGCACCTTCGGGGCCGAGCGCATCGGCAAAGGACATATCCAGAGGCACCTGCACAAGTCGCATTCCGCCCGGTCCCGGTTCCTTGATCATCACGGTCAAATCCATGCCTTCATCCGGCTGCAACTTGATGACAAGCTGGTTCGCCCGCTGGCCACTTTCATCGAAGATCGAATGCGGCGGCTCTTTGAAGGTGATGACGATCTCGCTTGTGCGGGCGCGCAGTTTCTTGCCCGTCCGCAAATAGAACGGCGTGCCCTGCCACCGCCAGTTCGAGATGCGGACCTTGAGGGCGACATAGCTTTCGGTGCGACTGGCGGGGTTTTCGGCGTCGTCCAGATAGCCCGGGTTGTCACCGTCGCCCTGATATTGGCCACGAACGATTTCCGCTTCCTCAACCGGCTGCAACGCACGGATCACCTTCAGCTTTTCGTCGCGAACAGCGTCGGGGTCGAAGTGATAGGGCGGCTCCATCGCGGTCAGGCAGAGAAGCTGCATCAGGTGGTTCTGAACCATGTCGCGCATGGCGCCGGAATTGTCATAGTAGCTTCCGCGCCCACCAACACCCACGGTTTCCGACACGGTGATCTGGACGTGATCGACGAATTGCGCGTTCCAGAGAGGCTCGAACAGAATGTTCGCAAAACGCACCGCCATCAGGTTTTGAACGGTTTCCTTGCCCAGATAATGGTCGATCCGGTAGATTTGCTTTTCCGCAAAATGCTGGGCCAGGGTCGCATTCAGTTCCTGCGCGGATGCGAGATCGCGACCGAAGGGCTTTTCAACGACGATACGGCTGTTTTCATCCGCTATTCCATATTCCGACAGACGCTGCGCAAGGTCGCCAAACAGCGATGGCGCGACAGAGAAATAAAAGGCGCGTACCACGCCATCGCGCATCCGTTCTTTCAGTTGATCCCAGCCGCCAGTACCCTTGGCGTCAATGGCGACATAGCCAAGCTCTGCCAGAAAGGCATCAAGCTGGCTTTTATCGGCTTTGGGGGCGAATTCTTCAATCGCTTTGCGGGTTTCCTCGCGGAATTCTTCATCGGTCAGTTCTGAACGCGCAGCACCGATGATGCGGGCATTGGCTGGCATCTGGCCGGCAAGGAAACGGCGATAAAGACCGGGCAGGATCTTGCGATGAGCAAGATCGCCAGTGGCACCGAAAATCACCAAATCGAAATCTTCGACAGGAATGGTTCTCACAACCATAGGGACCTCCTTGGTTGGGGTTCTGGTATCCGATGTTAGCGTTATCAGCAAGCGGCGATACTCTTAACGGGTGAGGGCGCGGCCAAGGCGTGGCAACCGCGCCCGCTTCATCAGGGCCCGAAGCTCGATCTCTGCGCCAAGCTGGTTTGCCTTTTCGTGTGCCGAGTGCGCTGCGGCGGCAACAGGGTCGGGGTGATGCGCCCAAAGATCGGTCAGGAAAGCATCCGGGTGGATTGCCTTGGTACCGGCCGCCAACATTGTCCCGCGCGGAAAGTCGCGAAGGTTCATCGTCACGATCAGATCGGCATGTCGCTCTACAGCGGCGGCCAAAACGTGCAGATCCGCAGGATCGGGCAAATCGAAGCCCTGCGCGGCGGCTTCGTTCCCGTCGGTCGTGGCATCGGGAAACCGCTCGCGAAGCAGACTGGCTTCGGCACCGGCAATGTCCGCCGCCACAGGGCTGAGTTTGGCGGCCGAATACGTCCATTCTTTCAATATGCGTTCTGACCAAACCGGCCTGAACAAGCCTGCGGCAGCAACGTCGGACAGAATTTCGCGCAGCACCGTCGGGAAAAGAACGTTGGCGTCGAGAACTGCAATCATCCGTCCAGCCTGAAGAACAATGCCTTCAGATAACCCGTCTCGGCCAGCTGAGGAAGCGTAGGATGATCCGGCCCGGCCTGCCCCGTATGGATCAGTTGGCCACGCCGCCCGCCCCGACCGATGCCCCGCGCTGACGCGTTCCGGAAACTGGTCAGATCCGCCGCATGGCTGCACGAACACAGACCCAGATAGCCGCCCGGCGCAACAAGCGGTGCCGCCAGTTTCGCAACACGTTCATAGGCGCGCAGCCCCGCCTCAAGCGCCGGCTTGGAGGGCGCAAAGGCTGGCGGATCGCAGATGACAACATCGAATTGGCGACCTTCGTTCGCCATCGCCTCCAACGCGGCAAAGGCATCCTGCCGGATTGTTTCCAGACGATCAGCCACGCCCGCTGCTTCGGCACCCTTCTTCGCAAGACTCAGGGCCGCCTCTGATCCGTCAACGCAGGTTGCATGTTCTGCACCAGCGGCAAGCATGGCAAGGCCAAACCCACCGACATGGCTGAACACGTCCAGCACCCGGCCCGACGCTATCCGCTGCGCAAAGGCATGATTCGGGCGCTGATCATAAAACAGCCCGGTTTTCTGCCCGCCCATAAGATCGGCCAAATAGATTGCACCGTTCATCGGAACTTCAATCGGCGCTGCTGGCGCATGACCTGTCAGGACTTCCATTCGCTCTGGCAGGCCCTCCAGACCGCGTGCCCGGCCCTGACCGTTCAGAACAACGGTGCCAACGCCAACAACGTCATGGAGCGCGGCCGCAATCTCCTGCGCCATAGCGTCAGACCAGGCCGCGTTGGGCTGGATGACTGCCGCATCCCCGAAACGGTCGATGATCAGGCCGGGCAAACCGTCCGCTTCCGCGTGGACGAGCCGGTAGAATGGCGTATCATAAAACCTTTCGCGCAGCGCCAACGCTCGCTTCAGGCGACCGCGCAACCAATCCGCGTCAATCACCGCTTCGGGATCGGCATCCATCACGCGGCCAATGATTTTCGATTCGGGGTTTACCGTAACGAGTGCCATCGGCCGACGCTCTGGATCCTCCAGCACAGCGAAACTGCCGGGTTTGATGCCGCGCGTCCGGCGGTCGGTCACGACTTCATCGGCAAAGACCCAAGGGAAGCCGTGGCGTATAGCCTGCGGTTTTGTCTTTGGCCGCAAACGGATGACAGGTAGCGTGCTCATCGGTGGTCCTTTCACTCGCCCCACGATGTGGCACGACCCTTCACATACGGCAAGAGCACGCGGCCACCATTGCGGTGTTACCGCTAACAAGCTATATTGCCGGCAATCGAATCCAAATCGTTTCAGGAGGCCAGCCATGACCCTGCACGCCAGCATCGACCGCGTTACAGATCGCATTCGCGAACGTTCCCAGCAGACACGTTCGGCATATCTGTCGCGGATATGCGCAGCGGCAGAGGAAGGCCCGCGGCGCGCGCATCTGTCCTGCGGCAATCAGGCCCATGCCTATGCGGCGATGGAGAACAAGGAAGACCTCGCCCTGACGCGCAAGCCGAATATCGGGATCGTCACGGCCTATAACGACATGCTGTCCGCCCACCAACCCTATGAGCGTTTTCCGGCCCTGATCCGGGCAGCCGCCGAACGCGCAGGCGCGACCGCGCAAGTCGCGGGCGGCGTGCCGGCGATGTGCGACGGCGTAACCCAAGGGCGTCCGGGAATGGAGTTGTCACTTTTCTCACGCGACGTGATCGCATTGGCGGCCGGGGTCGCCATGTCACATGATACCTTCGATTCCGCGCTATACCTTGGTGTTTGCGACAAGATCGTGCCCGGACTGGTTATTGCCGCCGCCACCTTCGGCCATGTCCCATCCGTTTTCGTCCCGGCGGGGCCGATGCCATCCGGCCTGCCCAATGACGAAAAAGCCAAGGTTCGCCAGCAATTCGCCTCGGGCGAGGTTGGACGCGACAAGCTGATGCAGGCCGAGATGGCTTCTTACCATTCGCCCGGCACCTGTACCTTCTACGGGACCGCGAATTCCAACCAGATGCTGATGGAGATGATGGGCCTGCATCTGCCGGGATCGAGCTTCGTCAACCCGAATACCGATATGCGCGACGCTCTGACTGGTGCCGCGGCAGAACGAGCCGCCTCGATGACGCGACTCGGGAATGATTACCTTCCGGTCGGTGAGATCCTTGACGAGCGTGCATTCGTAAACGGGATCGTCGGGCTGATGGCCACTGGCGGCTCGACCAACCTTGTGCTGCATATTCCCGCAATGGCACGCGCGGCGGGTGTTCTGCTGGATATCGAAGATTTCAACGATATTTCCGACGCTGTGCCGCTGATGGCGCGGGTCTATCCGAACGGTCTGGCGGATGTGAACCATTTCCATGCGGCAGGTGGCCTTGGCTACATGATCCGGCACCTGCTGGAGGCCGGTATGCTGCATGAAGATGTGCGCACGGTCGCCGGCGGTGGTCTGAACCGCTATACGACAGAGCCGAAGCTGAAGGACGGCCGCGTAATCTGGGAAGATGGGCCGAAGGAATCTTTGAACGAGAAGATCCTGCGCCCTGTTTCTGACCCTTTTGCGAAGTCTGGCGGGCTGAAGCAGCTTGAAGGCAACCTTGGCCGCGGGGTGATCAAGGTGTCTGCGGTCGCGCCTGAACGTCACATCATCGAAGCGCCTGCCCGCGTCTTTTCGGATCAGGAGCAGGTCAAGGCAGCCTTCAAAGCAGGCGAGTTCACCGAGGATACGATTGTCGTTGTCCGCTTTCAGGGTCCTGCGGCGAACGGAATGCCAGAGCTTCACTCTCTGACGCCGATCCTTGCCGTATTGCAGGATCGTGGCCTGCGCGTTGCATTGGTGACAGACGGTCGCATGTCCGGCGCCTCGGGCAAGGTGCCCGCTGCAATTCACCTGTCGCCAGAGGCGGCGAAAGGTGGGCCACTGTCAAAGGTTCGCGACGGTGACATGATCCGCCTTGATGCCGTGAACGGCGTTATTGAATGCGAGGCCGCCGGTTTTGATACCCGCGAACCGGAGATTGCCGATCTTTCCGGCAATCATTTTGGCATGGGCCGCGAAATGTTCGGCCTGTTCCGCGCCGCTGCCGGGGATGCAACCGAAGGGGCTTGCGGGATCGTGTAATCCCGCTGCCCGTCAGGTCAGCCTCTCAACCGCGACAGCCGTCGCCTCGCCGCCGCCGATGCAAAGCGATGCGACACCGCGCGTCATGCCATAGGTTTGCAGCGCGGCCAGCAAAGTGACCATGACCCGCGCCCCTGATGCACCGATCGGATGGCCAAGGGCGCAGGCACCACCATGAACATTGACCTTGTCATGCGGCAGTTTGAGGTCGCGCATCGCCGCCATGGTCACGACGGCAAAGGCCTCGTTGATCTCGAACAGGTCGACCTCGTCAAGATTCCAGCCGGACCGTTCTGCCAGCCTTTTCATCGCCCCCACAGGCGCGGTGGGAAACAAGCTCGGTTTATCGGCGTAGGTCGCGTGTCCCACAATCCTTGCCAGCGGGGTCAGCCCCATTTCCTCAGCCTTTCCTTGCCGCATCAGGACAAGCGCCGCCGCACCGTCTGATATGGAAGAGCTGTTGGCGGCCGTGACCGTTCCGTCTTTGCGGAAAGCTGGCTTGAGCGTGGGAATTTTATCCAGATTCGCCTTCCCCGGCTGTTCATCCGTGTCGACCAAGACCTCGCCCTTCCGGGTACTTACAGTCACTGGCGCGATCTCTGCTTCGAACTTGCCGCTTCCAATCGCTTCATTTGCGCGGGTCAGGGATGCAATGGCGAAATCATCCTGCTCCTTTCGCGTAAATCCATAGCTTTGGGCGCAATCCTCGGCGAAGGTACCCATGAGGCGACCCTTGTCATAGGCGTCTTCCAGACCATCAAGAAACATGTGGTCCATGACCTGACCGTGTCCCATGCGCATACCGCCGCGCGCCTTCGGCAGCAGATAGGGGGCGTTCGACATGCTTTCCATGCCGCCTGCAACGGCAATCTCTGCACTTCCGGCCACAAGCAGGTCGTGCACGAACATTGCAGCCTTCATTCCGGAGCCGCACATCTTGTTAATGGTCGTTGCACCGGCAGCCAGCGGAAGGCCCGCACCAATCGCCGCCTGCCGCGCCGGGGCCTGTCCCTGCCCCGCCGGCAAGACGCAGCCCATCACGACTTCCTCAACAGAACCAGCCGCAATGCCCGCGCGTTCCACTGCGGCGCGAATAGCCGTTGCACCAAGATCTGCCGCCGCGACGCTGGCGAAATCACCCTGAAAGCCGCCCATAGGCGTGCGGGCTGCGCTGACGATAACGATGGGGTCTTTGCTCATGAAATCCTCCTTTTCATGGCCGACAAGCCGGTCAGGGCTCTGTCGGTGGTCCGAAGCGTTCGGTCATCCGATTGCGGATCTGGTCGCGCGCTTCACGGTATTTCTGCAAGACGGCCTCGCGCCCCTCGGCCAGTCCTGTCGGGTCCATCACCGGCCAATATTCGATCTCCAGATGCGAATGCCGTGTCAGTTCTATCGCCTGCCGCTGCGAGGCGGGTGACAGGGCCACTATAAGATCAAAACTGCTTAAATCATCGCCCCAGCTTTGCATTTCCTCGAAGCTGCGGGAACGGTGGCGATCCAGCTCCACACCCAGTTCCGCGCAAACGGCAATCGCAAAGCCGTCGATTTCCATATCATTGTGCACACCCGCCGACTGAACATAGGCAGAGCGTCCATAGAACTTCTTCATCATTCCCTCGGCCATGGGCGACCGGATCGCATTGTGATCGCAGCAGAACAGGATCGAATGGGGAATCTGTCCGGCCATATCAGCCTTGAGGAATAAGCGCACAAATCAGGGTGAACAGGCGGCGCGAGGTATCTATGTCAACGACGGCCTTGCCCTCCAGCCGCTCCTGCAACGTCCGCGCACCTTCGTTGTGAATACCGCGCCGTGCCATGTCGATCGCCTCGATCTGGGCTGGCGGCATGGTCTTCACCGCATCGTAATAGCTGGCGCAGATCTGGAAATAGTCCTTCACGACCTGCCGGAACGGACCAAGCGACAGATGAAACTCTGCCACCTTGCCGCCTGCCTCGGTCGAGATATCGAACACCAGACGTCCATCGCGGATCGCGAGGTTCAGCCCATATGGTCCGGGCGGCGCGGGCTGGCCCTCTCGTCCCGGAAGGTCAAAGCTGTTTTCGTCCAGCAGATCGTAAACGGCCACGCGACGCTCTTGCTGAACTTCGGCCGAGGCTGGTGGCATGGCGCTGTCGTCGATATCGACGCGGATCAGGCGGTTCATGACGCCTCCCTTGTAAACGTGGCTTTGGCCAGAATGTCCAAAGCGGGTAGCCGCGGCAAGGCCCGGCATGCGGATGTGAAAGGTTCGGGCTTGCCGGTCGCGGTCGGCGCGATGTCGGGGTTGCAGGCTGGCATCATGCCGAACCCACCCGGTTCAGGCCCTCAAGCCGGGCTGCGACAGATTGGCCATGCGCCTGCAACCCCTCGGATTGGGCCAGACGCACCGCTGCCGGACCGATTGCCGCCAACGCGTCGGGCGAGAGCCGCGCCATCGTGGTCCGTTTCAGGAAATCACTGACCGACAGTCCCGAGGAAAACCGGGCAGAACGCGCCGTCGGCAAAACATGGTTCGGCCCGCTGACATAGTCACCGACAGCCTCGGGTGTATAGGCCCCCAGGAAGATCGCGCCGGCATGACGCGTCTTTTCGGCCAGACGCTCCGGCTCTGCCACGCAAAGTTCAAGATGCTCTGGCGCGATCCGGTCTGACAGAATTGCAGCCTCGTCCAAGTCGCGGGTCACGATGATCGTGCCGTAATCGCGCCAGCTTGCGCCCGCAATTTCTGCCCGTTCAAGTTTCGGAATAAGTCCGGCAACGGCATCTTCGACCGCGCGCGCCATGCCTGCGTCCGGCGTGATCAGAATGGACTGGGCATCGGCGTCATGTTCGGCCTGGGCCATCAGATCAAGGGCAAGCCAGTCAGGGTTCTGATCGGCATCGGCAATGACGAGAACTTCCGACGGACCGGCGATCATGTCGATTCCCACCTTGCCAAACACCTGCCGCTTTGCAGCCGCGACATAGGCATTTCCCGGCCCGGTAATCTTATCGACCGGGCGGATGGTTTCCGTTCCATACGCCATCGCCGCAATCGCCTGGGCCCCGCCAATGCGGTAGACCTCGTCAACACCGGCAAGCTTGCAGGCCAGAAGCACCAGCGGATTTATGACCCCATCGGGTGTCGGTACGCAGACGATCAGCCGCTCGACACCGGCGACCCGAGCAGGCACCGCATTCATCAACACCGAGGACGGATAGCTCGCCTGCCCGCCGGGCACATACAGGCCCGCTGCGGAAACAGCCGTCCACCGCCAGCCAAGCGTCGCACCGGCGTCATCCGTCCAGCTTTCATCTGCGGGCATCTGCCGCGCGTGATAGGCACGGATACGCTCTGCCGCGAGTTCGAGCGCATCCCGATCCTCTGCAGGGACTTTTGCCACTTCGCGATCAATCTCGTCCGCGGAAACCCGCAGCGCCGCCGCATCCAGCGTCAGCCTGTCGAAGCGCGCCGTATAGTCGATCAGGGCCGCATCGCCACGCTGGCGCACATCCGCGATGATTGCCGCGACCACACCGCCGACATCGGCCGAATCCTCGCGCTTGGCCGCCAGTATTTCGTTGAAACGGCTTTCAAAATCGGAATCGGTGGTGTTCAGGGTGACGGGCATCGGCGGTTCCTCCTTGCGGGATGTCCTTAGCCGGACGACATGCGACGCTCAAGCAAAGAGAGCACGCAGTCTTGCCGAAAGCGGCGGGCGGAGCATTCGGCGCATTTCGATTTCCCAATTTCCGCGACCATTCAGCATGGGCGGACCGCCCGTCTCGACAAAGCCGGCGCGACGATAAAGGATCTGCGCGGCCTCATTGTTCTGCCCGACATGCAGGCCCATACGGGTCATACCCGCCTCTGCCGCCCGTTCGGCCAGCCGTGCGAAAATGGCATCGCCCAGACCTTTGCCCCGCATTTCTGGTGCGACATAGACGGACATGACCCATGCCAGATCAGGCTCTGCGGATGATATGTCGCGCTCCCAGCTTGCCACGGCACGAGGAGAGCCGGGTGACGGGCCCGCCGCCCACATTTCGCAACCGCTCAGCCTTTGGGCAAAATCCGCAAGAGGCCGCTCCTCCCAATCGTCAAAGCTGGACCCGAAAGCGTCTGGCGCCGTTCGCAGCGCCTCAAGACGGATCTCGCGCCATTCCTGCGCACGATCGGGCGTAAGTTGCCACAGCTGAAAATCGCGCGTCACGCGTCGTCGTGCTGCGGTTTATGTCCGGAGTTCGCGACATAGGGACGGCTGACATCGCGCAGATCGATCGAAATACACTCTACATCCGCGGCAATGGTCCCATCGCCTGCGAATTCCAACAGCAGGCGACCCGTGCCATCCTCTCCGGCTTCCCAGCCGAGAGCCAGCAGCGAAAGCACCTCATTCGGGTCGTCGCGCTTGATACCATCGCTGCGCAGGCCCGTGATGTCGGACACGACCAGCAATGCACGAACCCGCTCAAAATCACGCCCCTCACGCTCTGCCGCTTCTGCATCTTCCCAGCGGAAACGATTGATCAGCAATGCCAGCTGGCGACGGCCGCGATCGAATGTCAGGTCCGCGCCTGTCAGCACAGCATCCTGCACCAGCATGGACAACACCGACAGATCCTCTGCCCCCTCTGCGCGCAGCATCAAGGGACCGGGCTCGACATCGTGGAAACTCGCGTCACTCATCGGGATGCGCCTCCTTGACGCGTTTCAGGTCTGCGCCCACGCCGCGCAATTTGCGTACGACACGTTCATAGCCACGATCAAGATGGTAGACGCGGCTTATAACTGTTTCACCTTCGGCGGCGAGGCCCGCCAGAATAAGGCTGATCGAAGCGCGCAGATCGGTCGCCATGACTGGCGCACCGCGCAGCTTCTCCACGCCGGTAACCGTTGCATGCCCGCCATGCACATCTATCTTGGCTCCCATCCGCATCAATTCGGGCGCGTGCATGAAACGGTTTTCAAATATCGTCTCTTCCAGCACCGATGTACCCTCGGCTGTGCACATCAGGGCCATCATTTGCGCCTGAAGGTCGGTCGGAAAACCGGGGAAAACCTCTGTTTTCACGTCGACTGCGCGGATGCGACCATTCTTGCGGGCGACCTTGAGGCCGCGATTGGTCTGCTCGACCGAGATCCCGGCTTCGTCCAGCTTGTCGCAGAAGGCTTCGATCAGGTCGACGCGACCACCGATCAGTTCTACCTCTCCGCCGGCGATGGCAGGCGCAATCATATAGGTCCCCAATTCGATGCGATCGACAACGACCGGGTGGGTGGTACCGTGCAACTTATCAACGCCCTGAATGGTGATCGTGCCGGTGCCCTCGCCTTCAATCTGCGCACCCATTGCGCGCAGGCATTTGACCAGATCGACGATCTCAGGCTCTCGCGCGGCGTTTTTCAGTACAGTGGTTCCCTTGGCCAGCGTCGCTGCCATGACAATGTTTTCCGTTGCACCGACCGAAGCAAAGCTTTGTTCGATGACCGCGCCCTTCAGCCCGCCCGGAACCTCGGCGTGAAGATAGCCTTCTTTCAGTTCGATCTGCGCCCCCATCGCCTCCAGGCCCGAGATATGCAGATCCATCGGCCGCGCACCAATGGCGCAGCCGCCGGGAAGCGACACAACGGCCTTGCCAGCACGCGCCAGCAGAGGACCAAGCACAAGGTTGGATGCCCGCATCTTGCGCACGATATCGTAATCGGCAGTCAGATTGTTCAGATCATGGCTGGACAGCGAAAGCACCTTGCCATCCTGCATCGAGGTAAACTCTGCCCCCAGCGATTGCAGCAGCTCGGCCATGGTGCGGATATCCGACAGGCGCGGCGCATTGGTCAGCGTCAGCGGCTCATCGGTCAGAAGCGTCGCGGGCATGAGCGTCAGGCACGCGTTCTTTGCCCCGGCGATCGGAATCTCGCCGTGAAGCTCTCCACCGCCCTGCACGATGATCTGATCCATTATTCCTCGCTTTCCGGGGCGTTGTCCTGCGACCTGTCGCCCTCTTGCTGCTCATCCTTATGGGCGCGCGCCCTTGCCTGCGCCTTGCGCCGGACGAGATTTGCCCTCAACGCGGCGCCAAGCCTGTCATCACGGGAGGCGGTGTCGCCGGATTTGCGCGTCTTTGTCATTGGGTTCTGTTAACGCTTTGCCCGTGGAACGTCTAGCGTCGGGTGAGTTGGCGCAGGATCCCATGCAATACCTGAACATCGGCCCGTGTCAGCGCCATGCGCGACCAAAGGTTGCGCAGGTTCAGCTTCATCGGCGGGGCCTTTTGTTCCGGGAAGAAATAGCCTGCCTCATCCAGCTTTGCTTCATAGTGATCGGCCAGCTTTTCGATTTCGATCCGGTCGGCAGGCACCTCTCCGGCAGGGCGGCGGTTCGTGGGCATGGGCTGTGCTGGCAGACGTTCATGCGACCATTCATAGCCCATCAGCAGAACCGCCTGCCCCAGATTGAGCGACGGAAAATCTGGATTGACCGGCACGGTCAGGATCGCATTGGCGCGGGCAATGTCGTCATTTTCCAGTCCGGCGCGTTCAGGGCCGAAGATGAAAGCCACCCGTCCGCCCCCGGCTATTTCCTGCCTTGCATGTGCGGACGCCGTAGCCGGAGAGAATACGGGCTTGGTCAGTTCCCGGCCCCGCGCGGTCGTGGCGAAGGCATAGGTGATCCCCTCCATCGCTTCGGCAAGCGTTGGGTATACCCGCGCCCGATCCAGCACTTTGCCTGCGGCACCTGACGCCATCGCAACAGCACGCGGGTTCGGCCATCCGTCGCGTGGATCAACGATGCGCATTTCGGTCAGCCCGAAATTCAGCATCGCGCGCGCCGCCGCGCCGATATTCTCGCCCATCTGGGGGCGGGTCAGAATGATGACGGGTTGGGGTGCGCTTTGTGACATGACGCGCCTGTTAGCCCTGCGCGACGATGCCCGCAAGCTCTGGCGCGGGGGGGGATGCGCTGATATGGCATTACCAAAAGGGATACGCGATGAATGACTCGTCTGAGGCGCCAACCGCGCCGCAATTGTACTTGATTACCCCTGTCGGCGCAGAGCCGAGTGCGGTGAATCCGATGCTGGCCGAGATCATCGAACGCTTTGACGTCGCCTGCATCCGCATTCCCGGCGCCGGCGATGCCGCTCAACTCGGCCGTATGGCCGACACTGTGCGCGAGATTGCGCATTCCAATGACGTCGCGGTGGTGATCGAAGAGCATGTGCAGATCGCGCAGCAGCATGGGCTGGATGGCGTGCACCTTCTGAAATCCGGTGGCAAACATATTCGCGCTGCGCGAAGCGAGCTTGGGGCAGATGCAATCGTGGGCGCCTTTTGCGGGGTGTCTCGGCATGATGGTATGATCGCGGCAGAGGCCGGTGCCGATTACGTCAGCTTTGGTCCTGTCCGCACGACCGGGCTGGGATCAGGCGAACTGGCCGATCCAGAGCTTTTTGCCTGGTGGTCCGAAATGATCGAGGTTCCGATCGTCGCTGAAGGCGGGCTGGACGCAGCCATGATCGGAAAGCTCGCGCCAATCACCGACTTTTTTGCCATTGGAAGCGAGATCTGGTCTGCTGACAGCCCGGCAACGACCCTCTCTCACCTTTGGCGCTAGGGTTTTAGGGCGATCAAAAAGAAAGGGGGCCGCGCGGCCCCCTTTCGGGTTCTGACACTGCGCTTGCGTAAAGCCTCAGCTTGCGGCGGCCTGCGGAGACGCATCGGAGATGCGGCGCGCGCGCAGTTCTTCTGCAACAAGGAATGCGAGCTCCAGCGACTGGCTGGCGTTCAGCCGCGGATCACAAGCCGTGTGGTAGCGATCAGAAAGATCCTCATCGGTCACGGCGCGAACACCACCCGTGCATTCGGTCACGTCTTTGCCGGTCATCTCGAAATGCACGCCGCCGGGAATCGTGCCCTCGGCCTTGTGCACACCAAAGAACTCGCGCACTTCGTGCAGGATCGAATCGAACTGGCGGGTCTTGTAGCCGGTCGATGATTTGATCACGTTTCCATGCATCGGGTCGCACGACCAGACGACATTCGCGCCCTCTTCCTGAACGGCTTTAATAAGCCGTGGCAGATGATCGCCAACCTTGCCCGCACCGAAACGGGCGATGAGCGTCAGACGCCCCGCCTCATTCGCCGGGTTCAGTTTTTCCATCAGGACTTTCAGATCGTCTTCGGTCGTCGTCGGGCCGCATTTCAGGCCGATCGGGTTCTGTACACCACGACAGAATTCGACATGCGCACCGTCGGGCTGGCGCGTACGATCACCGATCCAGATCATATGACCCGAGCCCGCCACCGGCAGCCCGGTCGTGGTATCCACCCGCGCCAATGCCTCTTCATATTCCAGCAGCAGCGCCTCATGGCTGGTGTAAAACTCCACCTGACCGAGTTCCGGCGCAATCTCTGCGGTGACGCCCGCCGCCTGCATGAATGCCATCGCATCGCTGATCCGGTCGGCAATCGCGCGGTAACGCTCTGCCTCGGGGCCGGAAGTGAAGTCGGCAATCCAGCTTTGGACACGGTGGATATCGGCATAGCCCCCGGTCGAAAATGCGCGCAGCAGGTTCAGCGAGGCCGCAGCCTGCGTATATGCAGACAGCATCCGCTGAGGGTCCGGAACGCGGGCGGCCGAGGTAAAATCAAACCCATTGATAATGTCGCCGCGATAGCTGGGCAGTTCCACCCCATCCACCGTCTCTGTCGGGGCAGAGCGCGGCTTGGCGAACTGTCCGGCCATGCGCCCGACCTTCACCACCGGAAGTTGCGCCCCCCATGTGAGCACAACGGCCATTTGCAGCATGACCTTGAAGGTATCGCGAATGTTGTCGGCGCTGAATTCGCCGAAGCTTTCAGCGCAGTCGCCGCCCTGAAGCAGGAATGCCTTGCCCTGTGCGACATCGGCCAAATGAGCACGCAATTTACGCGCCTCACCCGCAAAGACGAGCGGCGGGTACTTCCCAAGCTGCGCCTCAACTGCGCCAAGCGCTTCGGCGTCGGGATAATCCGGCATCTGAACGCGGGGATAGGCACGCCAGCCGGCCTTTTCCCAGTTGCGGGCGGCGGTATTTGGGCGCTGTTCCTGCGTCATGTCGGACACTCCTTAATGTTACCACAACGCTTATAGATGCACCTCAGGGGAAGTAAAAGACCGCCGTCTTGCAT
This sequence comes from Paracoccus albus, assembly GCF_027913035.1. NCBI lineage: Bacteria > Pseudomonadati > Pseudomonadota > Alphaproteobacteria > Rhodobacterales > Paracoccaceae > Paracoccus > Paracoccus albus. The sequence continues at coordinate 2,243,964 of NZ_CP115775.1, forward strand.
GAATTGTCATGAAACAACAGCAATTGCTGGATGCATTCGGGCGACAATGAACTTTACATTCACGGGGCTGCACCGATAACGTGCGTGGCATCAACAAGACCAACAGGGGTTTAAAAAATGAAAAATATGCTTCTCGCGACTGCCGCCACCGCATTGTTTGCCGGGGCCGCTGGCGCCGAAGAGGTGAAGCTGGGTCTGCATCTGGGCTTCACCGGTCCGCTGGAATCCATGGCACCCGATATCGCTGCCGGCGGTGAGGCCGCGGCCAAGGAAGTCAGCGAATCCGGTAACTTCCTTGATGGCTCTACCGTCGTCACTTCGCGGTCGGACACCACCTGCATCGACGCTGCGGCCAGCGTCGCCGCGGCAGAGCGTCAGGTTGCCGAAGGTGCCAAGGTGATGGTCGGCGGACAATGTTCGGGCGAAACAATCGCCACTCTTGAAAGAGTTGCGATTCCGAACGGCGTGATGATGATTTCGCCCTCGGCAACTTCGCCGGCACTGTCGACGATCGAGGATAACGGTCTGTTTTTCCGCACGGCGCCTTCTGACGCCCGTCAGGGTGAAGTGATCGCTCAACTGCTGAATGAAAAAGGCGTCGAATCGATTGCCATCACCTATACCAACAACGACTACGGTAAAGGTCTCGCCGACAGCATTCAGGCCGCATATGAAGGGCTGGGCGGTTCTGTCACGACCTCTGCCGCACATGACGATGGCAAGGCCGACTACTCTGCCGAAGTCGCGGCACTGGCCGCTGCGGGTGGTGATGCGCTTGTCGTCGCAGGTTACGTGGATCAGGGCGGTTCGGGCGTGACCCGCGGCGCTCTCGACACCGGCGCTTTCGACATGTTCGTCTTCCCTGACGGCATGGTGAGCGACTCGCTGACCGAGCGCTTCGGTTCGGAAATCGACGGCTCCATCGGGATCAACCCGGCCGCTGATGGCGATGGCCCGGCACGCTTTGCAGAAGTCGCAGAAGCGAACGGTTTCACCCCGACGAGCGCCTATGCAGCCGAAGCTTATGATGCCGCAGCGCTGATCCTGCTGTCCATGCAGGCCGCCGGTTCGTCCGATCCGAACGAGGCGAAGGCGCATGTCATGGACGTCGCCAACGCACCGGGTGAGCAGATCCTGCCTGGCGACCTAGCCAAAGGCCTGGAACTGCTGGCCGCTGGTGAAGACATCGACTATGTCGGCGCATCCTCGGTCGAAATGGTAGAGCCGGGCGAAACCGCAGGCTCCTATCGCGAAACAACCATCACCGATGGTGAACTGGAAGTCGTAGGCTTCCACTGATCGCCCCAAAGCAATTACGGCCCGGCGCAACCTGCGCCGGGCCTTTTGCAATGGAAAAAAGCGCTAAAACAGAATAGACTTAATAATTAAGCGCTTGGCATTGATACATCATCTTACGCGACGGGGATGTAATGATCCGGGTTGAAAACCTGCATAAGAAATTCGGTGGATTTTCCGCCGTTGATGGCGCTGACCTGACCATCGAAACCGGTTCGATTACCGGGTTGATCGGTCCGAACGGTGCCGGAAAGTCCACCCTTTTCAACGTGATTGCTGGTGTCCACGCACCGACCGAAGGCCGGGTGATCATGGATGGAGAGGACATAACCGGACTGCCACCGCATGAGCTTTTCCACAAGGGTCTGCTGCGGACCTTCCAGCTCGCGCATGAGTTCGCATCCATGACGGTGCGCGAGAATCTGATGATGGTTCCCGCTGCCCAGACGGGCGAGCGACTGCTTAGCACATGGTTCGCGCGCGGTGCGATCCGCCGCGAAGAAGAGGCGCTGCGTGCAAAAGCGGACGAGGTGTTGGAGTTCCTGACCATCAGCCATGTCGCCGACGAAAAGGCCGGCAACCTCTCCGGCGGGCAGAAAAAGCTGCTGGAACTGGGCCGCACGATGATGGTCGACGCAAAGATCGTGTTTCTGGACGAGGTCGGCGCGGGCGTGAACCGCACCTTGCTTGGAACCATCGCCGACGCGATCATCCGCCTGAATAAAGAGCGTGGATACACATTCTGCGTCATCGAACATGACATGGATTTCATCGGCAAGCTCTGCGACCCGGTAATCGTGATGGCCGAGGGCAAGGTGCTGGCTCAGGGATCTGCAGACAGCATCATGCAGAACGAAGCCGTGATTGAAGCCTATCTGGGCCGCGGCCTGAAGAACAAGGAGATGATCGGCGCATGAGCGACAACGATCCCTTCGGCAACAGCCGTGATGCCTCGATCGTCAACCAGCACGGGCGTGGCGAAATCGACGGCACCCGCCGCTCTGGCCCGGTGAGAGAGGGCAAGGCGGGCGACCCCTTCCTGATCGGCGAAAATATGACAGGCGGTTACGGGAAAGGCCCGGACATCCTGCACGATTGCACAATCGCGGTCGAAAAAGGCGAAATCGCTGTGATCGTCGGCCCCAACGGGGCAGGCAAATCAACCGCGATGAAAGCCCTGTTCGGTATGCTTGACCTGCGCGAAGGCTCCGTCAGGCTGAACGGTCGCGATATTACCGCGCTGAATCCTCAGGACCGCGTCAAAGCGGGCATGGGTTTTGTGCCACAGGTGAACAACATCTTCCCGTCCATGACGGTTGAAGAGAACCTGGAGATGGGTGCGTTTATCCGCGACGACAACATCCGTGAAACAATGGATCAGGTTTACGAGCTGTTTCCGGCAGTCGCCGAGAAGCGCAGGCAGGCAGCAGGCGAACTGTCCGGTGGTCAGCGTCAGCAGGTGGCCGTCAGCCGCGCGCTGATGACCCAGCCCAGCCTTCTGATGCTGGACGAACCGACCGCCGGTGTTTCGCCCATCGTCATGGATGAGCTGTTTGACCGGATCATCGCCATCGCACGTGGTGGTCTGCCGGTGCTGATGGTCGAACAGAATGCCAAGCAGGCGATGAACATCGCCGACAAAGCCTATGTTCTGGTGCAGGGCGCAAACGCCCATACCGGCACCGGCAAGGAGCTTATGGATAATGATGAGGTGCGCCGCACCTTCCTGGGAGGTTGAACCCATGAATATCATGAATTTGCGACCACTCGTCGCCTGTGCCGCGCTTCTTTGCGCAGGCCCCGTTTTCGCGCAGGACGCCGCACCTGCCGAAGAACTGCCACCCGCAGCCGAGGCTCCCCTGCCCCCGGCGGGTGAGGCACCCGTGGATGAGATCGCTCCGATCTCTGACGTTGCACCCGACGGCGGTGCTCCCGATGCGACCTCGACCGCACTCGCCTGCACATTCACGACCGAATGTGTGGATAATGAATGCGCGGACTCGGGCTATGAGGGTCAGCTGACCGTTATAACCGATGGAGCGGGACTGGCCGAGGCCGAATGGGCCGACCCGTCCGAGACTGTGGCGATGTCGGCGATTCTGGAAAACGGAACAACACTGGCCACCTCGACCGAGTCCGGGCCGGCAAAGCAGCGGCTACTGACCGTGCTGGCAGATGGTCAGGCACGTTTTACCACGCATCTCACTGATCCGCTTATGGCGATCACCTATGTTGGGCAGTGCGAATGAGGGCGAGACGTAACGAAAAGATCTTCGCAGTGGCCGCCGCGTCAGCAGCTTTCCCAGACGATCAGAAAAAGTCGCTAGAAATACTGCCCTGCGGCACAAGCCCAATTTACCAAGGCAAGAACATAGCCGGAGAACTCATCACTTTGATGCTGGATACGACGACTGGCCGATACGGCAATAATGTGATGGGCGCTGACGGGCTGACCCTGATGGATTCAGGCCAGTGCAGGGGGGCAGCGTGATGGAACCGATCAACGCACTTATCGTCTTTCTGAACTTCGTCTTCATTCCCGCCGCTGCCTATGGTGCGCAGCTTGCACTGGGCGCGCTCGGCATCACGCTGATCTATGGCATCCTGCGCTTCTCGAACTTTGCCCATGGCGATACGATGGCGCTTGGCACGGCGATCACCATTCTTGCGACCTGGGGCCTGCAATCGTTGGGAATCACCCTTGGCCCGCTGCCGACCGCGCTGCTTGCGCTGCCTATCGGGATTGCGGGTTGTGCGCTTGCGGTACTGGCCACCGACCGAAGCGTTTATCGTTTCTATCGACGCAAGAAATCCGATCCGATTATTCTTGTGATGGCGTCGGTCGGTGTGATGTTCATCACCAACGGGCTGACGCGACTGTTGATCGGTGTGGACGAAATCCGCTTTGACGACGGCGCCCGCTTTATCATTAACGTCCGCGATTTCCGCGAATGGACGGGGCTGTCAGAGGGGCTTGCGCTTCGCAGCACGCAGCTCATCACCGTTGTCATGGCCGTCATCGTCGTCTGGGCGCTGTTCTGGTTCCTGAACCGCACCAAATCGGGCAAGGCGATGCGTGCCTATTCGGACAACGAAGATCTGGCGCTTCTGTCCGGTATCGACCCTGAACGCGTCGTCCGCATGACCTGGATCATCGCAGCGGCGCTGATGACGATTGCGGGCGTTCTTTACGGTCTGGACAAGGCATTCCGGCCCTTCAACTACTTCCAGATCCTGCTGCCAATCTTTGCATCTGCCATCGTCGGCGGTTTGGGCAGTCCGATTGGCGCGATTGCCGGTGGCTTTATTGTCGCCTTCTCCGAGGTGGCGATCACTTATCCCTGGAAGAAGGTGGTCGAGTATCTGGGCTTCGATACCGGATCCTCGCTCCTCCAACTGATGTCGACCGAATACAAGTTCGCCGTCAGTTTCGTCATCCTCATCATCGTTCTGCTGTTCCGGCCAACCGGCCTGTTCCGCGGCAAATCCGTGTAAAGGAGGTCAGAGTTATGGCAACCTCTCGTCAAGCCGAAGCCTCCAGCCGCTGGCGCGCACCGATCATGGCGCTTGTGCTGGTGGCGCTTTTCGTCCTGGAAGGCACAACCAGCAACGCGTTGTTCACCGGGTCCTGGAACACGTCGCTCGCCATTCTGAACATGGGCCTGATCTCTGCGATCATGGCGCTTGGGCTGAACATGCAATGGGGTTACGCCGGGCTGTTCAACTCTGGCGTTGTGGGTTTTCTTGCCATCGGGGGCCTTGCGCCCGTGCTTATTTCCGTCGCGCCTGTTGAAGGTGCATGGGGCGCGGGCGGTCCGCGTGTGATACTGGCCATTATCGTCGGGCTGGGCACGTTGGCTTTGTCCGCCATGACATGGAAACGAGCGGGCCGGAAGCTGCGCGTCCCGGCCATTCTGACGGTGCTGATCATCGGTTTCGTGGCCTATCGCTGGCTGTTCGACCCAGCGGTCGACGCGATCGAGGCGAACCAGTCCGCACAATTCGGTAACCTCGGCGGGCTGGGCCTTCCGGTCCTTATCTCATGGCCTGTCGGCGCCTTGTTCGCGGCCGCCGCAGCATGGGGCGTCGGCAAAGTTGCGCTTGGTTTGCGGTCGGATTATCTGGCCATCGCAACGCTCGGCATCGGTGAAATCATCGTTGCGGTTCTGAAGAATGAAGAATGGCTGGCCCGCGGCGTCAAGAACGTCACTTCGATCCCGCGCCCGGTTCCGTATGAAATCAACCTGCAACAAGACCCCGATTTCCAGTCGCTCGCCAATAGCTGGAGCATGTCGGTAGCAGAGGCATCGGGTATCTGGGTGAAGCTTTGCTATGCGGGGCTATTCGCAGTCGTGCTGTTGTTGCTGATCCTGCTGGCAGAGCTGGCGCTTAAATCGCCCTGGGGCCGGATGATGCGCTCTATCCGCGACAACGAAGTCGCGGCAGAGGCGATGGGCAAGGATGTGACGGGTCGCCACCTGCAGATCTTCGTGATCGGCTGTGCGGTAATGGGTCTGGCCGGTGCGATGATGATCACGCAGGACGGGCTGATGGCACCTACGCAGTATAACCCGCTGCGCTATACCTTCGTGATCTGGGTGATGGTGATCGTCGGCGGCTCTGGCAACAACTGGGGCGCGGCGCTTGGCGGCATCCTGATCTGGTTCCTTTGGATCAAGGCGGAAAGCTGGGGGCCACAGCTGATCGGGCTTCTGACATCGCCGCTGCCTGCCGGGGACATCAAGTCGCACCTGCTCGCAAGCTCTCCGCATATGCGGTTTATAGCGATGGGGCTGATCCTGCTGCTGGTGCTGCGCTTCTCGCCACGCGGTCTGGTGCCAGAGAAGTAAAGCCATCGGGCAAGCACAAAAAAGGGGCCCTTGCGGCCCCTTTTCCATGTCAGCACCCTGCGAAAGGTCAGCGGCAATTATCGGCCATCACGACGGACCACCAAAGCCTTCCGCCCATGTTGACCACGCCTATCCCGGCGTCGTCGAATTTCTGGTGAACCAGAACTTCCTCATCCGGCTCATGCGCCATCCAGTTCGCCATCTGGGAATAGGCATCGCCCGAACGACCGATCAGCTGCGCTGAAGAGCAGGCCGAGTATTCTACCGCCCGGACACGGTGAACAACTGACGACCCGTTCGAGCCCGCGACCGAGGCGCGGCCCATCGTTGCCATATCGCAGGCATGCGCCTGCGCGGCGAAGGTCAGATTATCCCGGAATGTAAGCGGAGAACGACCCAGTGCTGTGCGCTCTGCGTTGATACGTTCCTTCATCTGCTCCACCGCGCCAGCGTCGGCGGGTGCGCAAACCGGGCCTATGGCCTCGACTGCGGGCGCAGGCAGACCGGGATCAGCAGCAGGAGTTACACTGATAGGCGTGTCGCTGTCGCCTGCAGCGGCTAGATTATCAGCTGAGCAGGCAGATAACGCAATTGCCGCGCCAGCAAGCGCAGCTAAGGTGGTCCGGGCCGGCGGTCTATACATTCATGCCTCTCCTGTGAATCAAGTCGTTGTTTCGGAAGTCTAATTCACAACGCTGCGATTTACGAAAGGGTTCCTGACGCTTCCCGGAGCAGCTCCACTCTTGCCACGCAGGCATCCGCGCCGTAAATGCCGACCATGACCCAGCATCAGCGCCTTCTCATCATCGATTTCGGATCTCAGGTCACACAGTTGATCGCGCGCCGCCTGCGCGAACTGGATGTGTATTGCGAGATCCATCCCTACCAGAACGTCACCGACGCGAGCCTTGCCGAGCTTGCGCCCCGCGCGGTGATCCTGTCCGGCGGCCCGGACAGCGTGACGCGCGAAGGCAGCCCCCGCGCGCCGGACTCGCTGTGGTCTATGGGCGTGCCGATTTTCGGCATCTGCTATGGCCAGCAGGTCATGATGACGCAACTTGGCGGCAAGGTAGAGGCAGGTCATCACGCCGAATATGGCCGCGCCTTTGTGGCACCCGCGCCGGGTCACAAGAAAGACGGTATCTTCGCGGGCCTGTCAGACCGGGAACAGGTCTGGATGAGCCATGGCGACCGGGTCACCGCACTCGCGCCGGGGTTTGAGGTGATCGGCACCTCGCCCAACGCGCCTTTCGCCATCACCGCCGACGAATCGCGCGGCTTCTTCGCCGTGCAGTTCCACCCCGAGGTGCATCACACCCCGAACGGCAAAACCATGCTGGAGAATTTCATCCGCATGGCGGGCTTCACCGGCGACTGGACCATGGCCGCTTACCGGGATGAGGCGATCCGCAAGATCCGCGAACAGGTCGGCGACAAAAAGGTGATCTGCGGCCTGTCCGGCGGGGTCGATTCCTCGGTCGCCGCCGTGCTGATCCATGAGGCGATCGGCGACCAGCTTACCTGCGTTTTCGTCGATCACGGGCTTTTGCGGCAGAATGAGGCCGAGGAAGTCGTCTCCATGTTCCGCGACAATTACAATATCCCGCTGATCCATGCCGACGAATCCGACCTGTTCATCGGTGAGTTGGAAGGTGTTTCCGACCCCGAAATCAAGCGCAAGACCATAGGCCGTCTGTTCATCGACGTGTTCCAGAAATATGCGAACGAAATCGAGGGGGCAGAGTTTCTGGCGCAAGGCACGCTGTATCCGGACGTGATCGAAAGCGTGTCCTTCAGCGGCGGCCCCTCGGTCACGATCAAATCGCACCACAATGTCGGCGGCTTGCCCGAGAAGATGGGTCTGAAACTGGTCGAACCGCTGCGCGAGCTGTTCAAGGACGAGGTCCGCGCCCTTGGCCGCGAACTGGGCCTGCCCGACAGCTTCATTGGTCGCCACCCCTTCCCCGGACCGGGTCTGGCGATCCGCTGCCCCGGAGAGATCACCCGCGACAAGCTGGACATCCTGCGCAAGGCCGACGCGGTCTATATCGACCAGATCCGCAAGCACGGGCTTTACGACGAGATCTGGCAGGCTTTCGTGGCGATCCTGCCCGTGCGCACCGTCGGCGTGATGGGCGACGGGCGCACCTATGATTACGCCTGCGCGCTTCGGGCGGTGACTTCGGTCGATGGGATGACGGCGGATTACTATCCGTTCAGCCACGACTTCCTTGGCGAGACAGCCACGCGGATCATCAATGAGGTGAAGGGTATCAACCGCGTAACCTATGACATCACATCCAAGCCACCCGGCACGATTGAGTGGGAGTGATCGCGTAACAGCGCGTCTTAACTTCGATTGCCCTCGGCGTGCCGGTGTATCCGGGGCGCTACCGTGGATCCGGATACGTGTCCGCTTCGGATGCGCCTAACGCGCGCATTCATCCAGTGGCGGATCAGATATTTGTAAAGCAGCGCCTTTAATCCAACGATATTCTGATGGTGCTTGGCGTAGAACGCGTCGGGGCTGTCAAAAAGACCAAAATCCGCGTTAATGCCGGTCCGCTGGATATAGGTGTCCGTTCCACGCCAATCCACGGGCGGATCGGACAAACACATTGTGCCGACGCCATACCCGCAAAACTCGCTGACCTCATTGTTAAAGCGCTGTTGGATCGCCGACAGGAAGTCCCGGTCCAGAATGAAGCCTTCAAGGTTGATCCAACGATCCTGATGGCGTATCTCGACCCAGCTGTGCAGGATATTGTCAGGCGCTAGCGGGTATACGAGTTCCGGCACAACGCCGCGCTGTAACTGCTTGTGAATTGCAAACCCATGCAGTCGGCACGGGATACCAAGTCGGCGCAACATAGCCATCAGAAGCGTGCCCTTGGTGTTGCATTGACCATAGCCATCGGCGAGCACCTCGGACGCGAGGATATCGTCGCTGCGGTTATAGCCGAACTTGATTTCATCCCGGACGAAATCATAGGCGGCACCGATCCGGTCAAACTCCGCCATATCGGGCCACCCGCGCCGCTTCACCAGATTGGCTATCGCCGGGGCGCTGAAGTCCAGCAACTTCGTTTCACTGAGATATCTTTCCATATCGAAGCCCTCCATCACTGGCCGGGGCGGCTCCATCTCGAAAACTCGCCTCGGCAGCTTTTATACTCAGGCCAACGTCGCGCTAATGCGCGTGGCCGTGCTCGTGGTCTTGGCCATGGTCGGTCTGCTCGCGCCTCTCTGCCAGCGATTGCCGGATGATCTGGAAGGCAGATGACAGAAACAGCCCCGCCATGATGATTGCGACGATCACGTCAGGCCAGCCCGTCGCCGTTCCCCAGACACCAAGCGCCGCAACCATCACGGCGACATTGCCAATTGCATCATTGCGCGAACACAACCAGACAGAGCGGACGTTGGCGTCGCCATCCTTGTATTGAACCAGCAGCATGACACTTGCCAGATTGGCCGCCAGTGCCATGAAACCTATGATGCCCATGATATTCGCCTCTGGCACGGCGGTGAAGAATACGCGCCAGATGGTAGAGCCGAACACCCACAATCCCATTGCCAGCAGGCTGATGCCCTTTGCCATCGCCGCAATGCTGCGAACGCGCAACGACGCGCCGATCACCGCCAGCGAAATCCCATAGGTCAGTGCATCGCCCAAAAAGTCCAACGCATCCGCCTGCAGCGCCTGTGATCGCGCGGCGTGGCCCGCGAACATTTCCACGCCGAACATCACGGCGTTCAGCGCGATTACTATCCACAACCGCCGTTTGTAGTCCGCTGAGACCCCATCAAACTTTGCGTCGTGGCCGCAACATCCGCTCATCTCGTATCCTTTCGAATCATCTGAGTTTCTGTTCTAATTGCTCTAGTCGCTAGAGGTTCAAGGACTGATTTCATGTATTCCATCGGCCAGATGTCAAAACGCACCGGAGTGAAGGTTCCGACCATTCGCTACTACGAAGAGGTGGGGTTGCTGGATGCAAGTGGACGGACCGAGGGCAATCAACGTCGCTACGACAAAGCCGGTCTTGAGCGGCTTGGTTTTATCAAACATGCGCGCGAGCTCGGCTTTTCACTGGACGCGATTAACGCGCTGATCGACCTTCAGGATCATCCTGACCGCAGCTGCGCAGAGGCAAACGAGATCGCCCAAGCGCAGCTTGTCGATGTCCGGCAGCGTATCGCTCGACTTCGCGCGTTGGAGGCGGAGTTGATCCGGATTGCCGACGGCTGCTCTGGCAATGGGGTGACCAGCGATTGCTATGTTCTGGCCTCGCTTGCCGATCATCAGCATTGCTGCGCGGATCACTGAAATCGCCATTTGCAGATCCTCAACTGCGCTCAGGATATTGCAGTCCTTCGCACGATCCGTTTGGCTGAACCCCGGACCTATCTGATGGAGATTCGAGATGACATGCGGATGTGGACAGGATCACTCTGGAAGCGGCGGACATGCCCGGCCAGATCCGAAACCCGGTCAAATTGCACTTTCAGGCACGATCACCTGCAAAAACGCCGAACAGTTGAAAACCGTGCTTGAGCAGGTTCCCAAGCACATAGCGCTGAGCCGGCAAGAGCCGGGATGCCTGTTTTTCGAGATCAACCAAACGGACGATCCGATGGTCTGGCGCGTTGAGGAGCTATATGCGGATCAGGATGGGCTCGACGCGCATAAAGAGCGGCTTGCCGCCAGCGAATGGGCCAGCAAGACGACAGAGCTCACGCGCGACATCCAGCGAATCGACGGTTAGGCCGAAAGCTTGCAGACGCGCCTGACCGCTGCGGCATAGCCGTCTGTCCCGAGGCCGGCGATGACCGCGTCGGCCCGGTTACTGACATAGGAGTGATGGCGGAACGCCTCGCGCTTGTGGATCTGGCTGATATGAACCTCGATCACCGGACCTTCGAAGGCGTTCAGCGCATCCAGCAATGCAATCGAACTGTGGGACAGACCACCGGGATTTATCACGATACCAACAGCGGTTTCGCGTGCCTCATGTATCCAGTCGATCAGTTGGCCTTCCCAGTTGGATTGCATAGCCTCGATCCGGAAGCCCTCGGCGCAGGCGCCCTGTGCCAATGCTTCGACATCGGCCAGTGTCTCATGTCCGTAATGCTCTGGCTGGCGCTTGCCCAGCAGGTTCAGGTTCGGGCCGTTCAGCAAAAGGATCGTCTTCACGCCTTATCTCCAACAGGGAAGTCGCGCTGATATTTGATGAATGGCGTGCGCGTGGCAACCCGGTCATACAGCATCCGACCCGCATAGTTGTCTTCGGCGGTCAGCCAATAAATGGCCTCGGCGCCGCGAGATTCGGCAGCCGAAGCGACTGCCTCGATCAGGGCGCGACCGACGCCTTTGCCACGGGCATCTGGGGTTGTGAACAAATCCTGCAGATAACACACGCCGCCGGGCCGCCAGAGGTTCGGATGGAAAACGTAATGCGTCAGTCCAAGCAACGCATCGCCTTCCTCGGCAACAAGGCCCATGAAGTCGTTTTCGTTGCCAGAGGTCAGCCGGGTGAAGGCCGAATCGAAAAATGACTGTGGGCGGTCGGGATGGCCATAGAACTGCTGATAACCATCCCATAGCACCTGCCATCTCGCTTTATCGTCGGGTTCGAGCGCACGAATTTTCAATGGTTTACCTTCCCTGACGGCGAGCCATAAAGGCCAGTTTTTCAAACAACGCGACATCTTGTTCGTTCTTCAGCAAGGCACCGTGCATCTTAGGCAGCATTTCACCGGGCGCCTTCTTCAGATCCTCTGGCGCAATATCTTCGGCAAGGATCAGCTTCAGCCAATCCAGCAGCTCGGACGTTGACGGTTTCTTTTTCAGCCCCGGAACGTCGCGGATCTCGAAGAACTGGCTCAACGCCTCTTGCAGAAGTCTTGGCTTCAGACCGGGGTAATGGACGTCCACGATGCGGGCCAGACCTTCCGCATCCGGGAAGCGGATATAGTGAAAGAAGCAACGCCGCAGGAATGCGTCAGGCAATTCCTTCTCATTGTTCGAAGTTATGATGACCACGGGCCGATGCGTGGCCTGCACGGTCTGGCCTGTTTCGTAAACAAAGAACTCCATCCGGTCGAGTTCCTGCAATAGGTCATTCGGAAATTCGATATCGGCCTTGTCGATTTCATCAATCAGCAGAACGGTTTTCCCATCTGCCTCAAAGGCTTGCCACAGCTTGCCCTTGCGGATGTAGTTGGCCACGTCATGCACACGCGCATCGCCCAACTGGCTGTCGCGCAGCCTGCTGACCGCGTCATATTCGTAAAGACCCTGCTGCGCCTTGGTCGTGGATTTCACATTCCATTCGATGATCGGCAGACCAAGCGATGCGGCCACCTGCCGGGCAAGCTCTGTCTTGCCGGTTCCGGGCTCTCCCTTCACCAGAAGCGGCCGTTCCAGCGTGATCGCGGCATTGACCGCCATCGTCAGTTCAGGCGGCGCGACATAGCTTGCGGTCGAGGAGAATTGCATTATCGGCATCCTTCTTATGGCGCGGCGACCCTAGCTGCCGCGCGATGCCGCAGCAAGCAGCCTCACCGACATTTGCGACCAATGCCCTAGTGACAAGTGCCGATGCTTACCGTAAAGGGGGGCGCGAGGATCGGGGGACAGGCACCTCGACCCGTCGGAGGACGTATGAAACAGCAGATTTTCCTGCCCGATGATTACCGCCCAGCCGAAGACGAACCGTTCATGAACGATCGCCAGCTGGAGTATTTCCGTCGTAAGCTGGAGGCCTGGAAGGCCGAGTTAATCGAACAGTCCGCAGAAACGCTGGAGGGGTTGCAGGACAGCGCCCGAAACGTGCCGGATCTGGCTGACCGCGCGTCAGAGGAAACCGACCGCGCGTTAGAGCTTCGGACTCGCGACCGTCAGCGCAAGCTTGTTGGCAAGATCGATTCGGCGCTTCGCAGGATTGGAAACGGTGAGTATGGTTATTGCGAAGTGACCGGAGAGCCTATCAGCCTCAAGCGTCTGGACGCGCGGCCAATCGCCACGATGACCCTTGCGGCACAAGAAAAGCACGAGCGGCGAGAGCGCGTTCACCGCGACGACTGACGGTCCCTGGCGGGATCGTTGAGTGTGTGTCGGGCAGGACCATTGCTGGCGGCACGTATGGCAGGACGTGTCATCAGCTGTGCGGCACGGTTAACTATCGGAGCATAAGCTGAGCCGATATCTTAAGAACAGGAACGTCGCAGTTATCGGCGGCGGCATTGCGGGCCTTACGGTGGCCATCGCGTTGGCGCATCGCGGCGCAAAAGTCACGGTGCAAGAGCGAGCACCTCAACTGACAGAGGCAGGTGCAGGTTTACAGATTTCGCCCAATGCCGGGCGGGTTCTGGAGGCACTCGGACTAGGCGCGGCCTTGGATCAGGTCTCGGCCCGGTCGGCTGGCGTCCTTCTGCACGACCATCACGGCAAGCAGGTCGCGGCACTGGCCTTGGCCGCACGACGTCCGGGCGCAGCATTCAGGATGGTGCATCGTGCGCGACTGATCGAGGTGCTAGAGCGCGGTGCGCGTGAAGCAGGCGTTCTGATAGAACTTGGCAAGGAGGTTGGCGAGGTGTTGCCCGATGCACCGCTGGTGATTGGGGCTGATGGCCTGCACAGCATCATCAGGCGCAAGCTGAACGGGGTCGAGCATCCGTTCTTCACCGGCCAGACTGCGTGGCGTGCATTGATCCAGGATGGGTCAGAAGATGCCTGCGCCCGCGTGTTCATGGGGCCGCGAAAACACCTCGTCACCTATAGGCTTGGCGGAGGGTTGCGCAACATTGTGGCTGTGCAGGAGCGCCCGGATTGGGCCGCAGAGGGCTGGTCACATCAGGATGATCCCGCAAATCTGCGCCGCGCCTTTGCCGGATTCGGCGGTCCGCTTCCGGGGTGGCTTGCGCAGGTCGACACTTGTGGGGTCTGGGGCTTGTTCCGACATCAGGTCGCGCAACGCTGGCACGACGATCGGCTCGCTATCCTTGGCGATGCGGCGCATCCGACCCTGCCCTTCATGGCGCAGGGTGCCGTCATGGCGATCGAGGACGCATGGACAATGGCCGAGTGTCTGGATCGGATCGACGATCAATCAGCAGCGCTTGCGCGCTATCAGGCGCTTCGCCGCCCGCGCGTCGAAAAGATCGTTGCCGCCGCCAATGGCAATGCCCGCAACTATCATCTCAGCGGGCCGGCGCGGGTCATCGCCCATGCCGGTTTGCGCAGCCTGTCACGCCTTGCGCCGAACCGGCTGATGGGCCGGTTCGACTGGATCTACGACTATGATCCACTGGCGGAAGCGGTGAGTTAAGCCGCGTCCTCGACCGCGGCGACGATGCTGTCGACGACCTCACGCAGAACTCCCTCATCCTCAGCCTCTGCCATGACACGGATCAGCGGCTCTGTCCCCGATTTGCGGATAAGGACGCGTCCGGTTCCGTTCAGTCGTGTCTCACCCGCTGCGATGGCCTGCTGAACCGAGCCGGCGGCCAGCGGATCGGCCCCGGCAGCGTAGCGCACATTCTTCAGCAGCTGCGGCACAGGGTCGAACTGGTGAACAAGTTCTGATGCAGTCAGCCCGGTATCGGTCATCGCCGACAGGAATTGCAGACCGGCGATCAGGCCATCCCCGGTTGTCGCATAGTCGGTCATCACGATGTGGCCGGACTGTTCGCCGCCAAGGTTGAACCCGCCTTCACGCATCCGCTCAACCACGTAGCGGTCACCGACTTTTGTTCGTTCCAGCTTCAGCCCTCGACCGGTCAGGAAGCGTTCGAGACCCAGGTTCGACATGACAGTCGCAACCAGTGCGCCGTTCTGCAGCTTGCCCTTATCGGCCCAACGCCCGGCCATCAGGGCCATCAGCTGATCGCCATCGGCGACGCGGCCCTTTTCGTCGATCAGGATGACACGATCCGCATCGCCGTCCAGGCAGATGCCCAGATCCGCCTGATTGTCCAGAACAGCCTGCGCGGCAGTCTCTGGATGGGTAGAGCCTACGCCATCATTGATATTGCGTCCGTTCGGGTTGACGCCGACGGCAACGACATCGGCACCGAGTTCATACAAAACATCCGGTGCCGCGCGATACCCGGCACCATTTGCGCAATCAATGACGATTTTCAGACCGTCCAGTCGTTGACCGGCGGGAAAAGTTGTCTTCGCATATTCGACATAGCGGCCAAGCGCGTCGTCTATCCGCTTGGCGCGACCGATATTCTGGGGCTCCGCCGGGCGTATCTGACCCTCGACAATCGCCTCGATCTTCGTCTCCGCATCATCCGAAAGCTTGAACCCATCGGGACCAAAAAACTTGATTCCGTTGTCATCGGCAGGATTGTGGCTGGCGGATATCATGATTCCAAGGTCCGCGCGCATCGAGCGGGTCAGATATCCAACGGCCGGGGTCGGCAGCGGCCCCAGCAACAACACATTCATCCCGGTGCTGGTCAGTCCGGCGGTCAGTGCATTTTCCAGCATATAGCCGGAAAGCCGGGTATCCTTGCCAATGACGACGCGGTGCCCGTTGCGCCCGTCGCGGCGGAAATAGCGGCCCGCCGCGGCGCCCAGCCTCATGGCCAGTTCGGCCGTCATCGGCTCACTATTGGCCCGGCCCCTTACGCCATCGGTTCCAAAAAGCTTGCGCACCATCTAGTCATCCCTTTCCGTCACGGCCCGCCACAAGGCCAATCCCTGCACCGCATGCGCCACGTCGTGGACACGGTGCATCTGCACACCCTGCGCCACAGCCGCAAGCGCGACGGCAAGTGTTCCTGCCTGCCGCGCCTGCGGATCTTGCGCCTCTGTCACCTCGCCGATGAACCGCTTGCGCGAAACACCCAGCAAGATCGGGCAACCCAAGCTGTGAAACAGGCTGATCCTGTTCAGAATAGACAGGTTATGCGCCAACGTCTTGCCAAACCCTATACCCGGATCGATCAAAATGCGCTCGTGGCGGACACCGGCCTCGGCAGCGCGCAGGATACGCGTCTGCAGCGCATCATAGACGTCGAGCAACACATGCTCATAGCGCGGATTGTCCTGCATTGTTTCCGGCAGACCCTGCGCGTGCATCACACACACAGGAAGGTCATTCTGCGCGACAAAACCGGGCAGATCATCGTCGAAATCAAATCCCGAGACATCGTTGACCATCGATGCACCGGCCGCGACGGCCTGCCGTGCGACTGCTGCCTTGCGCGTGTCGACCGAGATCGGCAGCGCCCCGGCCATTTCCCCGATCACAGAAACAACACGCTCGGCCTCGTCGGCGAAGCTCACCTCTGCCGCGCCGGGCCTGGTGGATTCGCCGCCGATATCCAGAATATCGGCTCCTTCTCGGGCCAATCTGCGCGCCTGCGCCAATGGGTCGTAGGTGCCGCCGTCTGAAAAACTGTCAGGCGTCGCGTTGACGATGCCCATGATAGAAGGACGAGACATATCGATATCGCAGATACTCGCCCGCGTGGCCGTCAGACGGTCAATCACTTCCGGCGGCGCGGCAGAGGCAGGTACGATCTGCGGCAAAGCACGTCGCGAAAGCCGCTCAACACGCGAAAACCGCAGCCAGCCGCCCGCAAGCGGATGCGATCCGCCCTCTTCCGGGATCGGGCGCCAATAGTCGCTCATTCAGTGATCCGCCGAACGGGAATATCAGTGGTCAGGGAAGGCGTGTCTTTTCCCTCCGGCAAGGCAATATCCAGCCGTTCCGCGCCAAGACGCTCTGCCAGCCATAACGCTACCGCAATAGGATCAGCCTCCAGTCCCGAAACATCGGCAACCATACGCGAGGGCGCCCAGACAATCGGACGGGCTTCCTTTATCGCCCAGTCAAGCTCTGTCCTGTTATCGGCGACATCCAACCCAAGACGACCGCCAAGCGACCACGCAGCCTGATCTAGCGCGAGCAGCGCCACGCGGCGCTCATTGCCGCCTGAAGGAAGCGGCAGATCCGGCGCATCAGGAGACAAGATGACAGCGCCGGTGTGCCGTGCGATGTCGGCACCGTGAAAAACCACGACCGGAGACAGGCTGCCGGCAGCGGTATCGACCCGCCCCTGCTGTCTGACCAGAGTTACACCAAGTGCTCCGGGCACCCGGTCAAGCTTTTCAACGCAAATCCTGACCCGCTTTGCCTGGGCGTGCTTAAGCACATCCGCGGCGATACGTTCCGCCAGTGTTTCCAAAAGGTTATACCGCTGATCTGCCAAACCAGAGGCGACCGCGTCCGTCAAAACGTCATATGACAGAATGCGGTCAACATCGTCACGAACACCAATCACCGGATCGGCAAGGTCAACGCAAAGGTTGAAGCGCAGACGCTGGCGGCGACCACGCTCTGACTGGAAAGCACCGATCTCGGCTTCCACCACATAGTCACGCAGGTGAATTTGGTCTGGTTCGTTCATTTGATCCAGATTTCAAAGAAAACGCCCCACCGCAAGGGGTGGGGCGATACTTGGCATTCAGAGCGATATCAGCGGTGCATCAGTTCGATGCGACGCGGCGGCCCTGACGATAGAAGATATGTGCGCCGATACGGGTCGTGCGAGTGAACCGACGCGACCAGGACGGGCTGACGGCGGTGGTGTGGAAGTAGGTCGCACCATCGGTCAGCGAACGCGGCGCACCGGCCAGTGCCTCGGCGGCAATCTGACGCGCACGGGCAGCCGATGCTGCATTCGACATCCGGCGACCCTTTTTGTAGCTGAACTGACCGCGTTGGTACACGACACCGCAGACAGAGTTCGGGAACGCGCCACTGTCGACACGGTTCAGAATGACCTCGGCAACCGCACGTTGACCGCTGCGGCCTTCGCCACGGGCTTCGAAATACAGTGCTTCGGTTAGACAGGCGAGGGAATCAGCACCGCCATAGCGGGCATTGGTCACAGTCTCGGGACCGCGGGCGGGATCGGCCTGGGCCACAGTTGGGGCAGCGACCGGCAGTGCAAGCGAAAAGCTAAGACAAAGCGCGGCCAGTTTACGGGTCAGCGTCGGCATTCAGCAGTTTCCTGTTCGTGGGTGCCGGTCCGGTGGCAGCTGGCCGGCGAAATCCCGCGGAAACTACACAGAGCGTTTCAAACGCTGCTACGCGAGAGGACGTGAGGTTCCAGATTCCATGGCGTTGGCGAAGATTCAGGCAGTTTCTTGCCGACAGGTTTCCGCCGTTCTGGCGAGAACACGCCAATTCGCGCTTGCGGCATGGTCCGCGCGCAAGCGACAACCCACCCGAATCAGTCGTTTTTCTTTACTTGGGCCCGAATCGATTCCTGCGCTGCAGCAAGCCGCGCGACGGGTACCCGGAAAGGCGAACAGGAAACGTAGTCGAGCCCGGCCCGATGACAGAAAGCAATAGATTGCGGGTTGCCACCATGCTCTCCGCAGACGGCTATCGTGATTTCCGGCTGCGCCTCGCGCGCACGGCTTGTGCCGGTCAGCAGCAACTCCCCCACACCGTCGATATCAAGGATGTGGAACGGGTCCTCATCATAGACGCCCTGTTGAACATAGGTTCCCATGAATCGCCCCGCGTCGTCGCGCGACAGCCCATAGGTCATCTGCGTCAGGTCATTTGTGCCGAAAGACAGGAAAGCCGCATGCCGGGCAATATCGCCGGAGCGCAGCGCCGCACGCGGCGTTTCAACCATGACGCCCAAACGATAGGTAAAGTCCCTGCCCGTTTCGTTCCGCACGGCAGCAGCAACGGAATCGACACGGTTCTTGACGATTTCCACCTCGCGCCGCGCACTGACAAGCGGGATCATGATTTCGGGCACGACCGCCGCGCCTTCTGTGGCGCTTGCAATCGCTGCTTCAAAAATGGCGCGCGCCTGCATGTCGTAGATTTCGGGGACAGTAATGCCCAGCCGCACGCCGCGCATACCCAGCATCGGGTTGAATTCTGACAGCGCCTCGATCCGGCGCGACACATCGGAAATCGGCAGGTCCAGGGATTCCGCCAGCTCCCGGATGCCTTCGCGATCCTGTGGCAGGAATTCGTGCAAGGGCGGATCGAACAGCCTGATCGTGACCGGCAAGCCAGCCATGATCCGGAACAGCTCGGAAAAATCCTTACGCTGGATTGGCAGAAGCCGCGCAAGGGCGACGCGTCTGTCCTCTGGCCGGTCGGCAAAGATCATCTCGCGCATGATCGGCAGACGCATTTCGTCAAAGAACATATGTTCCGTCCGGCACAGGCCGATACCTTCCGCCCGGAACATCCGCGCTGTGCGGGCGTCCTCGGGCGTGTCGGCGTTCGCCCTGACGCCCAGTTCACGGAAGTTGTCGGCCCAGTCGAGCAACCGGTTGAAGCTATCGTCAAGCGCCGGCTCCATCATTTCCGCCACACCGGCCAAGACCTCGCCCGAGGTGCCATCGACCGTTATCTCTTCACCTTCACGGAAACGACGATCACCAACGCGCAGCTCTCGGGAACGGACGTCAATCGCGATGCCGTGGGCACCCACGATACAAGGCAAGCCCAGACCACGCGCGATCACGGCGGCATGGCTGGTCGTGCCACCGCGTTCCGTAAGGACGGCGACCGACGCGTGCATGCCGCGAATATCTTCGGGCGATGTTTCGCGACGCACCAGAATGCAGGATTCGCCACGCGCGGCAGCAGCCTGAGCGGCGGTCGCAGAAAAAACGATCTTGCCAGAGGCAGCACCGGGGCTTGCATCAATGCCACGCGCGATCACATCGCGTGGCGCGCGCGGGTCGGTCTGATAGTGCATGAGCTCTGAAAGCGCGCGCGGCTCTACCCGCATGACTGCCTCTGCCGGCGGAATAATATCGTCCTCTGCCAAGGCCACAGCGACCCGGACCGCAGCACGGGAAGAGCGCTGCACGCGCAGTGCGTCGATGATCGACAATTCGCCGTCCGAGATGACAAATTCGATCTGCATTTCATCACGCAGACGGCTGCGTGCCAGGCGGCAATATTCAACGAGATCCGAAAACGCGCCCGGCGCGATTTCTTCCAGCGAAGGCCCGCGCGGATCCTTTGTCAGATACATCGTCTCGGCACCTTCGGCACGCAGACGGCCATGCATCTGCCCCCGGAAGCGACCATTGATGCCCGACACGCCGGTCACGCTGTCAATCATCTGAATGGTGCCGGAACCGCTGATGCCGGGTCCGACCGCAAGCGCCATGGCCTGCACCACCAGCCCGAGGGGTGCATCCTCTGGCGCACCCTTTGCCTGACGCAACAGCCGCGCTGTCGGGGAATCCCACGCCCTTGCCATCGAACGCAGAACCTCGGTCAACTGACGCTTAGGGTCCTGCGGGAAATCCTCGTCCATCTCGGCACGATAGGCATCGAGTGATCGGGCCAACGCGCCCTCTCCGCTTTCGGCAAACATGTCCGGGTCGAGGCGAGCGACGTTCACGGCGTAGGATTGCACGAAGCTGAGATATATCGCGTCAGCCGCCTCTTGCCCGCGAGCTTCAACGATCTTGCGGTGGCATTCGTCATTGATACCGACGTTCAGCACCGTTTGCGGCCCGCCCCATTCCGGCATCACCGCCGAAGGGCGCACACTGACCAGGCCGTCGCCTTTTTCGAACAGCCCGCCAAGCAGGCTGGCCTGCGGTGTCGCGCCCTGCGCCATCGCCCGCACCGCTTCGGCGGACAATGCGAATGAGGTCGGAACAGGCATGTCCATGCGAACGAGGCGCTGAAGGCATTTTGCCCGCCAACCGTGCACAGTTGTCTTGACCCCCGAGGACGGGGTGATTTCAATCAGCTCGGAATGGTCTAACACGCGATTCATTACGAATGCACATTACGCATGAGCCCACAAATGCTGCAAGTGCGAGATCGTGTGCAACCCACGAAACACGCAATCCCAAGGCCGCTGGATCACGAAGGAAGCAAAACGATGAAACTGACAGAGCTTGCACATGGTGGCGGCTGCGGCTGCAAACTTGGCCCGGCCGTGCTGAGGGAGTTGCTGACTGATCAGCCGGTCGCACAGATGTTTCCCCAGCTTCTGGTGGGCAACGCGGAATCCGATGACGCCGCCGTCTGGCAGGTGGATGACAAGACCTGCGTGATTGCGACCACGGATTTCTTCATGCCGATGGTCGATGATCCGCGCGATTTCGGCCGGATCGCCGCAACGAATGCGATTTCGGATATTTATGCGATGGGTGGCAAACCGATCATGGCACTTGCGATCCTTGGGATGCCGATCAACGTGATGGGCCCAGAAACCATCCGCCAGATTCTTGCAGGTGGTGCCGAAATTTGTGGAGATGCCGGTATCCCGATTGCCGGCGGGCATTCCATAGATGCGCCCGAGCCGATCTATGGACTGGCAGTCATTGGCATATGCTCTCCTGAACAGGTGCGGCGAAACGGCGGCGCACAACCCGGCGACAAGCTGATTCTGACCAAGCCGGTTGGCGTCGGTATCTATTCCAACGCGATCAAGAAAGGCACCGCGACCGCCGAGGACATTGCGGAAATGGTGAAAACCTGCACCACCCTGAACCGTATCGGGCAGGATCTGTCAGGTCACGACGGGGTTCATGCGATCACTGATGTTACCGGCTTCGGCATTCTGGGGCATGGGCTGGAGATGGCGCGGGGTGCGGGTCTCGCGCTGAAAATCGACCGGTCCTCAATCCCGCTTCTTACTCGCGCTGCTGATTTGGCAGGCTCAGGCCACAGGACGGGCGCGAGTGACCGGAACTGGGATGCAGTAGGCCCTGACGTGCAACTGCCGGACGATATTACGGATGCCGAGCGCGATATTCTGACAGACCCGCAGACATCGGGCGGTTTGCTGGTTGCCGTTGCGGCGGACCGGGCAAATGAATTGCTTGCAGAAATTCGAAAACAACACCCGTCAGCGGCGATCATCGGCGAGGCGGAACCGGGCGAAGGTCTGATCGTCGTCTAGGAAAAAGGCGGCACGCCAGGGTGCCGCCTTCTGTAAACTTAACGCATTAAAATCAGGACGCGCCGGGGCAGCGATAATAGCGCAGGCCGACGCCGTCTTCTTCCATTTGCAGGATCCCGGGCGACAGACGAAGCAGAACCAGACGCTCGAAGGCCTGGCCTTCACCGCCGCAAGATAGCCGAACTTCGGCTGCATCACCTTTGGTTGTGCTATCAACAGCGGTGCATTGCGATTCGTAGAACTGGAAGCGGCTGCCCTGAATGCTCAGCGCGCCTTCGCTGGCTGATTGACCACACTCTGTCGAGCGTAGATTATACGAGCCGTTCAGCGTATTTGCCGGGTCGACCACACCAGAGGCTTCTTCTGGCGCTGCCGGGGCAATCGTTTCCTCGACCATAAGGTCAGCCTCGGCGCGGCTGATCGGCTCTTCTTCAATCGGCATACAGGCCGCGATGCTCAACGTGGCAATGGCACTGGCAGCACCCAGAATAACGAAACGCTTCATTCTGTCCTCCTTGTTTGACTGGGGCCGCGGTCCTCAAATCAAGCCGCGCCCTTTCAACAAAGGCTCAACACCCGGCATTCGTTCCCTGAAATTGATCCAAAGTTGATCAGCTGGTGCTGATCCACCCCTTGACAAGATCTCTTCCTCAAGCCGTCGGGCCGTCTCAGGATCAAAAATATCCCCGGCCTCGCGGAACGCTTCGAACGCATCGGCGTCCATAACTTCGGACCAGAGGTACGAGTAATATCCGGCCGAATAGCCGTCGCCGGAAAAGACATGACCAAAATGCGGGGTGGCGTGGCGCATCGGGATGGCAGCGGGCGCGCCCAGCCCTGTCAGAATTTCTGCCTGCCTCGACATGGGGTCGGCTGGCGGAGTGCCACGGTGGAACGCCAGATCGACGAGCGCACTTTCAAGATATTCCAGTGTCGAAAAACCCTGATCGGCGTTCCCCGCCGCGATGATCCGGTCACGCAGGTCGGCGGGCAAAGGCGCATTTGTGTCAGCATGGCGGGCGTGTTCATCCAGCACTTCGGGCTGATCCAGCCAGTGCTCATACAACTGGCTGGGCAATTCGACGAAATCGCGCGCAACCGATGTGCCCGAAATAGAGGGCCAGCGGACGTCTGAAAGGATGTGGTGCAAGGCATGACCGAATTCATGGAACAGCGTTTTTGCGTCGTCCCATGAAAGGAAGGCATTGGCGCCTTCTGACGAGGGAGGTGTGAAGTTGCAGACATTGACCACAATCGCGCACTGCCCGTCGCCGATTTTATGCTGGTAGCGCAATGCGCTGCACCACGCACCAGAACGCTTTGACGGTCGCGCGAAATAGTCGCCGAGGAAAATGGCCATTTCCTTGCCATCGCGCATGATCCGCCATGCTCTGACGTCCGGTGACCAAAGCGGTGCCTCAAACGGTTCGAATGTCAGTCCGAACAAGCGGTTAGACACATCGAACGCAGCGGCCAGCATTGCATCGAGTGTGAGGTAGGGCTTGACCTCCGCCTCATCCAGATCGTGCTCCTGCCGACGCTTTCTGCCCGCATAATAGCGCCAGTCCCAAGGCGCGAGCGCGGCGTTGATACCGTCTTGCTGCATCATGGCTGATAGTTCGGCGCTGTCCTGCTCGACGCGCTTTTCGGCGGCTTGCCATACCTCCGTCAGCAGTTCCTCAACCCGCTCTGGGCTACCGGCCATTTCGGTTTCAAGCTTGTATGCCGCGAAGTCTTCATAGCCCAGCAATCGTGCACGTTCATGGCGCAGCGACAGGATTTCTGCGACAATCGCGGTGTTGTCCGTTTCTTCGCCGCCTGCCCCTTCACCAGAACCACGCGCAACCCATGCGCGCCACGCGATCTCGCGCAGGTCCCTGTCATCCGAATATTCCAGGAATGGCGTGATCAGCGACCTGTTCAGCGTGACAACCTGCCCGCTGCTCCCACGTTCCTTCGCGGCGGCACGCATTGCAGAGATCAGCCAATCGGGCAGCCCGGCAAGCTGTTCATCACCAACGGCCATGACGAAGTCGCGTTCATCCGCCAGCACATTCTGGCCGAACTGCGTGTACAGCACGGCAAGACGGGACCGGATGTCAGCCATCCGGTCACGGTCCATGCCAGTCAGGCCTGCGCCCGAACGGCGAAAATCGCGCATTGCAAGTTCAGTGATCCGCCGATCTTCCGGGTCCAGATTATCGGCTCCTTCCCAGACCTTCGCCACACGGTCATAAAGCCTCTTATCCATACCAACCTTGCTGCCATGTGCCGCAAGCATCGGCGCGAACTCTCTGCTAAGCTCCTCCCGGCGGTCGTTGGAGGCCACGCCGGTCAGCGTGTAAAACACGGCGCAGACATTGTTCAGTGGCTGCTCTGCCGTTTCAAGCGCGGCGACCGTGTTCTCAAAACTTGCGGGTTCGGGATTGGCGGCAATCGACTCTATCGCTGCATCCGCTTCGGCCAGCGTGGCTTTCATGGCCGGCGCAAAGTCATCGTCCCCGATCAGGTCAAAGCGCGGCAAGCCGAATTGTCCGGTCCAGTCGGTCAGTTCACGATTCATGGCAAATCTCCTTTGCGGGAAATCTATGCCTCGTGTGGGCGGGCTTCCACCCCGGAACAGACCGGGCAGTCAGGACGCCGTTTGACGGAGATGCTGCGCGTCTCACCATAGAGGCCATCATAGATCATCATTTTGCCGGTCATGCCCTCGCCAGCACCGGTTATATACTTGATCGCCTCAAGCGCCATCATGGAGCCGATGACACCCGGCAAGGGACCAACCACGCCTGCCTCGGCACAGGGCAGCGCCAGCCCCGGCGCCGGTTGTTCAGGGAAAACGCAGGCGAAGCAGGGACCGCCGGAACTTGGATCATAGGTCGCCAATTGCCCTTCCCACTGCGATATTGCCCCCGCAATCAGTGGCACACCCGCAGCGACGCAGGCTGCGTTAATGGCGGCGCGCTCGGAAAAGCTGTCCGTGCCATCGAGCACGATATCAAACTTACCAATCAGGGACTCATCCTGATCTGTGATGCGGCGGCGCGTTGCCTCGACATTGATCAACGGGTTCAGCGCACGCAGCGCCTCTGCCGCAGCCAGTCCTTTGGGGCGTCCTGTGTCAGTCGTGCGATAGATGATCTGGCGTTGCAGGTTCGACAGGCTGACGGTATCGGGATCGGCGATATTTATGCGCCCGACACCCGCGCCCGCCAGATATAGCGCCGCCGGGGCACCAAGCCCCCCTGCCCCGACGATCAGGACGGATGCGTCGCGCAACTTCTGCTGGCCCGGTCCGCCAATTTCACGAAGCACAATGTGGCGCGCGTAACGCTCCACAGCCGCGTCCTGTTCGGAGTCCGGCGCTTGCAGCCTGGCACCTTCCGACCCTGTCATGCCGGGTGCCGCTTGCGCGCCCCCCAAATTGGCGCCAACGCGGGCCCGAATCGCCCCGACGAGCGAGGCGTAACCGAGTCCGAGTCCCAACGCCACGCCAAGCGCCAGCCAACTGCGCACATCGAGCGTTCCGAACGCTTTGAATTCAGAGGCGGGCGCCGCCAGCATCAGTGCCAGCACGATCAGCCATATCAGGAAAAGCCCGGCAAGGACGCGCAGTATGCCCCAACCCATCAGCCACGCTGCGGCAACAATGCTGAGCAGGCAAAGGGGCAGAAGCAGCGCCAACCCTACCCCCTGCCCGTAGAGCCGAAGCCGCCCGTGCCTCGCGCGGTCTCTTCCAGCGTTGCGGTCTCAGTGAACCGAGCCTGCACGACCGGGGCGACGACAATTTGCGCGACGCGATCCCCGTGGCTGATGACAAGCGGCTTATCTGACAGATTTATCGCGATCACACCGACCGGACCGCGATAGTCCGAATCGATCGTGCCGACGCCATTGACCATCGCCAGACCGTCGCGCAGCGCAGCACCAGAGCGGGCCCTTATCTGCACCTCGAACCCCGGCGGAATCTGCATCTTCAATCCCGTCGGGATCAGTTTCCGCTCCATCGGGGCGAGGGTCATCTGCCCCCCGCCTAGATCGGCGCGCAGATCGGCGCCAGCGGCGCCAGCAGTCTCGTAGCCGGGCAGTGGCAGCGAGGCATCCGCGCCCTCGGCTCTGAGAATAAGAATTTCTGGTTCCATCCGAAGAAAAGGCCGCCCGAAGGCGGCCCCCTTTTACTATCTGATCAAGCCTATTTCGGCGCGATCATCATGACCATCTGCCGGCCTTCCAGCTTCGGCATATTCTCGATCTTTCCGGCTTCACCCACATCATCGCGGACGCGGTTCAACAGGTCCACACCCAGATCCTGGTGCGCCATTTCACGGCCACGAAAGCGTAGCGTGACTTTGACCTTGTCGCCGGCCTCAAGGAATTTCATCACGTTGCGCATCTTCACGTCGTAGTCATGCGTGTCGGTGCCGGGACGGAATTTCACTTCCTTAATGTCGATAATTTTCTGCTTCTTACGCGCCTCGGCCTCGCGCTTTTGCTGTTCATATTTGAACTTGCCGAGGTCCATGATCTTGCAGACGGGCGGGGTCGCGTTCGGCGAGATCTCGACAAGATCGAGACCGGCTTCCTGCGCCATCTCCAGCCCGCGCGCGGGCGAGACGACGCCGACATTTTCACCATCCGCCCCGATCAGGCGGATTTCGGCGACACGAATTCGTTCATTGACTCGGGGACCGGAGTCACGGTTTGGGGGCGGCGCATTATGTGGACGACGAGCTATGGTCGGATTCCTTTTATGGATTCGAGTGAATGGGCGGCAAACTATGCAGTTGCGCCCTGCTATTCAACCAGATTCGCCACTTTCGGGTTCCATTCGCGGGGTTTCCGCAAGTCGAGGCATGTGGCAAGAAACAGACAACCGGCAGAGAGACGTGAATGAACAGAACAGTCGCAATCATAATTGCCGCCCTCGCTGTCATATGCGCGGGTTGGTGGGGCCTTTCTCGAGTGAATCCTCCCGAACAGGAGGTTTCCGAAGAGACGATGCCAGAAAATGAGCCTGCCGAAACAACGCCTGCTCAGACCGAAGACGCGGCGGAAGAGGCGCATTTGCCTTTGCCCGAAGATATCGCGCCTACACGGGAAGAGCCGGAAGTAGCTGTCGAGCCTGTTCAGACCCCGGCACCGCAGGACGCGGAATTGCCGCCAGAGACGGGCTCTCAGATGGCGCAGGAAACAGAATCCGTCGCTGAGGCCGCCATTGCAGCCGCAGATGCACGCGCCGAGGAAGAAGCGGCCGAGCGGGCACAGATGCTGGCACAACAGGCCGCACAGGAAGAACTGGCAGAGGCGCTTTCGCCTTTCATGACTGTTCAGGCGTTCTCGGCCCCATCGATTCGTGCGGCGATATCCGCCCTGCCGCCGAGTGATGATCCGATGATCACCCAGGCACGCGCAGATATCGTCGCAGAGATTGAAGCGATCCTTCAAGACGCTGACGACGCCGAAAGATCGTCTTCAGCGCCCGCGCCTGTGTCCGGCGATGCTGCAGAAGCGACGGAGCAGGTCGCTGCGCCCGCAGAAACCGATACCGAGACGGCAGCGGAGCCTTTTGACCCCGCGCTTTATATCAACCGAATAGAGCAGCTGTTCTGATGGGCATTTCACTTCAGGACTATCTGGCAGGAAAACCCACCGAACTGGCCACCGGCCCGATCGCAATCATCATTTGCGAGGATCAGACCGAGGTCGCGTCGACCCTGCGCCATGCCGAATATGCCGGCTTTCGGCTTGTGCTGGCGCTGTCGCCAGAGCCGCTGCCGCATGGCTTCACGACACCCAACACCCGCAATCTTATCTTCGACGCCCGGCGCTCTGACGCGCATGTCCGGGCTGTCAATCAGATCAATGAGGCCGTCAAGCCAGGCACATGGCTATATTACGGCTACAACGCAGAATATCTGTTCTTTCCCTTCTCGGAATCGCGTCGGGTCGGAGAGATGCTGACCTTCCACACCGAAGAGCGGCGCGCCTCGATGCTGACTTATGTCGTCGATCTGTATGCGCCCGATCTGACCACGCACCCGAACGCGGTCGATCTTGATGACGCAATGTTCGACCAGACCGGCTATTACGCACTTGGCAGAAAAAACGCGCAGGGCGACTATCTGGAACGCCAGCTGGACTTTCACGGCGGTCTGCGGTGGCGCTATGAGGAACATATCCCCGAAAACCGCCGACGCATCGACCGGATCGCGTTGTTCCGGGCCAAGCCGGGCTTGACCCTGCATGTTGATCATCGCTTCGACGATGAGGAATATAACACCTATTCCTGCCCCTGGCATCATAACCTTACCGCCGCTGTCGCATCGTTCCGGGTGGCGAAGGCGCTTGCCTGCAACCCTGGCTCTCGCGATGAGATCACCGATTTCCGCTGGCGGAACTCAACCCCGTTCGAATGGAGCGCACAGCAGCTTATGGATCTGGGCCTGATGGAGCCGGGTCAGTGGTTCTGAGCCTGTGCTTGCGTGGACGCATCGGCAGGTGATAGACGTCGCGTCAATGTGAAAACCACCGCCCCGACAGGAAAGTGTGACCAGGCATGGCAATGCAGAAGACACAGTTCGACAAAGACGACCTTTTGGCCTGCGCGCGCGGCGAACTTTTTGGTCCCGGCAATGCGCAACTGCCAGAGCCGCCGATGCTGATGATGGACCGCATCACCGATGTCTCCGAAGACGGCGGCGCGCATGGCAAGGGCCACATCACAGCCGAATTCGAGATTCGTCCGGACCTGTGGTTCTTTGAGTGCCATTTTCCCGGCAACCCGATCATGCCCGGCTGCCTTGGCCTTGACGGGCTGTGGCAGCTGACCGGTTTCAACCTTGGCTGGCGCGGCTGGAAGGGGCGCGGCTATGCCCTGGGCGTTGGCGAGGTCAAGCTGACCGGCATGGTCCGTCCGGACCGCAAGCTGCTGACCTACAAGGTCGACTTTACCAAGGCCGTACAGACCCGTCGCCTGACGATGGGCGTGGCCGACGGCACCGTCGAAGCTGACGGAGAGGTCATCTATCAGGTCAAGGATATGAAGGTCGCGCTATCAGAAAGCTGAGCGCGGCTGTATCGCCCGCGGGGGCGCTGCCCCCGCACCCCCGAGGTATTTCAGCACCAAAGAACGAAAAAGCTGCGACCTTCTGCGGGGTTGTGCGCTTCATGGTGCGCGATTAACTTTGGGACAAACGGGGATTCCCCCTTTGAACGAACGGGAAGAGGAGCGTGCATGCGCCGCGTCGTCATCACCGGGCTGGGTATCGTCTCGCCCATCGGAAACAATGCGTCAGAGGTGACCGAAAGCCTGAAAGCGGGCAAATCGGGCATCGTGTTTGCGCCTGAATATGCTGAACATGGCTTCCGCAGCCAAGTCCACGGAATGCCGCAAATCAAGCTTGAAGACCACATCGACAAGCGCAACCTGCGCTTCATGGGTCCCGGTGCGGCATATAATTTTATCGCAATGGAACAGGCCATTGCCGATTCCGGGCTGGAAGAAAGCGACGTCTCCAACCCGCGATCCGGCCTGATCATGGGTTCGGGTGGTCCATCCACCAGCAATTTCTTCGATGCGCATCAGATCGTTATCGAGAAGGGTTCACCCAAGCGAATGGGGCCGTTCATGGTCACGCGCTGTATGTCCTCGACCAATTCGGCCTGTCTGGCCACGCCGTTCAAGATCAAGGGCGTGAATTACTCGATCACCTCGGCCTGTTCGACGAGCGCCCATTGCATCGGCAATGGCGTCGAGCAGATCCAGATGGGCAAGCAGGATATCGTCTTTGCAGGTGGCGGCGAAGAGTTGGACTGGACACTGTCCTGTCTGTTCGACGCGATGGGTGCGATGTCGTCGAAATACAACGATACGCCAGAAACGGCATCCCGGCCCTATGACGTGAGCCGCGACGGCTTTGTCATCGCTGGCGGCGGCGGTGTCGTGGTTCTGGAAGAGCTGGAGCATGCGCGGGCCCGCGGCGCCAAGATCTATGCCGAAGTCACCGGATATGGCGCGACCTCGGACGGCTATGACATGGTCGCACCTTCGGGCGAAGGGGGCGAGCGGTCGATGCGCGTGGCTCTGGCAACGCTGCCGGAAGATCGCAAGATCAGCTATATCAACTCTCACGGGACCTCGACCCCGGTTGGCGATATCGGTGAGGTGAAGGCGATCCGGCGCGTCTTTGGTGAGGGCTCGACGCCGCCGATTGCCTCGACCAAATCGCTGACCGGCCACTCGCTTGGCGCGACGGGCGTGCATGAGGCGATCTATTCGTTGCTGATGATGCAGAATGGCTTCATCGCCGCATCGGCGAATGTCGCTGAGCTTGACCCCGAGCTGAAACCAGAGGAAATCGCGACGACCCGCGTCGACAATGTCGAATTCGACTCGGTCCTGTCCAACAGCTTTGGCTTTGGCGGTACCAACGCGACGCTGGTGATGTCGAAATTCCTGGAGTGATTTTAGCATGGGCGATCTTCTGAAGGGCAAACGCGGTCTGGTCATGGGGGTCGCCAATGACCGATCCATTGCCTGGGGGATCGCCAAGGCACTGGCAGATGAAGGGGCGCAACTGGCCTTTTCCTATCAGGGCGACATGTTCGCGGGCCGCGTTAAGCCATTGGCGGAATCGGTGGGCTCAGACCTTCTGATCGACGTCGATGTAACGGACGATGCCAGCCTGGACGCGGCATTCGCGCAGATCACGGAACGCTGGGGCAAGCTGGACTTTCTGGTCCATGCCATCGCCTTCAGCAACAAGGACGAGCTGACTGGCCGGTTCATGGATACCAGCCGTTCCAATTTCAAACATTCGCTGGATATATCCTGCTACTCGCTGATCGAGGTCGCCCGGCGCGCCCACCCGCTGATGAGCGAAGGTAGCTCGATCATCACATTGACCTATGGCGGCTCGAACAGGGTAACGCCGTTCTATAATGTCATGGGCGTGGCAAAGGCAGCGCTTGAAGCCTCGGTACGTTATCTGGCCAATGATCTCGGCCCTGACGGGATCCGGGTGAATGCAATCAGCCCCGGCCCGATGAAAACGCTGGCCGGCGCTGCCATCGGCGGGGCACGGAAGACCTATCGCCACACCGCCGCCAATTCGCCCATGCGCGCCAATGCGACGCTGGAGGCGATCGGCGGCACGGCTGTCTGGTTGACCAGCGACTGGGCCAGTGCCACTACGGGCGAGATCATCATGGTCGATGGCGGCTATCATGTGCTGGGCATGCCCCAGAGCGAGAACCTGTGACCACGAGGCGCATATGACGCAGTTCTTCACGGCCGAAGACGGCGCGAAGCTGGCCTATTCGGATGAGGGCGAAGGACTGCCGGTCCTGTGCCTTGCCGGGCTGACGCGGAACATGGCCGATTTCGACTATGTCGCGCCGCATCTGCCAGGCGTTCGCATGATCCGCATGGATTATCGCGGGCGTGGCCAGTCGGATCACACCGGTGCCGACACCTATACCGTCCCGCAAGAGGGCAAGGACGCGCTTGCTTTGCTGAATTATCTGGGCATCGACAAGGCAGCGGTGCTTGGGACATCTCGGGGCGGGCTGATCGGGTTGCTGCTTGCAGCTGTGGCCAAGGACCGACTGCGGGGGCTGTGCCTGAACGATGTCGGCCCGGTGATCGAACGCGCGGGGCTGGAGCGGATCTTCGACTATGTCGGCCGGAACCCGGCCTCGAAAACGCATGAGGAACTTGCCGCCAAGCTGCCAGCCAACATGCCCGGCTTCGCCAATGTCCCCGAGGGCCGCTGGCTGGCGGATGCGCAAAAGCATTATGACGAAACGCCGGACGGGTTGCGCATCAAATACGACCCTGCCCTGCGAGAAGCGTTTCTGGCGGCGTTTGAGGGAGAGGCCCCGGACCTCTGGCCGCTATGGGAAGCGACGGCAGGACTGCCGGTGGCCGTGATCCGTGGGGCGAATTCGGATTTGCTGGGGCGCGAGGCGTTTGCCGAGATGCAGCGACGGCGGCCCGACGGGATTTATGCTGAGGTGCCGGATCGGGCGCATGTGCCGTGGCTGGATGAGGCCGAAAGTTTGGGTGCTGTCCGACGGTGGATCGAAGCCGTCAAGACAGCACCAGTCATACGCGCAGCGCATAGTTCAGAATAGGCAATCGCGCTTATTCGGAAACGGTAATGGTTTTTGTACCGGACATAATCTCGCTATTATTGCGGATGACCGCGACTTCTACCCGGTAATCCCCCGGAAGCGGTTGTCCCGGCCTGCCCGCGTAGAAAGTGAAGTCGGCCTTTTGGCGATCCTGCGGCTTGCTTTCACCTTCCGAAAATAAGGTGCCATCGGGTGCAACAATGGAAATCGACAGGATGTCAGCGGGTTTGAGATTTATCACCCAGACCCAACCAACGATGCCCGGACTCGTTGTCCGCGGCTCTTCCGGGGCACCTTCAACTGTAAGTCGGTCATAGTCAAGCGGCGCGCCCGCGAGGCCGAAATCTATGATCTGGACGTCATTCGTCGACAGCTGCGATCGTAATTTCTCTTCGAAAAGTGATGCATCGCTGTCGCCCTCAGCATCACACCCCCGCGTGAGATTTCGACCTGAGAACGGGTCAACTTCTGACCCGTCGCGGCGAACCGTAAGATGTACATGCGGGAACTGGGCCAAGCCCGATGCGCCAACAGAACCAAGCCTGTCGCCCGCCTGCACCTTATCACCCGGCTGCACCGCAACACTTCCGCGCTTCATGTGACAATATTGTGTCTCCAGCCCGTTTCCGTGCCGCAGAACAACACCATTTCCACATTCCTTGTCGCGGACGGCGTCGCGGGTTTCTTCATCAATCACAAGCCGATCAGGTTCACCATCGCGGACTGCTAGCACCACACCCTCTGCCGCAGCGACGACAGCGACATTTCGGGCCAATTCATTTAACGAGCGCAGCCGGATATCCAGCCCTTTATGGCCGTCATAGCTTGCTTTCCCGCAAAAGGGATCCTGCGCCCCTTCGCTGGGGTCCATGTCCGGGAACTGCTGGACGAAGCAATCCTGACCAATCTGACAGTCAATCGGAAGCTCTAGCTGTTGTGCGGCGAGGGGCGCTGTCCACGGAACAGAAAGGGCCATGACTAAAGCTGCAAGCTTATGAATTTTGATCATCGTCGCTCCTTATCAGTGTCGTCTGCTTAACGGTGTTGAGGCCTCGATCTTAACCAGCAGATTCCGCCGAATTAATCACGTTGTCATGACAAGCTAAAAAAGTGCGGTTTGCGGCCGACGCAGAAGTCTGCTGACTTCCGCGGGAGGTGCCGAAAAACTTCTATGGCCTTAGTGCGGCCTAAGATCTTCGCTGTTTTTCCAATTTCTGATAAGCTCGCGGAACTCAAAGTGATGGCCCGAAGCGTTTTGTGCGATCCGCTGGCAGTCCAGCCAGTCGTCCGGCGCAAACTCCGGGAAAAACGCATCCGCATCGTCAATTACCGTATCGACCTCGGTGATCAGCAGGCGATCCGCGCGAGGCAGCAATTCGCGATAGATGCGCTCGCCCCCGATACCGTAGATGCGGGCATATCCGGCGTCCTGTGCGGTCTGGATCGCGGTTTCGAGGTTCGGCACCGCATGGCCGGGCAGGTCCAGCGTCGAGGTGACGACGAGGTTCAGGCGGTCTTTCAGCGGCTTGTAGGGCAGGCTTTCCCATGTGCGGCGGCCCATGATGATCGCGCCGCCGAGGGTCTCACGCTTGAAAAAGGCCAGGTCCTCGGGGATGTGCCAGGGGATCTGGCCGTTCTTGCCGATGGCCCCGTTGCGGGCGCGGGCGACAATCAGGGTCAGCATCACACGGCCACCGGCGCCTTGATGCCGGGTGCTGGATCGTAGTTCAGGAACTCGAAATCCTCAAAACGGAAATCGAACAGAGAGTCGACCCTTCGGGTCAGCCGCAGTTGCGGCAGCGGGCGGGGATCGCGCGACAGCTGCAGTTCAACCTGCTCCAGATGGTTCGAATAGATATGCGCATCGCCGATGGAATGGACGAAATCGCCGGGCTCATAGCCCGTCACCTCGGCCAGCATCACAAGCAACAATGCGTATGACGCGATGTTGAACGGCACCCCAAGGAACATATCGGCAGAGCGCTGATAGAGCTGAAGGTGCATCTTGCGACCAATGATACGCACCTGCCACAGGGTGTGGCACGGCGGCAGTGCCATCTTTGGCACATCGCCCGGATTCCAGGCCGATACGATCAGGCGGCGACTGTCCGGCGTGTTACGGATCGCATCAAGCAGATCGGCAATCTGGTCCACTTCGCCCAGCAGAAGCCTAGGTTCCTGATCATCGGAGACGAGGCGGCTGGTCTTCGGGAAATGCCGCCACTGATGCCCATAGATCGGGCCCAGATCGCCGTCTTCGTCGGCCCATTCGTTCCAGATGCTGACGCCATTGTCTTGCAGGTATTTGACATTCGTATCGCCCGACAGAAACCACAGCAGTTCATGAATGATCGAGCGCAGGTGGAGCTTCTTCGTCGTGACCAGCGGAAAGCCCTCGGACAGGTCATAACGGCACTGCATACCGAAATAGGAAATCGTGCCTGTGCCGGTCCGGTCGGTCGAGACCGTTCCCTTATCGCGAACCAGCCGAAGTGCATCCAGATATTGACGCATGGCACGCCTCCACTCGCATATGTCGATATATGCTCGATACCGTCCGTGGCTTGTCATCTCAAGCCGGGAATCCGATATTGCCCCCCGTCCCGCCCCGTGCAAAGTTCGCCCACGCAACGCCAAACGGAAGGACATTCCCATGCCGCTACGCTATCTGCATACGATGGTCCGCGTGAAGGATCTTGAGAAATCCATGGAGTTTTACCGACTGCTGGGGCTTGAAGAGACACGGCGGATCGAAAACGATCAGGGCCGTTTCACGCTTGTGTTCATGGCCCCTCCCGGTCAGGAAGAATGTCCGGTCGAGCTGACCTATAACTGGGACGGCGACGATGGGCTGCCGTCCGACAGCCGGCACTTCGGACATTTGGCTTATCGTGTCGATAATATCTATGACATGTGCCAGAAGCTGATGGATGCGGGCGTCACGATCAATCGTCCGCCGCGCGATGGCCACATGGCCTTTGTCCGCAGCCCCGACAACGTGTCGGTAGAATTGCTTCAGGACGGACATCTTGAGCCGCAGGAGCCCTGGGCAAGCATGGAAAACACAGGTCACTGGTGATCCTCGCGGCCTGAAAAATGCGCAACCAATCGCCGAATGACGATTTGCAGTCGCGATGGATGCCGCGAATCCAAAGCATAGCTGAAGCGGGATCGCCTTATCGGGCGATCCGGCATTATCTCTGCCTTTTCTGGCGGGCGCAGCTTACAGCTTAAGCCGCTGGTTGCGACCACTTACGCTTGCTGACTGCGCGCTCTAATGTCAGGGGTATTTTCACGATTGGCATGGGCCCGAACAGACCATGAGCGAACGAGCAGAGTTCTCCGCAGGCTTTTCAGCACGCCATGATGTGGCGGTTGTCGTCGCTTGCGATGAAAATTACCTGCCCTACGCATCGGTCGCTGCGGCTCAGCTGGCACACCCGGAACGAAGCTATGACGTCCTGATTGGTGGGCCGCTGCCGCTGGAGCTTCCAGATTTTCTGCGGGTCCAGGGGATTGGCCATGTCGCCGCTGTCGATGCCACGATTGTTGATGCTCTGCCAACAGACGCGCGCCGCTCTGTCGCGACCTATATGGAGTTGTTCCTCGCCTCCGCCTTGCATGGGCAATATCGCCGGATCTTGGTGCTCGACAGCGATGTCGTTTTCGAACGCGGTGATCCGGGGCGCCTGCTGCGTGCTGACATACTGGACCATGCGGTTGCTGCCGTGCGTGACAACCGGCAATGGCGCACACCGAACCGCAGGGTGAGAGAGTTCCGGCAGCTTGCCCTGCCTGCCGCGCCATATTTCAATGCTGGTGTCGTCATGATTGACACCGAAGCTTGGGCAGAGGCTGGGTTGACAGCGCGCGCCGCAGAGTTCGCAAGAACCAAGCTTGCGGGTCTCGGGCGCGATCAGGCGCTGATGAACGGTATGCTGCACGGTGACTGGGCCGAGATCTGCCCGCTTTGGAACTGGCAGTTTACATGGTCCTCGGCGCAACTGATGTCCATGGCGGATCCTTGCATCGTCCACTTCATCGGCCCGAACAAACCGTGGCTGGACAGTGCCGATGGGATCGTGCCGATGCGCTTGCGGCAGGATTATGCACGAATCCTGCCGCAGTATTTCGCGGACGCAAAGCGCGGCTGCGGGCTGGATCGGCGGCACTGGCCTGCGAAAAGGACGCTCGGCAAGGCAATGTTCAAGCAGTGGCGGGCGGTTGGGCCTATGCTGGATTATCTGAATCGGTTCCCGGATGAGTACACCTTGCTTAGTCCTAAGCGCTGATCCCGCTCCCGACCGACACTAAGCGGTTGGCCTAACGTGGCTTAACGCCACTTCTCCGCAATCCATGTTGCGGGCAGATAGAAATGCCGCAGGTGCTTCGACAGGCTTTCACGGCGGCGGCCATCAAAGGTTGCCTTCAGGTGATCGCGCGGAGCGCGCACCGGATCATGCTTGGACCACTGCCCCAGCACCGCATCGTCGGGATTCAGATGACCGGCGAAGATCACCACTTTCGTACCCTTGGGGATTCGAGGCGGCTTGATGTAGTTCAGCGGAAACGGCGGAATGCAATGCAGCCGAAAATGGCTGACCCAGCCGCGCGGCCAGAACCTGACCCCGCCAGGGGCGTTATGGGTCACGAAACGCTGTTCGTAGCGGTACTTATCCGCTGCCGCTTGTGGATCGGCGCGGAACACATCCTGCATCGGTTTCAGCTTGCCAACCTGCATCCGATAGATCGACGTCTGGGCCATACGCTCAAACGGCGTATTGGGGTTCTTCGCGGTGATTGTGTCCGACGGGTCGCCGTATTCGAAGAACCCGTCGATATTGCCGGTGATAATGATATCCAGGTCCATGAACAGGACCGTGCCGGTGATGTCGCCCAGATCGCCCCAAAGCTGGGATTTCGGCCATTTGCCGGGGGTGTTCTTCGGCATGACAAAATCGGGCTCAGGCAGCGGGCGGACGACAATATCGGGGTGAAACCCTGTGCCATCATCGGTAAAGCAGATCACACGGAACGGAGGCGTGATGTTCCGCGCCACCATATTGTAGAAGCGGTTCACATATTCGGGCCCGTATTTTGTGCCCCATTTGATGCAGATGATCTGTTTCATGCCTGCCTTTGTGCAGCCCTTTCCGCAGCGCGGCAAGGGCTGTTGACTCTGTCTGCTGGCGCGCTATAAGCGCCGCTTCATTGGTGTTGGTGGACTCCGCAAGGGGAACCCTGTCAGGCGCAAGCCAAAGGACAACGCCCTTTTGAAACTGACAAAAGGAGATCAGCCGTGACCAAACGCACGTCTGCCAAGTACAAAATCGACCGCCGTATGGGCGAAAACATCTGGGGCCGCGCCAAATCCCCGGTCAACCGCCGCGAATATGGCCCCGGCCAGCACGGTCAGCGCCGCAAGAACAAACTGTCCGACTTCGGTACTCAGCTGCGCGCCAAGCAGAAGCTGAAAGGTTACTACGGCGACCTGACCGAAAAGCAGTTCCGCCGCATCTATGCCGAGGCAGAGCGTGTGAAGGGTGATACCGGTGAAAACCTGATCGGCCTGCTGGAGCGTCGTCTGGACGCCGTCGTCTATCGCGCGAAATTCGTGCCGACCATCTTCGCTGCACGTCAGTTCGTGAACCACGGCCATGTGGAAGTGAACGGCCAGAAAGTGAACATCGCGTCCTACCGCGTAAAGGAAGGCGACGTCGTCTCCATCCGCGAGCGTTCGCGCCAGCTTGCCATCGTTCTGGAAGCTGTTCAGCTGACCGAGCGTGACGTCCCGGATTATCTGGAAGTCGACCACAACAAGATGACCGCAAGCTTCGTGCGCACCCCTGCCCTGGGCGATGTGCCTTACGCTGTGCAGATGGAACCGAATCTGGTCGTCGAATATTACGCGAAGAACTGATCCTTCTGCGTTAGCATTTCAAAGGGCCGTCCTTCTGGGCGGCCTTTTTCATTTTGAACGACTGACGTGTCATACAGGGCAACGCATCGACGCGCTCAGATGCTGTCATGCCGGGCCGGGCGGATCCTCAGGCCATTCTATGAATAAAATTCGCAACCGCCTGTTTGGCGATCAACCACCCCATCCCCGAAATCCCGAATAAGTGTGCCTTGCATGTCGGGCCGGACCGTCATCAGATACTCCGCCGAGTCGCCACTTCCCCGATAGCGGACTTCTCCTGCTTCAGTCATCGTGACCTGACCGTCCGACAGCAGATCGGCACCCACGATTGACGCTTCGCCGGGAATGTCGCCCCAGACATCGAGATCCACAGGCTCATCGTTCTCGTCAACACACTTCCCGTCGGAGTAGCAGATGGTCGTGAAATCGCAGGTCATCCCATACGGGCCTTGCGAAAGGTCCTCGGCTTGCGCCGCCGATACGAGAGACGCGACCAGCAAAACACCAGCGAGCTTTGTAGCAAACGTCACCATAGCGTCCTTGCTGCACGATCCGGCCATTCGCGATCATAGTCCTCGCCTCCGACCTCTCCATCGGTCATACCCGCCAGGATGGCCCCGGCACGTGGCAAACCACTGCTGTCATCTTGCCCTGACCAAAGACCGGCACGCATCACGGCACGGGCACACTGAAAATAGACTTCGCCGATTTTGATGACGACGACGGTGCGCGGCTGCTTGCCATCCTTTGCGAAGCTTTCGCAAAGTTCGGCGTCATCGGTCACGCGCGCCCGCCCATTCACGCGGATAACAGTGTCAGAGCCGCGAATGAGAAACATCAGGCTCACCCGCTCGTCGCGGGCGATATTCCCAAGCGAATCGACCCGATCATTGCCCCGCCAATCAGGCATCGCAAGTGTGCCCGGATCGAATTCGCGCACCACCGGCCCATCGTCGCCGCGCGGGCTTGCATCGGTGCCTTCAGGTCCAACTGTGCTGAGGACGCAAAACCGCGCCCTTTCGATATAGGCGCGGTAAGCATCCGTCAGTCGTGTCGAAACCTTACGGATCGCGGCCGGCTTCGGCTCCCCGTAAATCTGTTGAAGATCTTCAGGGGAAAGCCAACGCATTATGTCAGTCCTTCTTGACCAGTCCGGCCAGAGCGGCCGCGAATGGGTTATCGGGATCTATCGGCTTTTCACCACGGGGCGGCCGCGCGGAGTAGTTCTTGGCCTTGTCACCACGATCATCCTTGCCGCGATTCTTGCCCTTGCCCGGTTTGCCGCCCTTGCCATCCTGTTTCTTGCCGTGACGAGGACGACCGCCATCGCCCTCCGCCCGCTGACCGGCCTCTTGCCGCGCGCCACCCTGGCGCCGTCCGCCGCCCTGTTTCTGGCGCGGTCCGCGCGGCTTGGGCGCCCAACGGAAAGTATAGAATACCTCCATCTCCGGCGCGGCTTCCTCGGCAGCGGCTTCGGCGTCTGCGGTGCTTTCGCCAGCGGCAGCGGCGGCCTCGGCCTCGGCTTTCTTTTTTTCAGCCTGCTCCGCTTCCCATTTCGCCCGTGTTTCAGCGGCCAGAACCGATTCTTCCTCGGTCACGGGGTGTTCGTGATCAACCTCTGCCGGTTGTGCTGGTGCAACTGCGGGTTCTGCCTTGGTCTTTTCCCGCTCGCCCTTCTCGGCACTGTAGCCAAGCCCCTCCATCAGGTTGGCGAATTGCTCCAGCGTCATGCCGGTGATGGAGAGCATATCTGCATTGGCCTCAAAGCCGCCGCGCGTATCCTGATTGCGCAGCATGTCTGCCAGACGCTCGACCATGTCTATGCGGATGGCGCGGTCCCCCGCTGGGCGATAGCCGGACAGCGTATAAACGCGCGCCGGCACATCCTTGATATTCGGAATGGTGACCAAACCGGGCGGCGGGCTTTCGGGGAACTCATCCAGCCCATCCCAAAGCCCCGACAGCACCAGCCGCAGCCGCGTCGGCGCGGGCTTCAGCAATGCAGGCATGAAAATCGTGAACTGACCGAAGCGAACGCCATGCTTGCGCAGCAAGCCGCGGGCATCCTGATCAAGCTCTTTGACCTCTCCGGCAACTTCCTCGCGGCGGATCAGACCAAGGTTTTCGACCAGGCGGAAAGCGAAGCCCCGTGCCAGCCCCGTCAGAGCCTCATCCTTCTGCATCGCCAGAAGCGGTTCGAACTGGGTTGCCACCTTACGGTCGATGAAATGCTGCAGGCGGCGCGTTACCTTTTCTGCAATCTCCGGCCCGGCTTCTTCATCGACAAAAGCCTGCACCGTCGGCTTCAGCGGCTCGGACCCTTTGACCAGCTTGCCGACAGCGGCATCGCCCCACATCAGGCCGCCCTGTTCGGTAAAGTCCAGCTCCGTATCCGGTGCATTATAGAAACGATCCGCCCGCAAGTGGAATTCGGGACGCAAAGCCTCGTAAGACGCACGGTTCAGCATCTTTGCCTCATCCGCGTTCTGGGTTGCATCCGCCCGGAAACGAAATCCTTCCAGTCGTCCGGCAAACTCGCCCTCGACACTGACTTCGCCCTTGTCATTCACCTCGGCCACGAGGGTCTCCTTCTGCTTGAGCCGGCGCATCAGCACAGAGGTGCGCCGGTCCACAAATCGTTGCGTAAGCGCTGCGTGCAGCGCATCTGACAATCGGTCTTCTACAGTGCGCGTCGCTTCGCGCCAATACGTCACATCCTCGACCCAGCCGCTTCGCTGCGCCACATATGTCCATGTTCTGATAAATGCCAACCGTTTCGACAACGCATCAATGTCGCCTTCGGTTCGGTCGATTCGTTCAATTGAGCGGGTCAGCCAGTCCGAGGGGATGGCCCCTTCCTGAAGAAAGGTAAAAATCCTCAGCAGCAGGCTGGTATGTTCGGCAGGTGAAATGCTGCGGAAGTCCGGAATGCGGCAGACCTCCCATAGCAGTCGAACATCCGGGGCACCGGTGACGCGGTCGATGATCTCTGGCATCTCGCGGAGGGTTTTCAACGCGGCCAGATCATCCGCCTCGCGTCCGCGGGTCAGCCACTCACTGTCCGGCGCGGCCTCCAGACTTTGAACCAGTCGGTCCATCGTGCCGAATTCCAGCCGGGGGTTTCGCCAGATAAGCCGGTTGATGGGCGCGAAGCGGTGGTTTTCGATGGCACCGATCAGACCTTCGTCCAGGGGGCTCGCCTCTCCGGTGACGCCGAATGTTCCGGGTTCCGTATGACGGCCCGCACGCCCCGCGATCTGGCCCATTTCATGTGGAAACAGCGGGCGCATCCGCCGCCCGTCAAACTTCACGGTCGAGGAGAACGCGACGTGCCGGATATCGAGGTTCAGCCCCATCCCGATGGCG
The DNA here is from genome assembly GCF_027913035.1 of Paracoccus albus. Classification (NCBI taxonomy): domain Bacteria; kingdom Pseudomonadati; phylum Pseudomonadota; class Alphaproteobacteria; order Rhodobacterales; family Paracoccaceae; genus Paracoccus; species Paracoccus albus. The sequence continues at coordinate 2,285,466 of NZ_CP115775.1, forward strand.
TCGGTCGCGACAAGATGATCAACCTCGCCCGACTGATACATCTCGACCTGCGCATTGCGTGTGCGTGGCGAAAGCGCGCCCATCACGACGGCAGCCCCCCCCTTCTGACGCCGCAACAGCTCGGCAATCGCGTAAACATCATCGACCGAGAATCCGACGATTGCCGAACGCGAAGGCATCCTGCTGATCTTCTTAGATCCGGCCCAGCTGAGCGTCGAGAAACGCTCTCTCCGCATGAACTGGATCTTATCGACAAGCGCTGAAATGGCTGGCCGCATGGTGTCTGACCCCAGCAGGAGCGTTTCGTGCAGACCACGCGCACGCAGCAACCGGTCGGTAAAGACATGGCCGCGCTGCGGATCAGCGCAAAGCTGGATTTCATCGACGGCGACGAAATCGGCCACCACCTCTGGCATGGCTTCGGTCGTGGCCACCCAATATTGCGCCCGTGGCGGCACGATCCGCTCTTCCCCGGTCACGAGCGCGACGACAGAAGGCCCGCGCGCCTTCACGATCCGGTCATAGACCTCTCTCGCCAGCAGGCGCAGCGGCAAGCCGATAACGCCAGTACGATGCGCCAGCATCCGCTCTATCGCGTAATGGGTTTTGCCGGTATTGGTCGGGCCCAGCACAGCCGTGATACGTGACATGCCTGCCCCTTTTAAGTTGGCTCAGATGTCGGTACCGGTCTCGACCGCGTCAAGACGCTTGGTGGCCTCAATCGCATCCGGCTGATTGGGGTGGATGTCCAGACTACGCCGAAACGCGTCTGCCGCGCGTTCGTTATCGCCCAGCTCCTCCAGCATGGCGCCAAGCTGGCTCAGCGCCAGAAACTGCTTCGGCTCCAGTTCCAACGCCTTCGACAGATCATAGGCGGCCGGTCCGTAATTCCCGTTCAGCCAATAGGCCAGCCCGCGAAGCTGATAGCCCATCGCGTGATCGGGCGCGTGATCGACAAGGGCGGTCAGATGGCCGATGGCGGTTGGGAAATCGCCCTCGTCCAAGGCATTTTCGCCGCGCATCTGGATCAGGTTCAGCGGCTCTGACCCGGTATCCTCCCATGCGGACAGGATTTCGGCCTCGGCCTCCATCCACGCATCACCTTCTTTTTGGGCCAGCAGGTCGAACAGCGCAGCGTCTGCGGGGGCCGCTTGCGCTTGCACCGGGATGCCTGCGATGGCAAATGCCGTGACGGCACATTGGAAAAAGCGGATGGGCCAGATCATATGTGTGTTGTAACCCGACAGACCGGGCAACCGCCAGTCACGTTTACGGAGGAAAACATGAGCGATGTGATCAACGCGGCAGTAACCGCACTTAACGAAAAACTGGGCAGCTTCGACGAGGGCACCGCCAAGTTCGTGATCGAGGACGAAGGTTCGATCATGGTCGATGGCGAAGGCGCCCGCGCAGGCGATGATGAGGCAGAGGTCACACTGACCGCAAGCCGCGAAACCTTCGAAGGTATGCTGAATGGGGATGTGAACCCGACCACCGCCTTCATGACCGGCAAGCTGAAAGTCGACGGCAATATGGGCCTTGCGATGAAGCTTGGCTCCGCCCTCGCCTGATCGCCCCACATAAGGCCTGACACTTCATGGATCTTTCGCCCGCCCCGTTTCATCAGCTTCCCGACACGACGGAAACCCCGGCAGAAGCCTTCTGGCTGCGCACGGATGACGATGTCAGGTTGCGTGTCGCTCTGTGGCGGGCGAAAAATCCTGTGGAAACGGTGCTGCTGTTTCCGGGTCGTACCGAATATGTCGAAAAATACGCCCCTGTCGCGGCGCTGCTGAACGAACTCGACATCAATGTGCTGTCGATCGACTGGCGCGGTCAGGGTCTGGCCGACCGGCTTCAGGAAAATCCTCGCCCCGGCCATATCGGAGAGTTCGCGCAGTATCAGCTTGATGTTGTCGCCCTTGTCGAGGCCGCAGCGGCGCTGAGCCTGCCTGAACCCTGGCACTTGCTGGCCCATTCGATGGGTGGGGCCATCGGGCTGGCAGCGCTGATCAATGGCCTGCCTGTTCGGACGGCAACATTCTCTGCGCCGATGTGGGGGATCAACCATGCGCCGATGCCCCGCGGCGTCGCAATGGGCCTGTCACAGATCGCGGCAAAGCTGGGTCGCGGCGGACGTGCGGCCTTCGGCACCGGCGGCGACGGCACCTATCTGCTGGATGAACCGTTCCGCAACAATATGCTGACCGGCAATGCCGATGCCTGGGCCCGTCAGCTGCGCGAATCAGCCAATTGGCAAGACCTCACAATCGGCGGTGCAAGCTATCGCTGGGTCGGTCAAGCCCTGGAAGAGTGCCGCCGTCTGGCCGCAGAGCCATCTCCCGACATCCCTATGCTCGTCTCACTGGGGTCAAAAGAACTGATCGTGTCGGCCCCCGCGATCCGTGAGCGCGCCGCCGGTTGGCCCGCCGGGACGCTGCTGGAACTGGATGGCGGACATCACGAGGTGATGTTCGAAACGCCGGATCTGCAACAGGAATTCTTCAGCGCCTTCATAAATCTCATCCGTTCCGCCCAGCCGGCGGTCAAACAAGCCGCCGGGGGTTGAACAGCGGCCAGTCAGCCTGCACATCTGGGGCAACAGAAAGGAAGCCCCGATGCGCTTTGACCGAGAGATTGCCCGAGACACCTCCCTGACCGCCACCAAGACCGATTTCGGCGACCTCCCGGATTGGGACCTGACCGACCTGTACCCGGCGCCCGATGCAGCTGAACTGAGGGTCGACCTGGAGGCGCTTGAAAAGAAAACCGCGAGCTTCGCAGCGGATTATCAGGGCAAGCTGGCGGATCTGGACGCGGCAGCGATGTTGGAATGTATCCGCCGCTATGAACAGATCGACATCCTTGCCGGTCGCATCATGTCCTATGCAGGTCTGCGCTATTACCAGAACACCACTGACGCCGCACGCGCCAAGCTGCTGTCCGACCTGCAGGCCAAGATCACCGATTTCACCGCCCCGCTGGTTTTCTTCAGCCTCGAATTCAACCGCATACCGGATGAAACCTATAACGCAGTCTTTACAGCCCCGGACGGCCCGGCCCGCTACAGACCCGTCTTTGACCGGATGCGCACCATGCGTCCCTATCAGCTTTCTGATGAGCTTGAGACATTTCTGCACGACAACTCTGTCGTGGGTGCGGCTGCGTGGAACCGTTTATTCGATGAAACGATGGCGGGGCTGGAATTCGACGTCGATGGCGAGACCCTGCAGCTAGAGGCGGTCCTGACCCTTCTGACCGATCACGACCGCGCCAAGCGAGAGGCAGCCGCGCGCGCACTTGCAAAAGTATTCGGAAAGAACGTGAAGCTGTTCGCGCGCGTTCACAACACATTGGCCAAGGAAAAGGCGGTCGAGGACAAATGGCGCAAGATGCCCACCCCTCAGCATGCGCGTCACCTGTCCAACCATGTCGAGCCTGAGGTGGTCGAGGCGCTGCGAAACGCTGTCACAACCGCCTATCCGCGCATCTCGCACCGCTACTATGCGCTCAAGGCGAAATGGCTCGGGCTCGAAAAACTGCAGGTCTGGGACCGCAACGCCCCGCTGCCGACCGAAACGCCCAAGACAGTCGGCTGGGAAGAAGCGAAAGCCACGGTGCTGGACGCCTATGCCGGCTTTTCGCCCAAGCTGGCCGAATTGGCAGAGCCGTTCTTCAATCGCGGCTGGATCGACGCCGCGGTGAAGCCCGGCAAGGCACCGGGTGCGTTCGCCCATCCGACTGTCACCACGGTTCATCCCTATGTCATGTTGAACTACCTCGGCAAACCGCGGGACGTGATGACACTTGCGCATGAACTCGGCCACGGCGTCCATCAGCGACTGGCGGCAGAACAGGGTGAGCTTCTGGCCTCTACCCCTTTGACACTTGCCGAAACTGCAAGCGTCTTCGGCGAAATGCTGACCTTCCGCAAGCTACTGGCAGAAACCACAGACCCGGCGCAGAAAAAAGCGCTGCTGGCTGGCAAGGTCGAAGATATGATCAACACGGTCGTGCGCCAGATCAGCTTTTATGATTTCGAGGTCCGGCTACACGCCGCCCGCGCAGAAGGCGAGCTGACGCCGGATGACATTAACGCCATCTGGATGGAGGTCGCACATGAAAGCCTTGGTCCGGCCTTTGAATTCATGCCGGGTTACGAAACCTTCTGGTCCTATGTCCCGCATTTCGTTCACTCACCCTTCTACGTCTACGCTTATGCGTTCGGTGACGGGCTGGTGAACGCACTTTATGCCGCCTATGAGGCCGCGCCAGAGGGCTTCCAGCAGAAATATTTCGACATGTTGGCCGCCGGTGGCTCCAAGCACCATAAAGAATTACTATCCCCCTTCGGCTTGGACGCGTCTGATCCAGCCTTCTGGGACAAGGGTCTTTCAATGATCGAAGGCTTCATCGACGAACTTGAAGCGATGGAGATCTAACTGCTTATCTCACCCGCCGCCTGTGCCGCAGTCGTGGCGCGGACGACGGGCCCTTACACATCCCGCTTCTTCTCAAAATAAGCAAAGGCTAATTGCCGGTGCAGACCGGGAAAGAGTTGCATCTCGCATGCATATGGTACCTGCTGTATAATTGCGGCTATGGACGCCGCGATCACCCTGTGCCGCATACCGCTACGCCGCCTGAACGAACTGGCCGGGCTGCGCCAGCTTCCGGGCCAATATGCCAATGACGGGGCGGATATGATCCTGGACGACACGCCGGCGCTAAGTTTCCACGCCATCCATGCTGACGGGCGTCTGGTCGGCATGTTCAAGCTTGATCCGAACTATCCAGAGCGCCACGCTTTCGCAGCACCAGATGATCTCGGCCTGCGCGGAGTGCTGATCGACGTCGATTTTCAGGGTCACGGCTATGGCACAGCCGCCATGATGGTATTGCCCGGATATGCCGCGATGAACTATCCCGATAAGCGCCGGCTTTTTCTCACCGTCAATCTGCTGAACCCGGCCGCCTACATGGCCTATATCAAGGCCGGCTTCGTTGATGAGGGGCAGATCTACACTGGCGGATCGCGCGGACCGCAGCATATCCTCTGGGCACACCTGCCCCAGACAGAAAAGACGCCATGCTCCGGAAAATCATCATCGCCATGCTCGGCCTGATCGCCATTGCGGCTATCGCCTTTTTCACCTTTGCACCCGGTTACGTTGAAGACAGCCTGAACCCGGTGACGACACCGGAAGGCGGCTGGCCCGTCAGCGCAGATGCGCAGGCACTGCACGACCGCTTGATTATCGGTGACTGGCATTCCGACGCATTGCTGTGGGACCGAAATCTGCTGAAGCGGGCGGGTCGCGGCCATACGGATGTTCCCCGCCTGCAGGAAGGCAACGTCGCGGTACAGGTCTTTACCACCGTGACCAAAAGCCCGTCGGGTCTCAACTACGGCCGGAACAGCGCCGACGCGCCCGACAGCATCACCAAGCTCGTCATGGGCCAGCTACGTCCGATCCGGACATGGTCAAGCCTGAAGGAACGCGCCCTCGATCAGGCCGCTCGCCTGCAGGCAATGGCAGAGCGGGAGCCTGAAAACCTTCGTATCATACGATCATCCACAGATCTGGGCCAACTGCTCGCGGCCAGAGAGGACGGCGCAAAGACCGTCGGCGCCATACTCGGAACCGAGGGCGGGCACCCGCTGGAAGGCGACATCGCCAACCTGGCGACGCTCTATGACGCCGGTTTCCGTGTGATGGGCCTGACCCATTTCTTCGACAATGAAATCGGCGGCTCGCTGCACGGCGAAAGCGGCGCGGGTCTGTCCGATTTCGGCGCAGAGGTCGTGGAGGAACTGATGGTCCGGGGCATGGTCATAGACCTCGCCCATGCGAGCCCCCAGATGGTCCGCGATGTCCTTGCAATCCAAGGCGCGAAACCAATCATTTCGCACAGCGGTATCCACGGAAATTGCGACACACCGCGTAATCTCCCCGATGATCTGGTCCGCGCGGTGGCAGACGAGGGTGGCGTGATCGGCATAGGCTACTGGCGGGATGTGAACTGCGGTGCCACGCCCGCCGATATCGCAAAATCCATACGCGCCGCTATTACGCTGGTCGGCGAAGATCACGTCTCTCTCGGCTCGGATTATGACGGCTCTGTAGATGCGCCTTTCGACGCGGCTGGCATCGTCGCCCTGACGCAGGCACTGATGGACAGCGGCCTCAGCGAAGATCAGATCGCGAAGGTCATGGGCGACAATATGATGCGCTACCTGTCAGAAACCCTGCCGGATGGCTGATCTCTTCGGTGCTGAAATACCTCGGGGTGAGGTGCGCAGCACCGAGGGGCAGAGCCCCTTATCACCAGACGATTTCCTCCATCGGGTCATACCAGGCCGCATATTGCCCCCAAACGGCGCGGCCCAGCATACGCGGCCGGTGATGCAATTTGGCAAGCTCTGCCTGCGTGACCCATCGTGCCCGGTCTACGACGCCTTCAGGATCGTTCAGGATAATCTCGCTTTCATCCACCAGCGTCGCGCGATGGATCAGGTCGACCTGATGAAACCCTTTCTTTGAATCGCGGAACTCATTGACCAGAATGATCGCGCCGACCTTGATCCGCAGGCCGGTCTCTTCCATGACCTCACGCTCAAGATTTTCGGGCAGCGATTGCCCCGGCTCTGCCCCGCCACCCGGCAAGCACCACATGTCAGAGCCGTATTCCGGCGGATAGGCATTGACCACCAGCACCCGGTCATCACGCAGAATAGCGGCGCGTACGGCCAGACGTGGCCGCGCCATTTTCATCGGGTGATCCGGTTGATGTGACCCATCTTGCGCCCGTCCCTGACCTCTGCCTTGCCGTAAAGGTGCACTTGCACATCCGGCTCACGCAACAGCGCGGGCAGCCGATCCATATCCGCGCCGATCAGGTTTTCCATTACCACATCGGCATAGCGCTTCCCGTCGCCCAAAGGCAGGCCGGTGATGGCACGGATATGCTGCTCAAACTGGTCAACCGCACAGCCCGCCTGTGTCCAGTGCCCGCTGTTGTGCACTCTCGGCGCGATCTCGTTGACGATCAGGCCGGAAGGCGTCACGAACAATTCCACCCCCATGACGCCGACATAATCCAACGCGCCCACGATTTGCGCGGCCAGCAGCACGGCATCGGTGACCAGTGATTGCGGCACACCGCTCGGCACCGTCGTCGTCCGCAAAATGCCACCTTCATGGACATTCAGTCCCGGATCGAAGGCTGCAACCGCGCCATCCACACCGCGCGCGACGATTACGCTGATCTCGCCAGTGAACGTAACGAACCCCTCCAACACCGAGGGCGCACCTGTCCACTCACGCTGCGCAGGATCGCTAAAACGAACTTGCCCCTTGCCATCGTAACCCATGCGCCGGGTCTTGAGGATCGACGGCGTGCCTATCTGCTCCAGTGCTGCAGGCAGGTCAGCCTCAGTCTCGACATTGGCGAATGGCGCAGTCTTCAGGCCGAGTCCCTGCAGAAACTCTTTCTCGGACAGACGGTCCTGCGACACAGCAAGCGCACGACGATTGGGACGGATAGGACAAATAGATTCCAGGAGATCCAGCGATTGGGCCGGCACATTCTCAAACTCATAGGTGATGACATCCACCGACTCGGCAAAGGCACGAAGCGCTGCCTCATCCTCATAACCGGCCTGAGTCACCTGATGCGCAACATCGCCCGCGGGTGAAGCACCTGGTTCATAGATGTGGGTGCGATACCCCAGCCGTGCCGCCGCGACCGAGAGCATACGCCCAAGCTGACCTCCGCCAAGTATGCCGATCACTGCGCCCTGCGGAAGCGGATCACTCATCTTTCGGCTCCTCCGGGATAGAGCCAGAAAGCTTCTCTCGCCACGCATCAAGCCGTTCTGCCAACGCCGCGTCCGATAAAGCAAGAATACCCGCCGCCATCAGACCCGCATTGGCTGCACCCGCCGCGCCGATCGCCATGGTCGCAACCGGGAAGCCCTTCGGCATCTGAACGATCGAATACAGCGAATCGACCCCTGACAGCGCCTTGGTCTGCACCGGCACGCCCACAACCGGGACGCGCGTCTTAGACGCCATCATCCCCGGCAAATGGGCGGCACCGCCCGCGCCTGCGATGATCACCTTGAGCCCACGATCTGCCGCGCGCTTGCCATAGTCCCACAGCCGGTCCGGCGTCCGGTGGGCGCTGACGATCTTCGCCTCGTAACCGATGGCCAGTTCATTCAGAATTGCCGCAGCTTCACGCATCGTAGGCCAGTCCGACTGACTGCCCATGATGATGCCAACCGGCACGCCTGCTTTCTCGCTCAAACTCATATCGCCCCCGTCGCAGAAAGCCGCACTATATTCACCCCGTCGCGGGACGCAATAAATCCCGCCATTTCAGGCGATAATGTCGGGCGTCAGCTCATCTTCCAGCCGCGAGATCTTGTCCTTCAGCGCCAGCTTCTGCCGTTTAAGGCGCTGCAGAACCAGCGAAGAGGTGCCCGGCTGCTCGGCCAATGCGACGATCTGCTCGTCCAGCTCACGATGCTCCCGCCGCAGCACACTCAACTTGGCCCGGGCAATTTCTTCGTGGCTCATTTCGGACTGATAGCTCATGTCGGGCTCGTGCTGGATGCGGCGGTCGCTGATTATACGCAGCGATGCGAAAATGTTAACTGGCATCGCACATCTTGTCGCAGACAGTATTCATCCACATATTAACCACACGGGTCGCCGCTTCCGGGACCCGCTGAATGGGACGAGTCGCTGTATAAGGGCTTGAATAAGATGACGAAACTGACACTGGCGGCACATCCGCATCTTCTGGGCTTCGACCAGATCGAGCGCCTCGCAGAACGGGCCTCTAAAGGGGCAGAGGGTTACCCGCCCTATAATATTGAACATCAGGAGCCTGACGGGTTTACCATAACCCTCGCCGTCGCCGGTTTTTCCGAGGACGATCTGACGATATCTCTTGAAAACAGTCAGTTAACCATTGCCGGCAGGCAGCCCGATCAGGGAACTGATCGCGTCTGGCTGCATCGCGGCATCGCATCCCGCGCCTTTCAGCGCAGCTTCGTACTGGCTGACGGGGTCGAGGTGGATGGCGCGCGGCTGGAAAACGGGTTGTTGAGCATCGCGCTGAAGCGCAAGCCCCAGCCCAGCATTGTCAAAACCATTCCGATCAGCCGTAAATGAAGGGGATCACCATGGATACCAAATACGAAGAACTGCCGGAAGTGACCGGCAACACCGTTTATATTCGCCGCGTCGCGATGGACAGCTTGCCTGATGAGGTGCGCGAACAGGCGCCCGGCCTTGACAGCCTATACGCCGTTCACGGCCTTGATGGCGAACGTCTGGCCCTTGTGAAGGATCGCCAGATGGCTTTCTTCCTCGCACGCCAGAACGACCTGACCCCGGTCAGCGTTCACTAGAAAACCCCGACACGCGCCGTTGCGATCACCGTATCGCGGCGGCGCAGGGCTATTCCGGCCAGTCATATTCCGCTAGCATCGCCTGCACCGCGCGGTCATTGCCGCCTGTCCCCAGATTGGTCGCGCGCAGATTCTGCGCCTGACTTCCCGGCCACTCGATAACGCGGAAACGCCCGCCGATTTTTTCCGGGCGCGATCCCCTCAGCCGGTGCATCCAGTAAAACCAGACATCGTCAGCCGAAGGTGCCAGCCTCTGGAATTTGTCTGCATCTGTCACATCAGGGTGAAAAACCCCCGGCGCATAAAGGACCCCACCAACGCCCGTCGGAAAGATCAGCTCATTGCGATCTGGTGACCTCAGGTTCCACTCCCAGTCATCGTAGGCAGCGGGCCGGCCCTGCGCATCCAGCGTGACGCGATGCGTCCGATGTGCAACAACGCCTGCGTCAGCGCGCGCGATCAACCCTTCCAGCCAGCGGGCGCCGTAATACACATCATCATCTGCGGTCACGATATAAGCACCCGGCGCCTCCAACAGCGTCGGCACCAACTTTTTGTAGGATTTCCAGTTCGGACAGACGCAAACCTCTGCATCTGATTCGTGTATGGCAGCGGGCACCCGATCCATATCCTCGGCCGCGACCCACAGAATCACTCGATCAGCTTTCACAGTCTGACGCGAGACAGAGGCGACGACCCGCGCAGCCGCAGACAGCCGCGCGCCATAGCTCGTCAGGCTGACAATCAACGGCGCGTCCAGCCCATGAGGCCGCGCCGCAACATCGCGGGACGCAATTTCTGCTTCGGCGGCGCGAATACGGCGGGCGTGTTTCCAACGCCGGAATGCATCGGCGATCATCCCTGCCACGCCTTTCGAAGCCAGTCGATATTGCCGATCCGTCGGTACCATTTTCCGCCCCGTCCGGCAAAGACATCCTCCATTTTCGGATTGCCGGCAAATGCCACGATCTTCGCGCCTTCAGGCAATGTAGGATCGCCCAGATAGCTCAGCAAATGTCGCGGGACGCAATCATTCTTGAAGCTGACCACCCAGCCCTTCGGCCAGTAATTCAGATGCCCATGCTCAGCCAGTTGCGCCGATTGGAACTGCTGACTGATTTCGTAATTCGAGGTCGCGGCCTTCGGATCGGCCAGATAGGCGTCGAGGATATAGGTATGTTCGCCCACGACATAACGAAAGACAGAGCTATTGCCGACGGAATGCAGGAACCGGTCCCGCTCCGGGTTGACCTTGCGCAACGGCTTGGCCCGGAACAGATCGTCGTCGCGGATGATGAAATAATCGCCCTCCAGATCGAAGAAGGGCGACAGATCGTCGACGACCACCAGATCGAGGTCCAGAAAAAGCGCCACCTGCCCCGTCATCCCGCCCAGATCGCGCCGAAACAGCGCCAGTTTGCGCCAGCGGGTATCGCCATGTCCGTCCGGCAGGCCCAGTTCTGGCAGTGGCTGGCAATCGACACCGGGGTCTATCCCTGCTGTATCATCGGTGAAACAGACGAACTGGTGCGGACGGACCAGATGCCGCTGAACCTGCCTGTATAACCGGTTGACGTCATCGGCCCCATACATCGTGCCCCATTTGATGCAGATGACGTTAACGATTTCAGCCATTTCACCCCCGGCAAAAGAAAACGCCGGGCCATATTGGCCCGGCGCGTCATCTGGTTCAATGCTACGCTCAGCGCAGGCCGATCAGCCCCATATTCTCCAGCGTCAGCAGCACCTGATGCGCCGCGTTGTCAACATCAATATCGCTGGTGTCGACGCGCAGTTCGGGCGTCTTCGGCTCTTCATAGGGGTCCGAAATACCGGTGAACTCCTTGATCTTGCCCTCACGCGCCAGCTTGTAGAGCCCCTTGCGGTCGCGACGCTCACACTCTTCCAGCGGGGTCGAGACGTGGACTTCGCAGAAGGCACCATATTGCTCGATCATCTCGCGCACTCTGCGGCGGGTCGAGGTATAGGGCGCGATCGGCGCACAGATGGCGATGCCGCCATTCTTGGTGATTTCCGATGCGACATAGCCGATCCGCTGGATATTTATGTCGCGATGCTCTTTGCTGAAGCCCAGTTCCGACGACAGATGCTTACGCACCACATCGCCATCAAGCAGCGTGACTGGACGACCACCCATTTCCATCAGTTTGACCATCAGCGCGTTCGCAACCGTCGACTTGCCCGAACCCGAAAGGCCGGTGAAGAAAACGGTGAAGCCCTGCTGCGCACGTGGCGGCGAGTTCCGGCGCAGTTCCTGCACCACCTCGGGGAAGCTGAACCATTCCGGGATATCCAGACCTTCACGCAGACGGCGGCGCAGTTCCGTGCCAGAGATGTTCAGGACGGTCACGCCTTCTTCGATCTCATCCGCAGGCTCGTATTGCGCACGCTCCTGCACATAGACCATGTGTTTGAAGTCGACCATTTTGACGCCGATTTCATCCTCATGCGTGCGGAACAGTTCCTGCGCGTCATAGGGGCCGTAGAAATCCTCACCGGCAGAGTTCTTGCCGGGGCCGGCATGGTCGCGGCCAACAATGAAATGAGTCGCACCGTGGTTGCGGCGGATCAGCCCGTGCCACACCGCCTCGCGCGGGCCTGCCATGCGCATGGCAAGGTTCAAGAGCGACAGCGTGGTGGTTGCTTGCGGATACTTGTCCAGCACAGCTTCATAGCAGCGGACGCGGGTAAAGTGGTCCACATCGCCCGGCTTGGTCATGCCAACGACAGGGTGGATCATCAGGTTGGCCTGTACCTCACGCGCGGCGCGGAAGGTCAGTTCCTGATGGGCGCGGTGCAGCGGGTTGCGGGTCTGGAAAACCACGACCTTGCGCCAGCCCAGCTTTTTGAACATCGCGCGCAATTCGTTCGGCGTGTTTCGACGACCGCGGAAATCGTAATGGGTCGGCGACTGCAAGCCTTTGACCGGGCCGCCCAAATAGACGTTGCCCGCCTGATTGTGCAGATAGTTCACCGCCGGATGGGCCAGATCGTCTGCACCAAAGACCTTTTCGGCCTCGCGCGATTTGTTCGGCACATATTTATCCGTGACAGACATCACTGCCAGAATTACACCTTCCTGATCGCGAAGCGCGATATCGTTGCCCGGCTCCACCCCCTCGGCGAACTTGTCCGAAACATCCAGCGTGATGGGCATCGGCCAGAGGCTGCCATCGGCCAGGCGCATGTTTTCCACGACACCGTTATAGTCGTCCTCAGTCAGGAAGCCTTTCAGCGGACTGAAGCCACCATTCATCAAGAGCTCCAGATCGCATATCTGGCGCGGGGAAAGGTCCCAGCTTGGCATATCACCGGCCGCGTCTTTCAGGCTTGCAGCGGCTTCTGGTGAAACGAAAAGTTCAGGGATCGGAATGTGGTTCTCGGTCATCTCAAGGCTCGGTCAATACGGATAATGCACAGTCACAGCGACAGGCGATGCCCGCGGATAGCCCCACCGGCCGGGACAATCAACCGCAGGCTTCCCGATTTTGCGGTATCCCGCCGCATGGCGGCATTTCGGCCGATGCATGACAATCCTATCCTCCGTCGCATCGACGTGGCAGCGGAAGGTCATCCAGCTCATGCCGTGACATGCGACGTATGTCGGGATGATCCAGCAGATCACCCTGCGATGGCGGCGGGGTCAGAAACCTTGAGAGACGGTGCTTCAATCGGCGAATGAGATTTTTCATTTTATTAATATAAGGGAATAATTCTGCCTATAGTGTTGAGAAGTATTCGACATGATTTTAGATAATCTAAATGCAGAACCTGAACAGAATATCTCTCTCCGGGCTTCGCGCCATTGAGGCTGTGGCGCGCCTGGGCAGTCTGGGTGCCGCCGCAGCAGAACTTGGCGTGACCGCAGGTGCGCTTAGCCAGCGGATCTCCCGGACAGAGGCACAATTGGGTCAGCCTGTCTTTGACAGAACGTCACATGGCCTGCGCCCGACAGACACCGGCGCACTTGTCATTGCCCGCTTACTGCGCGGCATGACTGAACTTTCGGCAGCCGTCAGCCTTGCCGATCCGATACAGGAAGATGTTCTCAATATTTCTGCCGCGCCGCTCTTTGCCAGCCGCTGGCTCATCTGGCGGCTTCCGCGCTTTCACAGCCAGCATCCGGGTATTCGCGTCAGGATCGAGCCCGTCGTGACCATGATCACACCGGGTGTCGACGGCATCGACATCGGCTTGCGGGTCGGTGGCGGCGACTGGCCTGGCGTGCGAACCCAAAAGCTTCTTGATCAGCGTGTATTACCTGTCTGCGCGCCCGCACTCGCCCGCGACATCAAGACGCCGGCCGATCTTCTTGAACTTCCCCTCATCCGCGAGAACGACCATTTTGCAGGCTGGCGAGAGTGGTTGGCTTTGCATGAGATGAGCTTTCAAAAAATTGCTGCGGGCCCGGAATACGCCGATGGCGGGCTGTGTCTGGACGCGGCAATCTCTGGCCAAGGTGTGTTCATGGCATGGGAAACACTTGCCGCAGATGCCATTGCAGATGGCAGGCTTGTCGCCCCCGTTCCCGGAAGGGCACTGTCAGGCGACGCCTACTGGTTCGTTTCCGCAACAGAGGGGCGACGTAAACCGGCCATAGCGAAGTTTCACAAATGGTTGCAGGACGAACTTCTGTCGGTCACTCACGCTGACGCGGCGCGACCCTAAAGCTTGCGGCTGTCATAGGCCCAGTGCAGCAGGGCCTGCCGCTGGCGCGGGCGGCAAAAGACATCCCCCGGATCGCACGCTTTCGTCAACTGCCCGACATGGCGGCGCATCGCGCGCCACCGCCCGATCTGACGTTCGTCATCATCATGACGGCGACCCATCCAGTAGCGGCAATACCACTGAAACCAGCCGCGCGGATCGTCCTGATGCAGCCAGCCCTTGCGCCGCCATTCGGACAATGGCTGGCTGGCATCCTCGCCGAAACAGTTCAGGCTTTTGTCGGATTTCCCCGGCGACAGTTTCGCGTCACTGAACCATTCCGCGGGAAACTCATCACGACAATCGGTCATATAGCAGCCGCCGAAGACGCCAAGTCTCAACATCTCTGCCGGGGAAAGGTCGGGCGAGAAGCCTTCGTCGAACCCCTTACCCGCCGGCGCGGTCAGTTCATAGCTGTAACCGCTCTGCATCTTGTCATTGACAGTGACGCGGCTTCCCATCGGCTCAGGCCGGGACCTCTTCAATCTGTGCGGCGTCGGGCGCGGGCTCACCTGCCTCGTCATGCTCGGCAAGGAAGCGCTCCGCGTCCAGTGCGGCCATGCAGCCCATCCCCGCGCTCGTCACAGCCTGACGGTAGACATGGTCCGTCAGATCGCCCGCCGCAAAAACGCCCGGAATAGAGGTCCGCGTCGTCCCCGGCTCTACCTTCACATAACCGCCTTCCAACAACTCAAGCTGATCGTTGACCAACTCTGACGCGGGGGAATGGCCGATCGCGACAAAAACGCCAGAGGTATCCAGCGTCGATTCCGCGCCCGTTTTGACGTTGCGGATTTTCACCCCCGTCACACCCAGCGGGTCCTGTTCGCCCAGAACCTCGACCACCTCGTGATCCCAAAGCGGTTCAATCTTCGGATTCTTAAGCAGACGTCGTTGCAGGATCTTCTCTGCCCGCAGTTCATCGCGGCGATGGATCAGGGTGACCTTACTTGCGAAATTGGTCAGGAACAGCGCCTCTTCCACGGCCGTATTACCGCCTCCGATGACGACCACTTCCTTGCCGCGATAGAAGAAGCCGTCGCAGGTGGCGCACGCCGAAACGCCGAAGCCCTGAAACTTCTCTTCCGAGGGCAGGCCCAGCCATTTCGCCTGTGCGCCGGTCGCAAGCACAACCGCATCGGCGGTTACAACGTCACCTGAATCACATTCCGCGCGGAACGGCCGGACGGACAGATCCAACTTCGACACGGTGTCAAATTTTATGTCCGCGCCCATGGCGCGGGCATGTTCTTCCATCTTGACCATCAGGTCAGGCCCCTGAACCTCAACCAGACCCGGCCAGTTCTCGACCTCTGTCGTAATGGTCAGCTGGCCGCCGGGCTGCATACCCTGGATCAGCAGCGGTTCAACCATCGCGCGCGCCGCGTAGACCGCAGCCGTATAACCCGCAGGCCCCGAACCGATGATAAGCAATTTCCTGTGTTCCTGGGCCATCGCAGACTCCTGTATTGTGACTTGTCCTTTAGCTAATGCACCACCTGCACCTGTTCAATCGCGCATCAGCCATGCAGAGGGCGCCTCATCCGCATGTGAAATAATATTGCGTAGGAACAGCGTCGAGTATAGTTTCATTCCCACTCTAAGGGCACCTATTCCGGGGGCAGTTATGGCCAGCAGCAAACTCGACGACATTGACCGCAAGATACTGGCAGAGCTTCAGGCCGATGGTCGCATGACCAATGTCGAACTTGCGCGTCGAGTCGGAATTTCGGCCCCGCCGTGCCTGCGCCGGGTCCGCGTGTTGGAAGAAGCCGGATATATACGCGGCTTCCACGCAGAGCTTGATCCCGGCAGCCTCGGCTTCGAGGTACAGGTTTTTGCGATGGTTCGTTTGCAAAACCAATCGGAGCGTGATCTTGCCGCATTTGAACAGGCCGTGCGCGGCTGGCCCCTTGTTCGTGAATGCCACATGCTGAATGGCGAAATCGACTTCATCCTGAAATGCGTCGCCCCCGATCTTCGCAGTTTCCAGCATTTTCTGACCGAAAGCCTGACGACTGCGCCCAATGTCGCCTCGGTCAAGACGTCGCTCGTTATCCGTTGCGCCAAAGATCTGCCCGGAATCCCCTTTCCTGCCGGAATGCTGGGATCGGGGGAGGCCTGAAGTCGCACAGTCGCGCCGGTCAACGCATCCGAACGATTGTGAGATCAGCCCGGCAAAGCGATGGCCGAAATGAGGCGTCCGTAATCTGCCTCTCTACGATGCGAGCTGCGCCGATAGGAAAAGAAACGCTCAGGATCGGAATAGGTGCAATGCCGCGTCCATTCCGCCTCTACCCCCGCGGCCCGCAGCCGGGACAGACCGAATGCAGGCAAGTCAAACATCGGCTTTCCGTTCGGGCCGTTGGCGAAAAACCTTTGATAATCGGCATCTTCCGCCGTGAACTCATCCATGAAATCCCAGCCAACTTCATAGGCACCCTGTGAAATCGTCGGCCCTATAACGGCGCGAATGTCCTTCGCGCCAAGCGCGCGCATGGCATCCACCGTCGCCTCTAACACACCGCCAAGCGCCCCGCGCCAACCGGCATGAGCAGCCCCGATAACCCCGGCATCGACATCGGCAAAAAGGACAGGCTGGCAATCCGCAGTCAGCACCGAAAGCGCAACGCCTGGCGTCGCGGCAACAAGCCCATCGGCCTGAATTTCATTCGTTTTTTCGGCTTCCTCTGGCGCGCTCACCGTCACAACATTGGCAGAGTGAACCTGATGAACACCCGCCAGACGTTCCGGCGAAACACCCATAACCTCCGCAACACGCGCCCGATTCGTTGCCACCACATCGTTCTGATCTTTCGATCCGCGCCCGCAATTCAGCCCCGCATACAGCCCAGAACTCGCCCCGCCCTTGCGCGTAAAGAACCCGTGCCGGACACCATCCAAAAGGTCATGAGTTAGTATCTCAAGCGTCAGTTTCATTGCTCTCCGTCTTTGTCTGGGCCCGTCTTGCGGTGAAACCGGCCGGCGCGGGGGCATCGGTTGGCCAGATTGCAAGCACCTTAAACAACTCACCCATTTCGTCCGAGTCGGTCAAGCGCCGTGCCGCACTCCCTGCCCCACGATCACCCGCTGCGGCCAGTTTTGCAGCGCGCGCCCCGATGCCAAGCGCGTTAAGCAGATGTCCCTGCGTCGTATAACCAAACGAGCATCCCGCAGCATCCGCTGCCGCCGCAAGCGGCGCGAAATCAACATGCGCGGTCAGATCGGCGCCACCGGGATTATCAAAGGGATTAACGGTCTGGTGAGCTTCGACCACCTGAAAGGTATCTCCGCGCCCATTCCAGCCGCCATAATCTATGATCAATGCCACCCCGCCATCGCGGGCGATGCGCGAAGCGATTTCATTGACAATCGCCGCCGCCGCCGGACAACGCTCTATCACGTCGCCCTCATTTCCGGGCAGGTCGATACTCATTGGCGGACCAAGGCCGAAGGCAAGCCCGGCACCATCCAGCCCCACCAGCCGCTCGGCCCAACCGTTCGGACCGCGCTGAAACTGCTGGATCGGAAGCGCATCAAAGAATTCGTTCGCGATCAGGTATAAGGGCCCGTCGGGCAACTCGGACACATCGCCCAAGTGCACCACGTTTTCAAGCTTTGCCCGCTGCATCTCGCGCAAATGCGGTGATGCCTCGACCAGATGCAGCCGCACCGCATCCGACATGCCGGGCACGATTCGGATCGCGCGCAAGAGATCGGACATCAGCGTTCCCCGCCCCGGTCCAAGTTCAGCCAGCGTGAAGGGCTTTGGCTGGCCCTGATCCAGCCATGCTTGCGCAAGGCAAAGCCCCAGCAACTCGCCAAACATCTGGCTTATTTCCGGTGCGGTAATGAAATCCCCCGCCGTTCCAAACGGGTCGCGCGTTGTGTAGTAACCATGCACGGGATGCAGCAGGCACAGCTCCATATATCGCGCGACAGAAATCGGGCCCGAGCGCCTGATCTCATCAACGATCAGATTGCGCAGCGCCGTCATCTTGGTGGCAGGCGCAAGGCCCGGATGATGAAGGCTATTCCGATGACCAGCATCGGCAGCGACAGAAGCTGGCCCATGCTCATCCCCAGTGCCACTCGACCCAGCGGGTTATCTGGCGTGATGAACTGCGCATCGGCGACGCGGAAAAACTCCACGAATATCCGCGCCAAGGCATAGCCGCTCAGGAAGGTGCCAAGTGCCAGTCCCGGCCGTCGCAAACCACCGGCCAGCACAAGTGTAAGAAGCACAAGCCCCAGCAGAAGCCCCTCCAGCCCGGCTTCATACAACTGGCTGGGATGCCGCGCACAAAGCCCCTCGACCCCCGGACAGTTCTGCGCCGCTTCGCCGGGGAAAATCACACCCCAGGGCGCATCCGTCGGCCTTCCCCACAGTTCCGCATTTATGAAGTTGGCGATCCGGCCGAAGAACAACCCGATGGGCGCGACAACCGCCAACGCATCGGCCAGCCTCAAGGGTTGCACGTCATTGCGTCGCGCCCACCACCATGCCGCTAAAACGACACCCGCAAAGCCACCGTGGAACGACATGCCACCGCGCCAGACCATAAAGATTTCCAGCGGGTTCTGCATGTAATAGGCAGGCTGATAAAACAGCACAAAGCCAAGACGCCCGCCGATGATCACGCCGGCTACGATCCATGTCAGTAGATCCTCGACCTTCGCGGCGGGCATCGGCGCGCCGTCGCCCCAGATCCGGTCGGATTTCATCAGCCGCCAGACAGCCAATGCACCCAGAACGAGACCAGCAAGATAGGCAACGGCATACCAGCGGATCGGAAGCCCCTGCTCTCCGATGGGAATCCGGAAGATGTCGGGCGAAATATCGGGAAAAGGGATCATGTCAGTCCTTCAAGCTCGGCGGCACGCTAGTCGCAGAACGACCGGTGTCAACATTGAACCCGGCGGCCCACTGCCCCATATACGACAAAAGCCTGTGCTGGAGTATGTAATGTCTACGCAAAACAAATTCTTCGACGACATGTCACGGATGATGACAAACGCGATGGGGGTTGCCCAGGGCGCGAAAGACGAAGCTGGCAATGCCTTCAATTCCTGGATCGACCGCTGGCTGGCCGAACGTGACCTGGTCACGCGCGAGGAGTTCGACGCTGTGCGCGACATGGCCATCAAAGCCCGGACCGAGAATGCCGAGTTGAAGGCGCGGATCGACGCGCTCGAAAACGCGCAAAATCAGGGCTGAGTCAGCATAACCGACTGCAGGAGTGCGCCTTTCCCGTCATAGACCAGCACCTGATCGCTTTCCGTGAGCACGATCAGCCGGTCTGAGGCAAATGTCACCGCTTTCGCGGTGGCACCATCCGGAAGCGTGACGTCATCAGGCAATTGCGGCAGCTCTGCCGTTCCAAGCCTTACCCAGAGGATCACCACGATGGCCGCAAGGCCCAGTACCATCGCGACAGCCAAAGCGGCGACAAGTGTTTTCAAAAACCGCAGATGGGGGATGAATTCCGCTGACATCGCCTCGTCCTGCCTGTTTTGCTGATCCGAATCGCTTTGCATGGCTGAACTGATCCTGACAATTCCCGACGGTATGACCGAGCGCCTTGATAAAGCGCTTGCCGAACTTGTGCCAGCAGAAGCCGCCCTGTCGCGGTCGCGCATCGCGAAGCTGATCGGCGATGGAGCGGTCAGCGGGGTCGATGGTGTAGTCGGCCAACCCAAGCACAAGGTCGCCGCCGGCGAGACCTACCGGATTTCTCTGCCGGAACCTGAGCCAGTCGAAACGCTGCCGCAGGACATACCGCTTAACGTGGTTTTCGAAGATGATGCACTGATCGTCATAGACAAACCCGCCGGAATGGTCGTTCACCCTGCGCCAGGCAGCCCGAACGGGACGCTGGTGAACGCGCTTTTGCACCATTGCGCCGGCAGCCTCTCGGGGATCGGCGGAGAAATGCGTCCGGGCATCGTGCATCGGATCGACAAGGAAACCTCTGGCCTGCTGGTTGCTGCGAAATCGGACCTCGCACACCATGCCCTCGCCGCCCAGTTTGAGGCCCATAGTGCTGATCGGGCCTATCTTGCATTGGCGCACGGCCACATGGATGCGGCTGACGCGCGTCTGCGTGGCACGCGCGGTGTCAGTTTTGAACCGGGCAGCGTGCTGAAAGTCAGCTCT
Organism: Paracoccus albus; assembly: GCF_027913035.1. NCBI lineage: Bacteria > Pseudomonadati > Pseudomonadota > Alphaproteobacteria > Rhodobacterales > Paracoccaceae > Paracoccus > Paracoccus albus. The sequence continues at coordinate 2,305,775 of NZ_CP115775.1, forward strand.
CGGCTGGACCGCCACCCCACGGATCGTCAAAAGCAGGCGGTTTACTTTGAGGGAGAGCGTGGCCGGCACGCCGTGACGCGGGTGCGTATGCTGGAGAGTTTCGGTAGCCCACCCGCGGCCATGCTTGTCGAATGCCGGTTGGAAACCGGCAGGACCCATCAAATTCGCGTGCACATGGCCCATGCGGGGCTTGGGCTGATCGGCGATCCTGTCTACGGTGGTTCCAGAAAGGCATCCGCGAAATCGCTTGGAGCGGCGGCGGTCGCCGTGCAAGCTTTCCCCCGACAGGCCCTTCATGCCGCACGTTTGGGTTTCCGGCACCCCGTTACCGGCGAACAGTTGGAATTCACTTCACCCCTTCCTGCCGATATGCAGGATTTGCTGACCAGCCTGCGCGGAACTGGTGGTTCACAATCGCGTTGATCTGGCGAGAGGACAGGACATGGCCAATTATACGAATCTTCCCGCCCCAAGTCCCGAACAGGGCCTTAACCGCTATCTTCAGGAAATCCGGAAGTTTCCGCTTCTGGAGCCGGAAGAGGAATATATGCTGGCCAAGGCATGGGTCGACCATGAGGACAGCGAGGCCGCTCATAAGATGGTGACATCGCACCTGCGCCTCGCCGCGAAGATCGCCATGGGCTATCGCGGCTATGGCCTGCCTCAGGCAGAGGTTATTTCCGAGGCCAATGTCGGCCTGATGCAGGCTGTCAAACGCTTCGATCCCGAAAAGGGCTTTCGTTTGGCGACCTATGCGATGTGGTGGATCCGCGCCTCGATCCAGGAATATATCCTGCGATCATGGTCTCTGGTGAAGATGGGCACGACCTCTGGCCAGAAGAAGCTGTTCTTCAACCTGCGCAAGGCCAAGAACCGCATCGGCGCGATGGAAGAAGGTGATTTGCGTCCTGAAAATGTCGCTCAGATCGCCAATGATCTGAATGTGACCGAACAGGAAGTGATCGACATGAACCGCCGCATGGCCGGTTCTGATGCGTCGTTGAACGCAACCGTCGGTTCCGGTGACGGCGAATCTACCGCCCAGTGGCAGGATTGGCTGGAAGATGAAGACGCTAATCAGGCCGAAGCCTATGCCGAGGCGGACGAACTGAATCAGCGTCGCGATATGCTCATGCAGTCGATGGATGTGCTGAATGACCGCGAGAAAGACATCCTGATGGAGCGTCGCCTGCGCGACAATCCGATGACGCTGGAGGAGCTTTCCGAACGTTATGGCGTGTCGCGTGAACGCATCCGGCAAATCGAGGTGCGCGCTTTCGAAAAGCTGCAAGAGCGCATGCGGAACCTTGCCCGTGACAAGGGCATGACGATCGAGGACGCCAGTTGACGCGAAGCCGTCGGACGCACATCCTGTCAAAGGGTTATCTGGCGGGCTGACATGAGATCGACGGCGCTGAAGCAATTCCAACGGCTGGAAGCGCCGGGAAGCTGGCGCTCGTCGCCCGATGAGCAATTGCGCGAGGTGATCGTGTCAATTGGCGAGGCGACGCTGATCCTCAGCGATCCGAAATCGGATGAGCCGCTGACCCATTGGTCACTGCCCGCTGTCGAGCGGACGAACCCTTCGTTGACGCCCGCTATCTACACGCCTGCTGCGGGCGCTGATGATGAGCGGCGCGAGACATTGGAGATTGAAGAGCCTCTGATGATCGAGGCGATCTCGCGGGTGCAGGCCGCGATTGCCGCAAGACGCCCGCATCCGGGGCGGTTACGCAACCGGCTGACATTGCTGGCGTTCGTCATAATGGTCGTCGCGGCACTGATTTGGGTCGTTCCGGCACTGCGTGATCACGCGGCGAAGATTACACCACAGGCGGAGCGCGAAAGGATCGGGCAGGCGATCCTCGCGGATATGGTCCGCTCGACCGGCCAACCCTGCCGTGAGCCCGCAGGCGAGCAGGTTCTGACGACACTCGCGCAGCGGGTCCCAATGCCTGATGGCACGCGCATCGTCGTACTGCCCGACGGGCCCGGCGGCGCGATCGTGTTGCCAGGCAATCTGACGGTGATCGACAGCGCATTGATCACCGGGGAAGATGGGCCAGAGGCTGCAGCGGGTCACCTGCTCACCGCTGCATTGGCAGCGCGGCAGGTGGAACCGATGCACCTTGTCATGCAGAGGCAAGGCTTTCTGGATGTGCTGGGGCTTCTGACCCGCGGGTCTTTACCGGCAGAAAGCTTGCAGGGGTTCGGAGGCGACCTTCTGGCCTCGCCGCCGCCCGCACCGGATGATCAGACTTTGCTGGCTGGATTCGCAAATGCCCGCATCCCCTCGACACCCTATGCCGAAACGCTGGGTGAGGCGGCTGCACGGGCGGTTCCGCTGGTCGAAGCCGATCCGTTCCGATCACAACCCTATCCGGAGATACTTGACGAGCGTGACTGGGTTACATTGCAGCAGATCTGCATCGACCGAGACTGATCAATGTTTTCCTGAATAGGGCGGGCGACCCTTCGTTCAACCGCCATATTCAGCGTGCGATGGCTGATCGGTAACCCAGTTTGCGTAGCGACTCCAACGCGGCCGACAGTTTCCGCGCGTCCTTAAACGGGCCAGCCATGACATATCTCTTACCGTCCACGCCGACCACCTTCTCCCTTACGACCGGGTAGCCCAAGCGGTGCAGCGCAAGAACCGCGATCTTGGCGCCTTCTATATCGAACCGTCCGATCTGGACATATTTCGCGTCTTGCGGGACGTTTGTGGCCGAGTTCTGTTCATCGACCGTCTTGTCTGTGCGATCATTCTTGCTTGATGCCTGATCGACCTTCGTTGAAGATTGCTTGGCCGCTTTCACTTTGGCGCGTTCTTTGTCTGCGGCCTGCCGGGGGGCAGCTTGATCGCCACTCGACCCGGCGGCACCGATTGCCGTCTTGGGCGCGGCTTTTTCCGCCTGCCCGACCGCTTCGTCGGCAACTTCCGCCGAGGCGACGTTACGGCCATCACTCTTTGCCGATTTGCCGCGTGTGGCGCTTTTCGGGCGCGCTATCCCGCTGCAAAGCCCACCGGTGGGGTCTTCCAATGCCGGTCCACCGTCACCACTGGCTGGCTTCAGCCCAAGCAGATCGCACAACCGATCATCGCGCGACCAATCGCCTGCTCTATGCCCCGCAATCCGTCTGCGAAGCGTTAATCCGCGCGTTATTTCGCCGGTGGACATTTCTTCGACGTTCTGCTGACGTCGCTCGTGTTGCTGACTTGCGGGGCGGGCATTGTCCTTCATTTCGGTCCGAACGGCCTGCGTCAGCCTGACGTCTTCGTCAGTCAGTGTTTTCAGCGTCAGCTCGCGCTCTATCGAACCGCCACCCTGCCGTACAATTGGCAGGCTGATACTGTCCTGGCCTCCCCACACTGCACGGCTTGGCGGGAATCCGCAGACCTGTGTCTGATCGTCATCTATCAGGGCTGTCCAACCCCTGTCGTTGCGCAGGAATACACAGCCGGCACTGTCGATATACTGGTTGCCGATAAACCCGTCAGGCGCGGGCTCCGCCGGCTGCAACGTTTGTGCTGCCAACGGCAACGCAACGGCCTGCCACACGATCAATAACCAAAGATGCCGCCGCATATGCCCGCCGAATCGATCCATATGCCGGTTCTAGCGCCAAGGGATTGACGGTCCGTAAACGGCCTACTTCGTGCCGAACATCCTGTCACCGGCATCGCCCAGACCCGGCACGATATAGCCGTGATCATTCAGCCTTTCGTCCAGTGCGGCCGTGACGACTGGCACATCAGGATGGGCTTCCTTCATCCGCGCGACACCTTCCGGCGCGGCCAGAAGGCACAGGAACCGGATATTTGACGCACCAGCCTGTTTGATAAGATCAATGGCCGCCGCGGAAGAGTTCCCGGTCGCCAGCATCGGGTCGACGACAATCGTCATCCGCTCTTCCAAGCCGTTGGGCAGCTTCGAGTAATACTGAACCGGCTGCAAGGTGTCGGGATCACGATAGAGGCCAACAAAGCCCACCCTTGCGGACGGAATCAGTTCCAATATCCCATCGAGCAAGCCATTTCCTGCCCGCAAAATAGAGACAAGCGCCAGCTTTTTGCCCTCCAACACGGGGGCATCCATCGGTTGCAACGGTGTGTCGATCCGCTGGGTCGTCACCGGCAGTTCGCGCGTGATTTCATATGCAAGAAGCAGGCTGATCTCTCTCAACAGCTGACGAAAACCCGCGGTAGACGTGGATTTGTCGCGCATCAGCGTCAGTTTGTGCTGAACAAGCGGGTGTTCGACGACGGTCAGATGAGGGGTCATGGCGTGCTCCGGTTGGTCATGCAAAGGCGGATAACAGCCTGTCGCGGGTTTTTACATCGCAGAAAGCTGCTTCGGCGGCATTGCGATTCATGGCTTCGAATTCCGCGTCACCCCAACCGAAAGCATCGGCAAGGCGATCATATTCGTGGCTGAGGGTCGTATGGAAGAAGGGCGGATCATCGGTCGAAACGGTCACTTTGACCCCGGCATCGGCCAGTCGCGCAATGGGGTGTGCGGACCAGTCGGGGTAGATGCCAAGTGCGATATTCGATCCCGGACAAACTTCCAGAACAATCCCCTGCTCTGCAAGATCGCGCACCAATTGCGGGTCTTCAGTCGCCCGGACACCGTGGCCGATCCGGCTGACCCCGAGGCTCAGCGCGTCGCGAATGGATTGCGGGCCACCCCACTCTCCGGCATGGCAAGTCAGACCCAGCCCGGCTTCGCGTGCGCAATCAAAGCTCCACGCATAATCCTGTGCGCGTCCCACGGCTTCCGCCCCGCCCATGCCGAGTGCGGTGACCCAGCCTGTGCCATCGGCGCTGCCGGTTTCTGCGGCACATATGGCCGATCTGCGTGCCCGTTCGGGTCCGAAATGGCGGATTGGCGTGACAATTGCGCGGCTGTCCACGCCCTGTGCCGCCATTGCAGCGGCGGTTTCTTCCATCGCCGCAAGATAATCACGCCAGGCGGCAAGATCGCCGCCGCCGCAAAATTCGGGGGATACGAACAACTCGACGTAGATTGCACCCTGTTCAGCGCAGTTTTGCAGGACCTCTCTAAGGAGGCGCGCGTAATCCTGCGGGGTCGTAATGACCGAAGTCGCAGCTTCGTAGACCCGCAGGAAATCGTCGAAATCAATGTATTTGTAGTCGCCACGCTCATCAAAAATCGCAGGCAGATCGGCCTGTTTCTCTGCGGCAAGGCTACGGATAAAGGACGGTGGCGCGGCGCCTTCAAGGTGAAGATGCAGTTCAATTTTCTTGATGTCTTTCATCAGAGACTGTCCTAAGCGTTGATCTCGGTTCAAAGAAAACTGGCACCATGAGCCGGCGCGTCCAATCCAAGATGCGCGGCGACACTTGCGCCGATATCCGAGAAACCGACCTGGCCAATCTCGCGCAGCCCTTTCCCCGCCCCCAGAACCGGCACACGCTCTCGGGTATGGTCAGTGCCAGTCCATGACGGATCATTCCCGTGATCGGCTGTGAAGATGATCAGATCGTCTGGTTTCAGCCGATCCATCGCCTGGCCAACAATACCGTCGAACCATTCCAGATGGTTGCCATAGCCGTCTACGTCGCGGCGATGACCGTAAAGGCTGTCAAATTCGACGAAATTGGCGAAGGTCAGGCTTCCATCCTCTGCTTCATCCAAAAGACGTAGCAGGTGATCCGCGAGATCCGCGTCGGATTTGCCCTTGTGCAGCATTGTGATCCCGCGATGGCTGAAGATATCGCCGATTTTACCGATTGCATGGGTCACGCGGCCGGCATTTTCAGCGATATCCAGGATTGTATCGGCAGGCGGCGGCACCGCGTAGTCACGACGGTTCGCGGTGCGCGTGAAGTTTCCGGGTGATCCGACAAATGGGCGGGCGATCACGCGGCCCACACGCATCTTGTGCAGCATTGGCGCAAGGTCTTCACAAAGTGTCAGCAGGCGATCCAGCCCAAATGCCTGTTCATGCGCGGCGATCTGGAAGACACTGTCGGCAGAGGTATAGCAGATGGGCCAGCCGGTGCGCAGATGTTCGTCGCCGAGTTCCTCCAGGATGAGCGTGCCGGAGGCGTGCTTGTTGCCCAATATGCCATCGGTTCCCGCCAGTTCGCAGGCGCGGGCCGTGACGTCTGCCGGAAAGGCAGGCTGGGCGTCAGGAAAATAGTGCCAGTCCCAAGGCACTGGAACCCCAGCGATTTCCCAGTGGCCGGACGGCGTGTCCTTTCCCGGCGAAATCTCTGTCGCCGCACCCCACAGCCCCTGCGGTTGCGTGCCAAGGCCGGGGGCATCCTGGCCGCTCGCAAGCCGGACGGCAGCACCCAATCCTAACCCGTCCAGATTGGGAACATGCAGGCCGCGTTGTTGCGCGATATGCAGCACGGTGTTCGATCCGGTATCGGGCCGGTTGTCATTGAAAAACTCTGAAGCATCGGGCGCACCGCCAATTCCGACGGAATCCATTACAACAAGAAAAGCACGGCTCATTTCGGATTCCAGCGATCCCGCTGCTCCTCAGTATCAGATTGTTCAGCGACAGCGCGGGCACGGATCAGCTTCTGTGGCGCAGGTGCCTTATCGGCAAGGTGATAAGATTTCTGCACTGCCGCTATCGCAATGTCGGCATCAGCCTCTGTCGCGGCATGGACAAGCGCCAGCTGGCCCCCGGTTGCCTCACAGCGACGCCGCAATTCGCTAAGCCCGACGCGGTGGTCGATCTTCTGGCCAGCACGCACCCGTCCCCCGCCGAGCGCGACGACTGCCTGCCCAAGTGCTGTTGTGTCGATCGCCTCGACAAAGCCCGGTGGCGCGGGGACGGGTCGGGTGATCGGCGCGGTTTCCAGATGCGCGGCAGGATTATCCAGTAAATCAGACGGCCCGCCCTGCGCCACGACCATGCGGGCAAGCACCTCTGCCGCGCGGCCGGATTGCAGCGCGTCCGCGGCCAGAGAGTAGGCGTCATCCTGCCCCGTCAGCCGCAATGCTTCCGCCGAAAGGGCAAGGGAAAGTTCACGCAGCGCTGATGCCTCGCCCCGCAAACATCTGATCGCTTCCGCAACTTCCAGAGCGTTGCCGGCTGCACGGGCAAGCGGCTGATCCATATCCGTGATCAGCGCGGATGTGCGGCAACCTGCAGCCTCGGCAGTTTCAACCAGCGAAACGGCCAGTGCCTCGGCCTGCTCTGGCGTACCCATGAATGCGCCGGACCCGGTCTTCACGTCCAGCACCAACGCATCGGGGCCGACTGCTAGCTTTTTGGACAGGATCGACGCGGTGATCAGGTCAATGGACTCAACGGCCCCTGCTTCATCCCGGATGGCATACAAACGCCGATCCGCGGGTGCGAGATCGGCAGAAGCGGCAACAATGGCGCAACCGACCTCGCCGACGGCTTTGCGGAACGCCTCCTCCGTCAGATCGCAGTCAAAGCCCGGAATTGCCTCCAGCTTATCCAGCGTTCCGCCGGTATGGCCCAGCCCCCGGCCAGAGATCATGGGAACATAAGCCCCGCAAGCCGCAAGCAAGGGTGCCACAACCAGCGACACGACATCGCCAACGCCGCCGGTTGAGTGCTTGTCGACGACAGGACCGGGCAGGTCCCATGTCATCAGATCGCCGGAATCCCGCATCGCGCGGGTCAGGGCCGTGCGTCCCTCAGCCGATAGGCCGCGCAGCAGCACCGCCATCGCAAATGCCCCGGCCTGCGCATCCGAAAGCGAGCCATCCGACAACCCAGCCGCAATCAGCCGTGCACCGCGATCATCCAGTTCACCCTCGTCACGAAGGCGCGCGATGATCGGTCGAAGGTCCGTGACCTTCGACGGGCCGCCCGCTTCGTTCATGCTCAGCTGCCCCCCATATGGCCCGCGTCAAAGCGCCCCGGCAGCAACTCGCCAATCGTCGTTGAAAACGTCGCACCAGAGGTTGTCGCCAGCAGAACAGGCGTATCGCTGCGGCCGAACTCTGCCAGCTTCTGCCGACACCCGCCGCAGGGCGGAACGGGTTCGGGACTGCCAGCAATCACCGCGACTTCCGTCAGTTGGGTCTCACCAGCTGCAACCATCGCAGCGATGGCGCCAGCTTCTGCGCAAGTGCCTTCGGGATAAGCGACGTTTTCGACATTGCACCCCCGATAGATCGTGCCGGATGCGCCGCGCACCGCTGCTCCGACCTTGAACGTGGAATAGGGCGCATAAGCTGCTTCGCGCACCTCGCGTGCGGCGTCTAGAAGGGACATAGGCGGCCTCCGGTTGTCATCGGCGGATTCTGCGCGCTGCAGGTGCCGGATGCAAGATGTCGATATATCCTCGCAAAGACTTACTGAGGCGGGAACGGGCGCGACGGCTTGTGATGATCCGCCAAACTAGTTTAACGCTGAACCATGAAGCAGGCACGGTTTCACCCAACCGTAGCACGACATTGACAGCACCCGGCCCGCTCGGCCAGGGACGCCGCATGAAAGGGGGCAACTATGGAAGAGCAGCGCCAAGATAAGGCTCGTGCATCCGCACTGGAATATCACGAGTTTCCGCGCCCCGGTAAGCTTGAGATTCGCGCAACGAAGCCCCTTGCCAATGGCCGCGACCTTGCCCGCGCCTACAGCCCCGGCGTGGCCGAGGCCTGCATGGAGATCAAGGAAAATCCGGCGGATGCGGCGCGATATACGTCGCGCGGCAACCTTGTCGCTGTGGTCTCCAACGGGACTGCCGTGCTTGGGCTGGGCAATATCGGCCCACTTGCGTCCAAGCCGGTGATGGAGGGCAAGGCCGTCCTGTTCAAGAAATTCGCCAATATCGACTGCTTCGATCTGGAAATTGCCGAAGCCGATCCCGAAAAGCTGGCCGCCATCGTGCAAAGCCTTGAGCCAAGCTTTGGCGCTATCAATCTGGAGGATATCAAAGCCCCGGAGTGCTTCATCGTCGAAAAGCTTTGCCGGGAACGTATGAATATCCCGGTCTTTCATGATGACCAGCACGGCACCGCAATCGTCGTAGGCGCCGCCGCGGCCAACGCCCTGCGCGTCGTCGGCAAAAAGTTCGAGGATATCAAGATCGTCTCCACCGGCGGTGGTGCCGCTGGCATTGCCTGCCTGAACATGCTGCTCAAGCTCGGCGTCAAGCGCGAGAATGTCTGGCTCTGCGACATTCACGGGCTGGTCTATGAGGGCCGGACAGACGATATGAACCCCCAAAAGGCAGCCTATGCGCAAAACAGCGATTTGCGCACACTGGATCAGGTCATCGACGGTGCGGACATGTTCCTTGGCCTGTCTGGCCCCGGCGTTCTCAAGCAAGACATGGTCGGACGGATGGCCCCCCGCCCGGTGGTCTTTGCGCTCGCCAACCCGACGCCAGAGATCATGCCCGATGAGGTAAAAGCGATTGCGCCCGATGCGGTTATCGCCACCGGTCGCAGCGACTTCCCGAACCAGGTGAACAACGTCCTTTGCTTCCCGTTCATATTTCGCGGCGCCCTGGATGTCGGGGCGACACAGATCAACGATGAAATGCAGATCGCCTGTATCGAAGGCATTGCCGCACTCGCCCGCGCGACGACCGCCGCCGAAGCAGCAGCGGCCTATCGCGGCGAAACGCTGACCTTCGGCCCGGATTACCTGATCCCGAAGCCGTTCGATCCGCGCCTGATCGGTGTCGTCTCTTCCGCCGTCGCCAAGGCGGCGATGGAATCCGGTGTGGCGACGCGACCGCTGGAGGATATCAACGCCTACAAACGCAAGCTGGATGGATCCGTCTTCCGGTCCGCACTTATCATGCGCCCCGTGTTCGAGGCGGCGGCCACAGCCAGCCGCCGTATCGTCTTTGCCGAGGGCGAGGATGAGCGTGTGCTGCGCGCCGCAAATGCGATGCTTGAGGAGACGACCGATGTCCCTATCCTGATCGGTCGACCGGATGTGATTGCGTCCCGCGCCGAACGCGCAGGACTGCCAATCCGTCCGGAAAAAGACTTTGAAATCGTGAACCCTGAAAGCGATTCACGTTACCGCGAATATTGGGAAACCTATCACGAACTTATGGCCCGGCGCGGTGTCACCCCCGACCTTGCCCGCGCGATCATGCGCACAAACACGACGGCCATCGGGGCCGTTATGGTCCACCGCTCTGAAGCCGACAGCCTGCTGTGCGGCACGTTTGGCCAATATAGCTGGCACCTCAACTATATCGAGCAGGTGCTTGGCCGGGACGGTCTGACACCGCATGGCGCGCTGTCGATGATGATCCTTGAGGACGGGCCGCTGTTCATCGCGGATACGCAGGTGAACAACCATCCGACCCCGGAACAGATCGCCCTTTCGACCATTGGCGCTGCAAGGCACGTTCGCCGTTTCGGGCTGATCCCGCATGTTGCACTGTGCAGCCATTCGCAATTCGGCAACCTTGATACCGATTCCGGCAAGCGAATGCGCGAGGCGATGCGTATCTTGCAAAACAATGAGGTCGATTTCAACTTCGATGGAGAGATGCACATCGACTCCGCGCTCGACCCGGATATCCGTTCGCGCATCTTCCCGGCATCGCGGCTGGAAGGTGCTGCGAATGTGCTGATTTTCGCGGGCACCGATACGGCCTCTGGCGTGCGCAACATCCTCAAGCACAAGGCCAACGGGCTTGAGGTCGGGCCGATCCTGATGGGGATGGGCAACCGCGCCCATATCGTCACGCCGTCCATCACGGCACGCGGTTTGCTGAACATGTCGGCTGTCGCCGGAACGCCGGTTGCACATTACCGCTGATCGCTCAGCCAATTGACGCGGTTGCCGCCGCGCCGTCCCCCGCATATCGTTCGCGTTGGGGGAGGATGAGGCATGGCATATCAGGATATCTACGACGGTTGGAAAGCCGATCCGGAAGCTTTCTGGATGAGGGCCGCGGAAGCAATCGATTGGGTCCGGCCACCATCCAGGGCCCTGTTCGACGATAACGCCCCGATCTACGACTGGTTTTCGGACGGACTGGTCAACACATGCTGGAACTGCGTGGACCGCCATGTCGAGGCAGGGCGCGGCGATGACATCGCGATCTATCATGACAGTCCGATCACACATGCCACCAAAGGCATTACTTTCGCAGAACTGCAACGGCGCGTCGCGACATTGGCCGGTGCACTGCGCGCGCGCGGTATCGAAAAAGGCGACCGGGTCATCATCTACATGCCGATGATACCGCAGGCTGTCGAGGCGATGCTGGCTTGCGCTCGCCTGGGGGCCATCCATTCGGTGGTGTTTGGCGGCTTTGCGGCGAACGAACTCGCCGTGCGCATCGACGATGCTCAGCCCAAGGCCATCATCGCCGCATCCGCCGGGCTGGAGCCGGGGCGCGTCGTCCATTACAAGCCGCTGCTGGATCAGGCCATAGATCAGGCTAGGCACAAACCCGACTTCTGCGTCATCTTCCAGCGAGAGGAAGAGGTCGCGAAGCTGACGGAGGGCCGGGATGTCAACTGGCATGGCTTCCAATATGGCGTGGAGCCCGTGGATTGTGTCCCCGTCGAAGGCAACCACCCGGTCTATATCCTGTATACCTCTGGCACCACGGGTCAGCCAAAAGGGGTCGTTCGCCCCACCGCCGGTCATCTGGTGGCGCTGCAATGGTCGATGACGAATATCTACAATATCGGACCCGGCGACCGTTTCTGGGCGGCATCCGATGTCGGCTGGGTCGTTGGCCACAGCTATATCTGCTATGGTCCGCTGATCGCCGGGGCGCAGACCGTGGTGTTCGAGGGCAAGCCCATCGGCACACCTCATGCCGGCGTGTTCTGGCGCACGATCCAGAACAATCGGATCAAAAGCTTCTTCACCGCCCCGACAGCCATCCGCGCAATCCGGCGAGAGGACCCGGATGGTGAATATATCCGCCGCTACAAGCTGCACGACTTGCAGGCGCTGTTCCTGGCGGGAGAGCGTGCTGATCCGGAAACCATCAGATGGGCGCAGGAACATCTGGGCGTCCCGGTGATCGACCATTGGTGGCAGACGGAAACTGGCTGGGCCATCGCCGCAAATCCGCTGGGGATCGAGGAGATGCCGATAAAGCTGGGCAGCCCGACCGTGCCAATGCCGGGCTATGACGTTCGGGTCCTGGATGAGGGCGGCAATCCGGTGCCACCAGGAACGCTCGGCGCCATTGCGATCAAGCTGCCATTGCCCCCGGGCACGCTATCCGGCCTTTGGAATGCCGAGGACAGATACCGCAAGTCATACCTGTCGCACTTTCCCGGCTATTACGAAACTGGCGATGCGGGCTATCTGGATGAGGATGGTTATCTCTACATCATGGCGCGGACCGATGACGTCATCAATGTGGCAGGTCACAGGCTGTCGACCGGCGCGATGGAAGAGGTTCTGGCGCAGCACAGCGATGTTGCGGAATGCGCGGTGATCGGTGTGAATGACCCGCTGAAGGGGCAGGCCCCGATGGGGTTCCTCTGCCTGAAGAAGGGCAGCCAGACGCCGCACGAACAAATTGTGCAGGACGTTATCAGGATGGTACGTGATGAAATCGGCCCGGTCGCCGCGTTCAAACGGGCTGTGATCGTCAACCGCCTGCCCAAAACGCGTTCCGGCAAGATCCTTCGGGCAACGATGTCAAAGATTGCGGATGGCGAGGAGTTCAAGACCCCTGCCACCATCGAAGACCCGGCCGTGCTGGATGAAATCACCAAAGCCCTCAACAGCCAGGCGCGCGGCTGATCTGTTCAAAAAATGAAGCATCCCGCCCGTGCGATACGGACGGGATGTGCCTGTCCCGTCAACCCTGCCGAAAGCCCGCGATTATCCTGACGGCGTTAGATGGAGCCACCAGATATTGTGTTTTTGGGGTCTGTGCGACCCAACCTGCGGGATAGACTTCCACATATCAAGGTTTTTTTGGTTAACGCGCGCAATTTCCTGTTTACTTTTCTGAGCACGTCAGAGCAGCACCATCTGCGCCAGTCCAAGAAAGGCAAAAAAACCAACCACATCGGTTACGGTTGTCACAAACGTGCCCGAGGCGAGCGCAGGATCGGCCCCGACTTTTTCCAGCGTCAGCGGGACAAGAATTCCGGCCAAAGCAGCGACAAACAGGTTCACAACCATCGCAATCGCGATCACCCATGCCAGAGAAAGCCCGTCAAACCAGATCCACGCAACGACGCCCATCACGACGGCGAAGCACAAGCCATTCAACACGCCCACCACCGCCTCTCGCCCGACGACCCGCCAGACGTTGGACCCGGTCAGGCTTTTTGTCGCAAGCGCCCGCACCGCAACGGTTAGTGTCTGCGTGCCCGCATTCCCCCCCATCGAAGCGACAATCGGCATCAGCACCGCCAGTGCCACGATCTGCGAAATCGTCGCTTCGAACATTGCGATGACAAAGGATGCGAGGATCGCCGTCGCAAGGTTCACGCCCAGCCAGGGCAGACGCTGCCAAAGCGTTTCAACAACAGTATCGGAAATCGAGCTTTCGTCGCCAACACCGGCCAAACGCAGGATATCTTCCTCGTGCTCGTCATCCAGCACCTCCATCGCGTCGTCGATGGTGATGACGCCGACAAGCCGGTCATGCTCATCCACGACTGGCGTCGAAATCAGGTGGTACTGGTTGAAGGCATAGGCCACGTCTGCCTCATTCGCGAAGGCATCAATCGGGCGGAAGCTTTCCTCGGTTATGTCGCGCAGCAGCACTTCGCGCCGCGCGCCCAGCAGGCGGCCAAGTGCCACATATCCGGCGGGGTGTCTGCGCGGATCGACCAGAACGACGTGGTAGAACTGATCCGGCAGATCCTCTTCGCTGCGCAGATAGTCGATGGTATCGCCGACCGTCCAATGTTCTGGCGCCGTCACCACCTCGGACTGCATCATCCGTCCAGCGGAATATTCCGGATATGTCAGCGACTGCTCGACGGCGGCGCGATCCGATTCGTCAAGCGCCGCCAGAACCTTCTTCTGCTCGTCTTCGTCCAGTTCTTCGATCAGTTCGACAATGTCGTCGCTGTCCATCTCGCGGACAGCGTCGGCAAGCGCCGCTTTCGGCATCAGTTCGACGACTTCGTCGCGGATAGACTCATCGATTTCCGAAAGGATGTCGCCGTCAATCTCTCCGGACCAGAGCGACATGAAGACGCGCCGACGCGCGGGGGACAGGTTCTCGATGACGTCGGCGATGTCTGCCGCGTGCATCGGGTCCAGCAATTCGTTCAGGCGAACGGGGTCTTCATCGTCAATCGCGTCGCGTATCTGATCCAGCAGAACGCGAGACGGCGTGAAATCGTCCTCATCATCGTCTTCGGGCGGTTGGGGCTCTGCGGCCTTTTCCTCCGAAACGGCTTCTGGCTGATCGGCAGTCAGATCCGGGCGCTGATCGTCGTCCTGCATGGCCCCCCCTTCTCGTTCTTTGGCGATGGCTGGTGGATCGGGCGGCGGGGCCCAAAGGTGATCTTAAATATCCCTTGTAACAGGGGCAATAATCAGCTGTTCAGCAACGTCAACGCCTTTGCATGAATTTCCGGCGTTGCTGCGGCAATGATACGCCCGCCGTTATGCGCCGGCTCACCCTGCCAATCGGTCACGACACCGCCCGCAGCCTGAACGACGGCAATCGGTGCTACGACATCATAGGCCTGCAGCCCGGCCTCGATCACCAGATCGACCTGCCCGAGCGCCAGCAAGGCATATCCATAGCAATCCAGCCCATAGCGGGTCAGCCGAACCTGCGACGCAACGCGGTGAAACCCTTCGTATTCGTCTGACGATCCGACCTCGGGAAAGGTGCTCAGCAAAGTTGCCTCGTGAAGGGCCACGTCTTTGCGTGTCTCAAGGGCTCGCTCCCCCTCTCGCGTCACAACCCGTGCGCGCCCAAGCCCGCCTTCGAAGCGTTCGCCGGTGAATGGCTGATCGACAATACCAAAGATCGGCCCGCTTTCATCCGTCAGGCCGATCAGCGTACCCCAGCTTGGCGCGCCAGAGATAAAGGCGCGGGTTCCATCGATCGGGTCAAGAACCCAGGTCAGGCCAGAGGATCCGGGCTGGGTCCCGAACTCTTCCCCCAATATCGCGTCCTCGGGACGCCGGTCGGCCAGAATCTGCCGCATCGCCCGTTCACTTTGCCGGTCAGCCTCGGTTACCGGATCGAAACCACCCGCCTGCTTGTTGTCGGGCCGCAAGCCTTCGCTGCGAAACAGAGGCATGGTTTTTGCGCGGGCCGCATCAGCCATCGCAGCAGCGGTGTCGAATATATCGGACCTGTCCATGTCGCCCCCATCGTTTCGCTGGCCTGATAGCGCGAAATCACGGGGGCGAACAGCCGCGCCATCACGCGGCGTGTGACAGAACCCTTGCCAGTTCGAAAATCTGGCGGCGCTGCGCCTCGGGCATCGCATAATATGCACGGATAAGCTGCAAAGCCTCTTTGCTGGCGATGATGTCGTCATCCAGAGAGGTGGCAGCGCGGCCACCGCTTATCCCTTCAAAGAAAAAGCTGATAGGCACATCGAGCGCAAGGGAGATATCCCACAGTCGCGAGGCCGAAACGCGGTTTGCACCAGTCTCATACTTCTGTATTTGCTGAAATTTGATGCCGACCTGATCCGCCAGCTGCTGCTGGGTCATACCAATAAGCCAACGCCGGTGGCGAATGCGCGTGCCCACATGCACATCAACTTCGTGCTTCATAACAATCCTCACCTAGTCTCGTAGAGTCATATACCAATTTAAAAACGCTGGCGACTCGGAATGACACATAACACGTTAAAGTTGACTGAAAGGACAGGCGAAAAATCATCAGAATGCATAAAAACGCCCCTTTCGGCAAAAACCAGCCGAAAAATTGGTACACGTTTTCCGAACTTGTCCGAATCATGCAATGTCCTGCCCAAATCCGCGCTTTTGGGTGGTCATGCGATTTTTCTGCATTCCACGGCACCAGGGCAGACAACCGTCGCAAAGTTGATCATTTTGCTCTTCGCATCCGTTGAAAACATGCGATACTGAGCCAATATTTACCTGTGACAGGCGCATCCGCGCCGCCAACGCCAGTTATGGAGAGTTTGATGGCTGAATACGACACCCTACGTCAGGCCCAGGCCCAGACGGGTGCCGCGACCCGCGCCGAGATTGACGCCGGCCTTCGCGCGTACATGTCGAAGGTTTACGGCATTATGGCAACCGGCATGGCCGTGACTGCCTTCTTTGCCCTAGGGCTGAACATGCTCGCCGTCGGTTCGGACGGTACCCTGACTCAGATCGGTTACGCCGTTTATGCGTCACCGCTGAAATGGGTACTGATGTTCGCGCCTCTGCTGGTGGTCTTCGCTTTCGGTGCCGCCGTTTATCGGCTGTCGACCCAAGCAGCGACGCTCATTTTCTACGGCTTTGCCGCATTGATGGGCATGTCGATCAGCTGGATTTTCCTGCGCTACACCGGCACGTCCATCGCAGCGACGTTCTTCGCGACCGCAGGCGCTTTCGCGGGTCTGTCATTCTACGGTTACACGACCAAGCGCGATCTGTCGGGCATGGGCACGTTCCTGATGATGGGTCTGATCGGTCTGATCATCGCTTCGATCGTGAACATCTTCCTGCAGTCGGGCGCGATGCAATTCGCGATCTCGGTCATTGGCGTCCTGATCTTCGCAGGTCTGACCGCCTTCGATACGCAGAACATCAAGAACACCTACCTGCAACTGCGTGAATCGAACCAGGACTTCCTGGGCAAGGCCGCCATCCTCGGCGCGCTGAACCTGTATCTGGACTTCCTGAATCTGTTCATGTTCCTTCTGCAGTTCATGGGCGCCAGCAACGACTGATCCTGTCGCCGCACTCATACAGAAAGGCCCCGCGATTGCGGGGCCTTTTTCGTTTGCGGGGATGATGTGCCGCCGGTTGTTACGGCCACTCCTTCGCCACCATGGTCAACACGTCATATTGCGCGACAACCTCATCTTTCTGGTTGGTGACGCGGCAATCCCAGCGGACTTCGGCATGTTCGGCATTCTCGCGCGGATTGATCTCCTTGCAGGTCAGCCGCACCTGCAGCGTATCGCCGAAATAGACCGGGGTCAGAAAGCGCAGATTGTCCACGCCGTAATTGGCCAGAACCGGACCCGGATCGGGATCGACGAACAGGCCCGCCGCGAAGGACGCAATCAGATAACCATGCGCCACGCGGTCATCGAAGAACGGGTTCGCCTTCGCGGCCTCTTCATCCATATGGGCATAGAAGGTGTCGCCGGTGAAATTGGCGAAATGTTCGACATCCTCCTCGGTCACCTCGCGCGCATCGGTGACGATCTGATCGCCAAGGCGCAGTTCTTCGACCGACTTGCGGAACGGATGCTTGCCCGTGCTGGTATCGGCACCATCCGACCAGATGCCAGTCACCGCGCTCAGCAGATGCGGGGCGCCCTGAACGGCGGTGCGCTGCATGTAATGCTTCACCGCGCGCATCCCGCCGAGTTCCTCGCCGCCACCGGCCCGGCCCGGCCCGCCATGAACCAGAGGCGCCAAGGGCGAGCCATGCCCGGTCGATGATTTCGCCGACCGCCGGTTCCCGATCAGCACCCGGCCATGCATCGGCGCCATGCCGATGACCATCTCTGCGGCGACATCCTTGCTGTCTGTGAAAACCGATGCCACGAGAGATCCCTTCCCGCGATGGGTCAGTGCCACGGCATCCGCGACATCATCATAGGGCATCAAGGTGACCACCGGCCCGAACGCCTCGACATCATTGGCCACCGCATCGGCCGGATTGTCGGCCAGCAGCACCACCGGATTGATGAACGCCCCTTTTTCCGCATCGCCAGAACTGACATTCACATCACCCGGATCGCCCAGCACGATCTGCGAGGAGGCTTTCAGATCCTCGATCCGTTCGCGCACTTCCTCTCGCTGATCCAGACTGGCGAGCGGTCCCATCCGCGTGCCATCCACCGCAGGATCGCCGGTCACGGTCTTTTCCAGCTTCGCCTTCAGCGCCTCGATCACCGCATCGACATGGGCGCGCGGCACAATGGCGCGGCGGATCGCGGTGCATTTCTGGCCCGCCTTGCTGGTCATCTCGCGCAGGACCTCGCGGACGAACAGATCGAACTCCTCGCTCCCCGGCCCCGCATCCGGCCCAAGGACCGAGGCGTTCAGGCTGTCGGCCTCCATCGTGAAGCGGACCGAGTTTTCGATGATCGCAGGCGAGGTTTTCAGCATCCGCCCGGTTGAGGCCGATCCGGTAAAGGTCACCACATCCTGACAGGTCACATGGTCCAGCAAATCCCCGGCAGAGCCAGATACAAGCTGCAAGGCCCCATCGGGCAGAATGCCCATATCGACGATCCGGCGGACCATCAGCTCGGTCAGGTAAGCGGTCTGGCTGGCCGGTTTGACGATCGTCGGCATCCCCGCAATCAGCGTCGGCGCGATCTTTTCCAGCATCCCCCAGATCGGAAAGTTGAAGGCGTTGATATGGACCGCCACGCCCTGCAGAGGCGTCAGGATATGCTGGCCCGAAAAGCTGGAATCCTTTGATAAAGGCTCAACCGGGCCATCGGGGATGACTTTCGCATTCGGCAATTCGCGCCGCGCTTTCGATGCCAGCGTCAGAAGCGTGCCGATACCGCCTTCGATATCGACCCAGCCATCGGCCCGCGTGGCCCCGGTCCAGAAGCTTTCGGTATAGAAATCCTCTTTCATCTCCATCAGCTTGAGGCCGATTTCCTTCAGCATCAGCGCCCGCTGATGAACCGTCAAATCACGCAGCGCACGACCGCCCTTCTCGCGCCCGTATTCAAGCGCCGCCGCATGATCGAGACCTGAGGCGTCGATCAGCGCCACCACCTCGCCGGTGGCAGCATTCAGCAATTCCTTGCCGTCTTTCGATCCGTTGCGCCATTCGCCGCAGATATAGGATTGCAGCAGTCGAGGGGTTTGCACATTCATCGCATATCCTTTCAGGCCAGCCCCATCGGCGCCAGCAGGTCATTCACCCGCTGCGCCCACAGCTCGCGCAGCTTTTCGTTCTCGGTATGGCGCAGACCGAACCGCGCCTGCGTGTCATAGCGTTTCGAGGCCGACTGCCCGAATGTCGCATCGACCTTCGGCATCCAATAGGCTATGGCATCCTTGGCCTGCGCGCGTCCCTCATCGCTTTCGGCGATCTGGCGCAGCCCGTTCAGACCCAGTTCGACGTGACGCGCCTCTCTGGGCGCGATTTCGCGATAGGTATCGGCCAGGGGCGCATAGCTGACGCGCTTCATCTCATCCATCTGCACGACCGTTGCCAGACCCATCAGCACATTCAGCACCACCGCATCGACATAGCCCTGCAACGGATAGTGAAAGACCGACAGGCGCATATCGTCGCCATGCCGCGCAGCCGCCAGGTCGGCATCGCGATCCATCCGCGCGGCCCAGTCATGGCTGTTGTCATACCGCGCCGTATCGGCCCCGAATTCGCCCATCACCGCGAGGACGCGACCCGCATGATCCAGCTTTTCCTGCGTGATCTTGGCCGCCGCGATCCGGTTCTTGATGCCGGGCGCATCGTTGATCGTATCGGCAAAGCCCGCCGCCCCCGCCAGTTCGCTGTCCACGAATGACGCCATCAGCCGCAGCAACTCGCCCCGGTAGCGCGGCGGGACATTGCCGGGAGAGGTCAGCTTGCCGCCCTGCGCCAGATAATCCTCGATCTTCATATCCATTGCCGCCCCCTATTCGTCATAGCTGACGACGATGCGGTCGGTCAGCGGATAGCATTGGCAGGTCAGCACATAGCCCTGCGCAACCTCGTAATCTTCAAGCGCGTGGTTAATCGCCATCTCGGCCTCGCCTTCCAACACCTTGGCGCGGCAGGTCGAACAGACCCCGGCCTTGCAGGCATAGGGCGCGTCCATATCGGCGGCCAAAGCGGCATCCAGAAGGTTCTCGCCCTGTTTCGGCATCCTGAATGTGCGCGTGGCACCGTCCAGCGTCACTACGGCCTCGGTCGCATCGCCCGACTGCGCGGCATCCTTGCTGACGGCCTTTTTCTTCGCCCGGCCGGGCTGGCTGGAGGCGAAGAGTTCGAATTTGATCTGCGCGTCATCCAGTCCCGCCTTGCGCAGGCTGTCGGCCACGGTCAGCATCAGCCCTTCCGGCCCGCAGATGAACGCCGTGTCGATGCTGGCCGGATCGATCCAGTTATCGAACAGCGCCTGCATCTTCTCGGCATCGATCCGGCCCGTGAACAGGTCGATCTCCTGCCCCTCGGATTTCAGGATATGGATGACCGAGAACCGACCGAGATAGGCATTCTTCAGATCCTCCAACTCCTCACGGAACATGATCGAATTTACGGATCGGTTGGCATAGATCAGCGTGAACCGGCTTTTGGGTTCGCGTTTGAGCGTTGTCTTGATGATCGACAGGACCGGCGTGATGCCCGACCCCGCCGCGACGCCGACATAATGCTTGACCGCCGCGCCATCCAGATCGGTGTTGAAACGGCCCATGGGCGGCATGGCGTCCAGTTCCATCCCGACGGCCAGATCCTCATTCGCCCATGTGGAAAATGCCCCGCCATCGACACGCTTGATGCCGACTCGCAGCGCACCGTCATCGCGGCCTGCACAGATCGAATAGGACCGGCGCAGCTCTTCGCCGTCGAAATCGCGCCGGAAGGTCAGATACTGACCTTGCGTGAAATCAAAGCTGGCTGCGTCTTCCGGTCTTGGTTGCAGCGTCACGACGACGGCGTCGCGGGTGTCGCGGCGCACATCGGTAACCTGCAAGGGAAGGAAGCGGGGCATGGCGGTTCCTCTAATGGCACTTGAAATAGTCGAAGGGTTCCAGACAGGCATTGCACACCCAACTGGCCTTGCAGGGGGTCGAGCCGAACTGGCTGACCCGCCGCGTGTCGGTGGCACCGCATCGCGGGCATGGCACGGTCAGGTTGCCGCCGCCAAGCGCACCGATCCGGGCCATGACATGGCCGTCGGGCGCGGTGCCCTCGATCGGCGGGGCGATGCCGTAATCGCGCAGCTTCTCGCGGCCTTCCTCGCTGATCCAGTCGGTGGTCCAGGGCGGCGAGAGGCGGCGTTCCAGCCTTATGTCCTCGACTCCCTTGCCGCGCAGATGGTTCTCGATATCCAGGTTGATCACCGCCGTGGCCGGGCAACCCGAATAGGTCGGCGTCACCGTCACCACCAGCGTCTCGCCCTGCCAGTCCACATCGCGGATGATGCCCAGATCGGTCAGCGAGATGACCGGGATCTCGGGGTCCGGGACCTCGGCCAGCCAGTCCCATATGGTCGAGACGGCGGGCCGCATCCTACCACTCCGCGCCGGGATAGGCGCGTTGCAGGAACTGCATCTCGGCGAGGATATAGCCCAGATGTTCGGTATGGGTGCCCTGCTTGCCGCCCTTGTGCGCGAATTTGGTATCGGGAACAGTCAGCGTCGCTTCGGCCAGCACGGGCAGCACGATTTCGTCCCATGTCTGGCGCAGCCCCGCCGGATCAGGCGCGATCCCCGATGCCGCCAGCGTCACATCCGTGTCGTCGCTGGAAAACATCTCCAGCGCGTAGGACCACTGGTCATCCAGCGCTGCCTGCATCCTTGCCTTGCTCTCGCTGGTTCCGTCGCCAAGCGCGATGACCTGCTCGGCCGAGCGTTCAAGGTGATAGCTGACCTCTTTCAGCGATTTCTGCGCGATTTCGGCCACGCGGGTATCGCTGGACCGCGTCAGCGCCTGAAGCTGCAGAAAATGGAACGCGTCGAACAGGAATTGCCGCATCAGCGTCGCGCCGAAATCGCCATTCGGGCGCTCGACCAGCAGAAGGTTGCGGAACTCCCACGCGTCGCGCAGATAGGCGAGATCGTCGGCGCTGCGGCCCTTGCCTTCAACCTCTGCCGCCAGACCCAGCCAAAGAGCGGTCTGACCGATCAGGTCAAGCGCCATGTTGGACATCGCAATGTCCTCCTCCAGTTGCGGACCATGGCCGCACCATTCGGAATTGCGATGCCCGAGGATCAGGGCATTGTCGCCCATGCGCAGCAGGAACTCGAAAAACGCATCCTGATCGGCGTCGGGGGTCGGTGCATGGCCGCCCTTGCCGCCATCCTGACGGGCAAGCTCAGCCGCGTTCGGGGTCATGATATCGGGAAGCGACGGCATCACATATGCCCTATTTCTTCGGGAATATCGTAGAAGGTCGGGTGGCGATACACCTTGTCATTCGACGGCTCGAACAGCGGTCCCTTGTCGGAGGGGCTGGAGGCCGCGATATCGACCGATTTCACCACCCAGATCGAAACGCCTTCATTCCGGCGCGTATAGACGTCGCGGGCATGCTTGATCGCGACCTCGGCATCGGGCGCATGAAGGCTGCCGACATGACGGTGGTTCAACCCGTGCTGACCACGGATAAAGACCTCCCAAAGGGGCCATTCGCTGGACATCTGTTCCTCCCTTCCTGCGGCACAACACCGCTGGGTATCGATCAATAAGCGTAAAGTTCGACCCGGTATCCGTCTGGATCGAGCGCCTGCACACGCGCCGGACCACCGGCGCTGTATTCCGTTTCGGTCACGCCATCGGCGCGAAAGCGTTCCCGTAGCGCCTCGACTTCCTCCGCAGTCCCGGCGAGGCTGCCGAAGTGATTGGTGCCCGGCAGCTCAGGTGGCAGATCGCCCTCACTCAGGGCCAGCAGACCGCCGCTGTCATCGGCGAGGATCAGCAGATGGTCATCGTCATGCACGCGCCGGGTCAGGCCGAAATACGCCCCATAGAACCGGGCCGAAGCTTCGCGATCCGACACTGTCAGCGCGACGTGGTTCAGCCGCGGCATCGGGTTATTCCGCCGCCACCGGGCGACGCGCCGCCTTCTTCTTCGCATGGGCGTTCATCGCCTCGCGATACCACGCGCCGTCCTCCCACGCCTTTACGCGGGCGCCGAGCCGTTCCTTGTTGCACGGCCCATTGCCCTTCAGCACCTGATAGAACTCGTCCCAGTCGGGTTCGCTGAAATCATAGCCGCCCTTTTCCTCGTTCCATTTGAGGTCCGGGTCAGGGATCGTCAGCCCCAGATATTCGGCCTGCGGCACGGTCTGGTCGACGAATTTCTGGCGCAGTTCGTCATTGGTGTTCATCTTGATCTTCCACGCCATGCTCTGCGCGGAGTGGACGCTGTCCTTGTCGGACGGCCCGAACATCATCAGCGAGGGATACCAAAGCCGGTTCAGCGCATCCTGCGCCATCTTCTTCTGTTCCGGCGTGCCATTGGCCATCTTCATCATGATCGCGTAGCCCTGCCGCTGGTGGAAACTTTCCTCCTTGCAGATGCGGATCATCGCGCGGCTATAGGGGCCATAGCTGGTCCGTTGCAGCGGCACCTGATTCATGATCGCCGCGCCATCGACCAGCCAGCCGACCGCGCCCATATCGGCCCAGGTCAGGGTCGGATAGTTGAAGATCGACGAATATTTCATATCGCCGGAATGCAGTTTCTCCAGCAACTCATCGCGGCTCACGCCAAGCGTCTCGGCGGCGCAATAGAGATACAGACCGTGCCCGGCCTCGTCCTGCACCTTGGCCAGCAGGATCTGCTTGCGCTCCAGCGTGGGGGCGCGGGTGATCCAGTTGCCCTCGGGCAATTGGCCGACGATTTCGGAATGGGCGTGTTGGCCGATCTGGCGGATCAGCGTCTTGCGATAGCCTTCCGGCATCCACTCTTTGGGTTCGATCTTCTCGTTCCGGTCGATGCGCTCCTGAAAGGCGATCTCTTCGGGCGACATCTCCTCGCGCGATTTGCCTTCGGATTTGACGAGCTGTGCATACATGGCAGTTCCTCCTCAGACGCGTTCGATAATGATGGCGATGCCCTGACCGACACCGACACACATGCAGCATAGCGCATATCTGCCGCCTGTGCGGTGCAGTTGATACATCGCGGTTGTGACCAGCCGTGCCCCGGACATGCCCAGCGGATGACCGATCGCGATGGCGCCACCGTTCGGATTAACATGGGGTGCATCGTCAGGAAGTCCAAGCTCTCGCAGCGTGGCAAGCCCCTGCGAGGCGAATGCTTCGTTGAGTTCGATCACATCCATCTGGTCAATTGTCAGACCTGCCCGCGCGAGCACTTTCTTCGCGGCAGGCGCAGGGCCGATACCCATGATGCGCGGCTCTACACCCGCTGCCGACATTGCGACGATCCGCGCCTTTGGGGTCAGACCGTTCTTCCCGGCCGCTTCCTTGCTGGCGATCAGAAGCGCACAGGCCCCGTCATTCACGCCCGAGGCATTGCCCGCGGTGACGCTTTTCTCGGGTCCGTTCACGCCCTTCAGCTTTGCAAGCTTGTCCGACGTGGTGCCGGGACGCGGATGTTCATCCGTGTCGACGACGATCTCATCGGCCTTTTTCTGAGGCACACTGACCGGCACAATCTCATCGGCGAAAATGCCCGCTTCATGAGCTGCGGCCCAACGCTCCTGACTGCGGGCCGCGAAGGCGTCCTGATCCTCGCGGCTGACGTTGAAGTCCTGGGCCACGTTGTCGGCGGTTTGCGGCATCGAATCGATCCCGTATTCAGCCTTCATCTTCGGGTTGACGAAGCGCCAGCCGATGGTCGTGTCGTAGACCGCATTGGCACGGCTGAACGCCGTTTCCGCCTTTGGCATGACAAATGGGGCGCGCGACATGCTCTCCACACCGCCCGCAATGATCATGTCGCAATCGCCAGCACGGATCGCACGGGCGGCCATGCCGACTGCATCCATCCCCGACCCGCAGAGCCGGTTGATCGTCGTGCCCGGCACATCCACCGGCAGCCCGGCCAGCAGCGCCGCCATGCGCCCGACATTTCGGTTATCCTCGCCCGCCTGATTGGCGCAGCCATAGATCAGATCATCGACGCTGGCCCAGTCCACGCCGGGATTACGCTCAACCAGGGCACGAAGAGGAACCGCCGCCAGATCATCGGCGCGGACTGATGACAGCGCACCGCCGTAGCGACCAATGGGCGTCCGGACTGCGTCACAGATGAAAGCGTCGGCCATGTTTCCCCCTCTCATGGCAGTCAGTCACAAGGCGTAAATTCTTTGACCGACCGTTCGGTTATTTATACGTCGATTCTCTAATCCGGCAAGAAAAATCTTCGCCCGTCCGCGCGCAGGCGGCAAGCACAGCTTTCTGTTTGTACTGTTGGAAGCGGGGCTCTGCCCCGCACCCCGAGGTATTTGCACACCAAAGACAGCGCCGCTGGTTATGCGGTCCTGGTCGGCTGCTGGGGTGCAAAATGTGGTGTGTCAGCCCATGCGGTAATTCGGGCTTTCGCGCGTGATCTGGACGTCATGGACGTGGCTTTCCTTCAGCCCTGCCCCTGTGATGCGCACGAAATTGCATCCGCCGCGCATCTCATCCACTGTGGCGCTGCCGGTATAACCCATTGCGGCCCGCAGACCGCCGACCATCTGATGGATGACCGCGCTGACGGGGCCCTTATAGGGCACCTGCCCTTCGATCCCTTCCGGCACCAGTTTGTCGGTTGCCGCATCCTTCTGGAAATAACGATCCGCTGAACCACGGGCCATTGCGCCCATTGAACCCATGCCCCGATAGGATTTGAAGCTGCGGCCTTGATAGAGGATGACCTCGCCCGGCGATTCGTCTGTCCCGGCAATGGCGCTGCCGACCATCGCGCAGTTGGCGCCAGCCGCAATCGCCTTGGCGAAGTCACCCGAAAACTTGATACCGCCATCCGCGATCACCGGAATGTCGCCTGCGGCCTCTGCGACATCCATAATGGCGGTCAGTTGTGGCACACCCACACCGGCAACGATCCGGGTGGTGCAGATGGAGCCCGGCCCGATCCCCACTTTGACGGCATCCGCCCCGGCGTCAATCAGGGCGCGTGCGGCCTCTGCCGTGGCGATATTGCCGGCGACGATCTGAATATCGGCGGAGAAGTTGCGCAGCTTTTCGACCGCGATGGCTACGCCCTCCGAATGGCCATGCGCCGTGTCGATCACCACCATATCCACGCCCGCGTCGATCAGCGCCTTGCTGCGTTCGAACCCTTCCTCACCAACGGTAGAGGCAGCGCCGACGCGCAGGCGGCCCAGATCATCCTTGCAGGCCAGCGGGTTCAGCACTGCTTTTTCGGTATCTTTCAGTGTCAACAGGCCGGTCAGGTGGCCGCTGCCATCGGTGACCAGAAGCTTTTCGATCCGACGCTCTTTCATCATCGCGATGGCCTGCGCGCGATCTGCAGGCTCTCGCAGGATGGCAAGGTTTTCCGCGGTCATCATCGCCTTGACCGGGGTCTTATCGTCGCTGGCAAAGCGCATGTCGCGATTGGTCACGATTCCCACCACCCGGCCGGCGTCATCGACGACCGGGAAGCCGGTCACGTTATAGCGCTCCTGCAGGGCTTTTGCATCAGCGAGGGTCTGATCCGGCCGCAGCGTGATCGGCTTGTAGACGATGCCGGACTCAAAGCGCTTCACGCGCCGGATCTCATCGGCCTGCTGGTCTGCGGTCAGATTGCGATGCACGATCCCCATCCCGCCGGCCTGAGCCATGGCAATGGCCATACGGCTTTCGGTGACTGTGTCCATGGCAGAGCTGAGCAGCGGGATATTCATCTGGATACCGCGTGTCACCCGCGTCCTGACATCTGCCGTTGACGGCATGACGCTTGAGGCCGCCGGAACCAGAAGAACGTCGTCAAATGTGAGGGCCTCACGAATCTGCATGGCAGCAATCCTTTAGGGGTTCGTTTGGCAGTTCCCCTTTTCACCTCAGGCGCGCTTTGTCTACCCCATTGCAGGCGCATATCGGCTTTGCGCGCTTTCGCTGACTGATTCGGCCCGGTTCGGAGCAGAAAAACCGCCCAGCCGATCACGATGCCTTCGGCCTGGGCGCGCGGGTGTCATCTAACCGTTGCAACAGTGACACGGTGACGCGTGGGCACCCGCATGCGACGCCACGTCATCGCGGTGGCGCGATTGATTCGCGCAACCGTCGATATAGCCTGTCCTTCGAACATTTGCGGCGTCTTCGGGGCCGCGCCAGGGAGGAAAACATGAAGAGAACACTAATAGGCACCGCTGCGTTGCTTCTGGGTACTGCCCCGGTCTTCGCAGGTGGTATCGAACGCTCGACCCAGTCTATCGGAATCTTGTTCGAAGAGGGCAATTACGTCGAATTTGGTGCCCAGATCACCAAACCGGACGTTGATGGCAAGGATCTGGCGATATATGGCGGTCGTGAGACCGGCAATGTCGCCGACGACTTCAATGTCGTTACCTTCGGATACAAACACCAGTTCACCGATCAGATTTCGGCCGCACTGATTGTTGAACATCCTTATGGCGCCGACATCGCCTATCCCGACCTTGACGTAACGTCACCTATAGATGGCTCTTATATGCTCGGCGGGACGAAGGCGAATGTGGAAAGCGCCCATATTTCGGCCATCCTGCGTTACAAGTTCAACGACAGCTGGGGCATTCATGGCGGCTTGCGTGCAACGAAGGCCTCGGGTGATGTGCGTCTGCAGGGGGCGGCCTATGGCGCGGCATCGGGCTATCGCGCGAAACTCGCAGATGACACAGCGGTGGGCTGGCTTGCTGGTTTCTCGTGGGAGCGTCCGGATATCGCGGCACGAATCGCGCTGACCTATTATTCCGACATCGACCATGACTTCGATACGAAGGAATTCATCGGTGCGACGCAGGTCGCCGAAGGCTCTACCGAAGTCTCGACGCCGTCGGCAATCGCGCTTGATTTCCAGACCGGTGTCGCCACCGATACGCTGGTATTTGGTCAGATCCGGCATGTAAAATGGTCGGAATTCACTGTGACGCCGGACTTTTTCGGTACCGCAGTCGCCGCTGACGGGCTGGTCAGCCTTGACGACTCCACCACCTATACGCTGGGTGTTGGCCGCAAGTTCACGGACAATTGGTCTGGCAGCGTGGCCTTCACATTCGAGCCGGAAGGTGACGATGATCTGGTGTCGCCCCTGGCACCGACCAATGGGCGCAAGGCGATCACGGTTGCCGGTATCTACACGATGGATAAATGGAAATTCACCGGCGGCATCAACTACACCAAGGTCGGCGATGCCAAGGCCGAAACCGGCACACCGGATGCGGCACGCGCCAACATGACGGATAACGACGCCGTCAGCCTCGGCCTGCGCATCGGTTATCGTTTCTGATCCGATCGAAACGCAATGATCCGGAAAGCCCCGCCTTTAGCGGGGCTTTTCTATTTCGACCGCGCTACTTAGATTGCGCGGACGGAAGGACAAGCGATGATCTATTCAAGCGGACAGGAATGGACGAACAGCAGCCGCAAGCGTGTGCTGCTGTTCGGCATGTCGGGCCTTGGCAAGACCTATCTGTCGAATATGCTGCGCGCATCCGGCGAGTGGTTTCACTACAGCATCGATTACCGTATCGGCACCCGTTACATGGGAGAGTTGATCGCCGACAACTTCAAGCGCGAGGCGATGAAGGTGCCGCTTCTGCGCGAATTGCTGATGTCGGACAGCGTCTATATCGCCAGCAACATCACTTTCGACAATCTGTCGCCGCTGTCGACCTATCTGGGCAAGCCCGGATCGGAGACGCGCGGCGGGTTGAATTTCGACACCTATACAAAGCGCCAGAGAGAGCATCGCGCCGCCGAAATCGCAGCACTTCTCGACACACCGCATTTCATCGAACGCGCAAGCGACATCTATCGCCTGCCGCATTTCGTCTGCGATTCCGGTGGTTCCATCTGCGAGGTTGTTGACCCCGACGATCCTGACGATCCCGTGCTGTCGACGCTGGAGCGGCACACGCTTATGGTCTGGATAAAAGGCTCTGACGCCCACACGGCCGAGCTTGTCCGGCGCTTCGACCGCGCACCAAAGCCAATGTATTACCAGCCCGCGTTTCTGGAACGCGCCTGGGTCGACTACCGCATGGAAAAGGGTCTGCGCGAAGAGCAGGTGGATCCGGATGACTTTATTCGCTGGACCTATGCCCGCGCGCTTGCCCATCGCCAGCCCCGCTATGAGGCGATGGCGCGGCGCGGTGTTACCATCACCGCCGAGGAAGTATCTGAAATCCGCTCCCCTGACGACCTCACCGCACTGATCGCATGCGCCATCGACCGCGAAGCGATTGTGCGCAGCGACCTGAATTCCAACCGCAAGGAAGCCTGAGAATGCCCATTACCCTGCCCAATGACCTGCCAGCCTTCGACATCCTGTCGGAAGAGGGCGTCATGGTCATGTCGCCGGGCCGGGCCGCGATGCAGGATATCCGTCCCTTGCGTATCGGGCTGCTGAACCTGATGCCGAAGAAAATTCAGACAGAAAACCAGTTCGGTCGTCTGATCGGTGCCACGCCCTTGCAGATAGACTTTCAGCTGATCCGTATGTCCGATCACGAAAGCCGGAACACGGCGGCGGATCACATGCAGTCCTTCTACCGCAAATTCTCGGAGGTGGAAGCAACCGGAGAGAAGTTCGACGGTCTCATCATCACCGGTGCCCCAATCGAGCAACTGCCGTTCGAACAAGTCACCTATTGGGAAGAGCTGACCCGCGTTTTCGAGTGGACGCAGACCAATGTGCATTCGACCTTCGGCGTCTGCTGGGGAGCGATGGCGATGGCGTGGCATTTCCACGGGCTGCCAAAGCATGATCTGCCGGCTAAAGCGTTCGGGTGTTTCCGGCATGAAAACCGTGCACCCTCTTCCCCCTTTCTGCGCGGCTTTTCCGACGATCTGCTGATCCCCGTCAGCCGGTGGACCGAGGTGCGGGCCGAAGATGTGGCCGCGCGCCCCGCGCTGAACACGCTCGTCGCCTCGGACGAGGTCGGGCCGTGCCTTTTACAGGATGAATCACACCGCGCGCTCTATGTCTTTAACCATTTTGAGTACGACTCGACTACGCTGAAGGACGAATACGACCGCGACGTCGAAGCGGGCAAGGCGATCAACGTGCCGGTAAATTACTATCCTGACGACGACCCCTCACGTACGCCGTCAAACCGCTGGCGCAGCCATGCGCATCTGCTTTACGGAAACTGGATAAATGAAATCTATCAAACGACGCCTTACGAAATTTCTGAAATCGGAAGGCCCGATTGAGCCTGTTCCGGTCGGCTCTGGAGCGATACCGGACGGGGCGGAGCACTTTTATGGACGCATCGCTGATGGCGTGGAACTGTACAGGGCATTCGATGCAGTGCCGACACGATACGCAGTGCATGGTGAGCGTTCGACCGGTACCAATTTCATCAACGCTATAATTGAACAAAACACCTCGCTTGAAAAATTTACTGCACTGGGCTGGAAGCACGGCATAATGAACTCACCGAAACTCGATGAATCGGTGCTGATCATCGCTATCGTCCGTGACTGGCAAAGCTGGTTGCCGCGCATGTTCCGAAAACCGTGGCATTGTTCCGACGAGATTCACGACCTCAGCTTTCACGATTTCCTGCGTGCACCCTGGGAAACGTATTACTACAAAGTGGGCAACGGCATTCAGATCGACACGAATTACCCACTGCAACCGGATCGGCATCCGCTCTCGGGCCGGCCTTTCAACAACATCCTGCAAATGCGCAACATTAAGCACAGCAATCTGCTTGGCCTGCGCAATCGCGGCTGCAACTACTGTCTCGTTCAATACGAATGGCTTGTACAACATCCACAAAAATTTCTCGATCTGATGGAAATGATCTTTCAGATACCCACGACCAGCTACACAGAAATCAAATCAGCGTTTGCAAAGAACTATCGACGCCAACCGCTGCGTGGACAGCCCAAGGATGACGAGTTTCAGGCGGAAAAAGCCTATATTCTGGAGCAGCTCGATCCCTCCATCGAGGCAGAACTTGGCTATCCAACGACGCCGGTCCGGACATAAGTTCAGTAGCACAAGAAACGGAGTGTAAGCATGGCCAAATCCAGCAAGTCCCCCCATCCCCTGCCCTATGTCGGCGAGATCACGAAATTTCTTGAGAACGACGCGCCGAAGGACATTCGCAAAGCAATCGAGAAGGGCGGCAAGGACGACATGCTCGACCCCGGCTACCCCTATCCCGAAGAAATGGACAAGGGTAGCTACGAAGACCACATCGACAAGTTGCAGGTCGAACTGGTCAAAATGATGCATGATATCACACTGACCGGGAAACGGCTGGTTGTCGTGTTTGAGGGCCGTGACGCAGCCGGAAAGGGCGGCACGATAGAGCGTGTGCGCGAAAACCTGAACCCGCGCTCTGCCTATATCGTAGCACTGCCCAAACCCACTGATAGAGAAGCGCGGCAATGGTATTTCCAACGCTATACCGACTGGCTGCCCGCCGACGGCGAAATCGCCCTGTTCGACCGCAGCTGGTATAACCGCGGCGTGGTCGAACGGGTATTCGGCTTTTCCACGGACGAACAGCGCGCGCGTTTCTTTGAACAGCTTCCCATGTTCGAAGAAATGCTGGTCGATGATGGCACAATCCTTGTGAAGCTGTGGCTGAATGTCGGACGGGCAGAACAGCTCAAACGCTTCCTGGACCGCGAAAAGGACCCGCTGAAACAGTGGAAACTGTCATCTATCGACGTGGAAGGGTTGGGGAAATGGAACGAATATACCGACGCCATCAAAGACACGCTGAAACGTTCCGACACCAAGCTGGCGCCTTGGACCGTCATCCGCTCTGACGACAAGAAACGCGCACGCATTGCGGCAATTCAGACGATCCTGGGCGCAGTCGATTACGCCGGAAAGGATGAGAAAGCCATTGGCGAAGTCGACAGTAATATCGCGGGCGGGCCAGAGATGATAAGCCGCTAGCCGGACCTGATCGTTCAGCCGTGCTTGACCTCTGCTGCTCAGCTCGCTGCGCCCAGTATTTTAACGAACGCAAAGGTATTCGAAATATGTTCCGCGCCATTCTGCTGTGGTTAGTCCTCGCCCTTCCAGCAACGGCCCAATCGCTGCCGGATTGGGACTACACATCAGTTAACGACTTCGCCCAATTGCTGACGAATGACGACACGCGCGTCATTGATCAGGCGCTGATCGCGCTGAATCAGGATACCGGGGTTGAGGGCACGGTCGTGACGCTGGCAAATCGCGCCGATCATGGTGGCAATTCCGGGCTGGAAAACTTTGCGACGCGCCTGTTCAATTACTGGGGCGTTGGCGATAAGCGCAAGAATGACGGCTTCATGGTCATGGTGCTTCGCGACGATCGAGAGGCCCGGATCGAACTGGGTGCCGGGTATCCTGCCGCTTTCGACAGCGTCGCTCAGGACATCATGGATGATGAGATGCTGCCGGAATTCCGCAACGGCGACTACTCCACCGGCCTTCGCAAGGGCACACTGGCGGTTATCGAACAAATTGCACGCCCCCATGCCAGCGGTGTCGCCCCCCCGCCACCGCCGGAACCCGGCTGGGGAGAGCGTAATCCCTTTGCCATTTTCATGATCGCATTCGGCGCAATCGCATCGCTCCCCCTGACTGTCGGCGGCTACCTGCTGTGGCGGCGCGGTCGCTGTCCGGAATGTGACAAACGCGATCTGGTGGAAATACAGGAACCCCTGCGCGAGGATCTGGACGATGGCGGCTGGCGCGTCGAACAATATTCCGTCAAACGTGTCTGTCAGCAATGCGGGTGGAGCAACACGTTCACCCGATCCTACAACTATACTGATACATATGCGGACGACGGAAGCTATCTGGGGCGGACGCATCACCGCAGCAGCAGTTCATCCAGTTCCAGCAGTTCAAGCAGTTCCAGCAGCGGGTTCGGCGGCGGCTCTTCCTCGGGCGGTGGTGCATCGGGCCGGTGGTGAGCAGTTGTTCAAAAGGCGGTCCCCTTCCTGAAATGCACTGACAACCTGCACGCTGCGCCTCAATCTGCTTGCGCGGTTTTCTGCCACCCGCTAGCGTCGGTAAGCTGACCCTTAACCGAAAGGCCATCGCATATGACCTTCCTGCGCTCGACCGCCATTGTCGCGGTTCTCGCCACCCCCGCATTCGCCGCCGATGACGAACTGACCGTCTTCGACTGGGCCGGTTTCGAAGAACCGATCCTGTTCCAGCCTTATATCGACAAACATGGCGACAGCCCGACCTTCGCGCTTTATGGCGACGATGATGAGGCATTCCAGAAGATCGCCTCGGGCTTCAAGGCGGATGTCGTCCATCCCTGCAGCCAGATGGTGTCGAAATACCGCGATGCCGGGCTGATCGAACCCTGGGATGTTTCGAAGATCCCGGCTTATGAAGACCTCGACCCGCAGTTCAACAGCTCCGAGGTGTTCCACGATGACGAAGGTGTCTGGTATATCCCGACCGATTGGGGCGCCACCGCCATCGCCTATAACACAGAGAATGTGCCGGAAGAGGATGTCTCTACCCTCGGCATTTTCACCAATCCCGACTATGCGGGCCGCACGTCGCTGCCGGACAGTTCCGACGATGTCTGGGCACTTGCCTACCTGGCCACCGGCGTCACCGATTGGACCGAGGTATCCGACGAACAGTTCCAGGCCGCCGCCGACTGGCTGCGCGAGGCACATCAGAACGTCGCCGCCTACTGGTCCGACCCGTCCGAGCAGGCGCAACTCATGGCCTCTGGTCAGGTCGATGTGGCATGGTCATGGAATGACGGCGTCGTCTATCTGCAAGAGGACGACTATCCGGTCGGCTTCCAGAGAGCGCCCGCGGAAGGTTCTTCAAACTTCATTTGCGGCTTCATCAATATGAAGGACGGCCCCGGCAATGAAGAAAAGGTCTATGACTTCATCAATGCATGGCTCGCGCCGGAGTCGGCCAAAGGTCTGCTTGACACAATCGGCTATGGCCCGACCACCGTCGCGGGGATGGAAACGATCAAGGACGAAGAAGCCGTAAAAACCGGCCTAGGTCCCATCGACGCACCAATCCTGAACCAGACCCCGAACGATCCGCAACTGCGCGAGCGTCAGCTTGCAGAGTTCGAGAAGATCAAGGCGGGCTTCTAAGCGCGCGAACGAGGATACGCTTCGCCCGAACCCTGGACTTTCGTAATCCGGAAACGGGCGAGGCGTGTTCACGCACCTTGCGCGCGACTACAATCGCCGCTTAGCTGTCAGGATGGAGCACAACCTTTCCCCTCAGCGATACCGAATTGGCCGATGCGCGGATGTCGGCGCTTGAAAACGACGTACTGCCCTTGACGCGTGAAGGCGTTGCTGCCGGGAACAAGATTTTCGGTGCTGTGCTGCTGCGCAAATCCGATAGCGGTGTCGTGCTCGCCGAAACGAATAACGAAACCGAGAACCCGTTGTGGCATGGCGAGGTGCATCTACTGAAGCGTTACCGCGAGGTGCAGGGCCTGCCGCCAGAAGAGCCGATCTTCCTTTCCACACACGAACCCTGTTCGATGTGCCTGTCGGCAATCAACTGGGCGGGGTTCGATAACTTCTTCGACTTCTTCACGCATGAGGGCAGCCGCGACAGCTTCGCCATTCCGCATGACCTCAAGATACTCAAAGAGGTATTTAGAGCGTTTTGCATTTAATCTGAGGCATATCCGGCAGCTTTGAGGGAACTTCAGCATTTGTCTGGCTGGAACATGTCACAGATGTCGCCAAGGGCTTCGAGCAAGGCATCAAAGGTTCTGGTGCCGATGCGCCGCAGGTGGGCTTTGAGTTTGGCGAAAGCCATCTCGACAGGGTTGAGATCGGGGCTTTAGGCGGGCAAGAACAGGAACCCGCAGCCTTGCTTGCGCATGGCTTCGGCGGCGCGCGGGCTTTTGTGTGCAGACAGGTTGTCGAGGAATGAGGAGGGTCAGGAATTGATCCGGGGGATCAATTCCCCGACGAATGACGCTTCCGGGATCGAGAGCCTGGCAAGCTGCGTCTCGATGTAGGTGTCGAAGGCCGACCTGTTCATTGCGCCTTTGATCACCCAAGGTGCGATCAGGGCGTCTTGCGTCTGCCCGGCGATGAAGGTCTGGGTCCCCCACTTGCCGAAAGGTGCCGTGCCATAGAGCCGTTCCCCGACCCGGGGCGCGCCCGCGCAGCCGCGTGAGGTTGGTCTTGACCGCGTGCGGCGTGGCCCTCGAACCGGTGGCGGGCTCACGCCTTACCGTCGATGAAGACCAGCCTGTGCGGCTCCTGTCGCATGCGGGGCTGACGATGCGTGATCCGGTCTCGGCGGGCCTGGCGCAGCGCGGGCCGATCACGTTCCGCCGCGATCAGTCCTTTTTTATATGATAGCCCCGCCCGTTCGAGAGCGCGGTGCAGCGAAGAGAGTTGAACATCTACGCCACATGTTTCCGACAGGGCGGCGGCGAGTTCCCTGAGCGTGATGTCCGGTTCGGCCCGCACGATCTCCAGCAGAAAATCCCGATGCGGTGCCAGCTTGCCGAACTGACCAGCCGGGCGACCTTGAGGTTTGGGGCGTGCAGCACCGTGGTCTCGATGCTCCGCCGCGAACCGAACCGCCGTCGCGGCGCTCACCCCGAAAAGCCGCCCTGCTGAATGGGCCGAGTTGCCCTTGGCAACGTAAGCGCAGATCCGTTCCCGAAGGTCCAAAGAATAGGGGTTGCCCATGATCAACCTCCCGGAAGAAGTGAATCAGAAAATCGGCACCATGTGAATCTCCGTCCGATTCAGATCAAACGCAAACCGCTTTAGGAGGTTGAATACCTCATTGCTTTTGGTCAGACAGAAACAGCGAGTCCCGAATTCTGGAGGGCGGAAACCCAGCCACCATAGGAATATCCCATCCCCTTTTGCGATATCCGTCGATCTGGTATCCGCCAAGCTGCCAGTCAAGAGTTGGCGAAAAACGGAAGAGGCCGTCGTAGTATGGTCCACCCGGTCCTGGTGTCAGTTCTCCCACGATCACGTCGGCTGCGGTAGCATAGCAATCGACGCTGATAAACGGTCTGTCGATTTCCTTCTGAACTGATTGCGCAACCATGAGAAGCTGCTCGGCCTGTTTCGGAACGATTGGTCGGCCGGGTATCGCGTAATTTTCATTTACCCGGACAATGTCTGTCCCCAAAGGTTCAAACTGTCCGTTGAAGAAACATATTTCGTCGGGAGCAGTATTTCTGTTGAACTGGATAATCAGTTCGACGCCGCTGTCGAAGGTATAGAGCTTGTAATCGTATGGTATTTCAACCTGACCATTTTCACCCGTCACAAACTCCTCGACCATCACGCTGCTAAGTTGAGTGCCAATAGCCCGGGTCAGTTCAGCGATTACTTCTGTTTCGGACAGAAGCTTCATGCTGAAAAGATCGAGGAACCGGTCGCGTACTCGGAAAAGGACGAACACGCCCTTTTTCGAACACAAATGAGTCGGTTTGATGACAAAGGCATTGGGCAAATTGGCGAAATCGACTTCGTTAGGGGATCTGGCCAACTGATACAATTGTGGAAGTCGCGCACCTGCGGCCGCAGCAATGCGCCGGGTTTCCTCCTTGTCGATCGAGATGCGGTGAGAATCCGTTTTTTCAATATGAGCTTGGATAAAATCGGTAAACCGCTCAACAACTCTCATTTCGGGATTCACTCCTCACTTTATTATAGCCATACATGACGGCTTTCGCGCGGTTATACTGGGTCATTTCTTAAGGTTTCGTTAACGTATGGAGGGATAAGCAACGGCTGAACCGCAAAGAAAAAAGAAGGCCGGGCTGCTTACCCGGCCCCTTTTCAGATCAGCACACCAGAGGTCTGCTTTTCCGGATGTGGCGAACCGCCATTTTGCGGCCTTGCCTGCCAGAGACCAACAGGCGAGCAGGTGAGCGTTCGACACCCTCGCGAAGCTGGGGGAAGATCGTGAAAATTTCTTCCAATGCGGCCGGACCGACAGCTTTCAGCGCCTCGGGACCGGTAAACAGCGACTCGCTCTCGGCGCCGTTGGCGATCACCACCTGATGCTCCTCGAACAGGAAATGCACATAGGTCACCTCTGCCAGATCATAGGCAATGTCGATTCCCTCGACCTGCAACAGCTGCTTTGCCGCGACAAGCACCTCCATCGCGCCAAACATTCGCAGCGCAATCTTTGAACGCAACAGCATCCGGTGCTGAGGAGACACGATCAGGTCGGAGGCCGGAATACCTTCACCAAGTGCGCCAGCTTTGATACGGATCGGACGAAGGTTAGGGTTTTCGTGCAGCACCTGCGAAGTGAGCTTCCGCTTACCGATCCAGCGAATAGCCTGCTGGCCCGCATCTCGCGTGACGACCATATCGCCGACTTTCAGATCGCCAGCAGCGACCTCTCCGTCGGCTGTCAATATAAGCGCATCCTCACCGAAACAGACAACGGCGGTGTTGTCCGTGGTCAGATCCATCGCGGCTGTCGTATCCGCGCCGCTCAGGATCGTCATCGAGAACTTGGAGTCAAATGCTTTGTCGATGCTGATATCGTCTAGCTTACCGTCGTCGGCCTGATCGCCACGTAGCCAGTCCAACGGATGATCATAGGGGGCCAGACCGGCGTCTACGCGCGCCGCGTTGATAATCGCCAGATTGGCCATGTTGTAGTGGCCCGACAGGTCAACGAAGTCGTTATTGGCGCGCACGCCGTCGTTGAAGTCCTGCCCCGCTGCAAGGTTGAAGTCGCGGATGATGTCGCCATCGCCTGCGATGAAAGTATCGAAACCCTCGCCGCCCGTCTGGTCGTCAGCACCGCGTTGGCCGTCGTGATAGTCGTTCCCATCGCCGCCGACCAGCGTGTCATCGTCCACCCCGCCATACAGGGTATCGTCGCCGGTGCCTGCATCGACGAGGTCGTCGTCGTTCATCCAATCTTTTTCGTGGGTATGTCCTGCGTCGATGTAGTCATTCCCATCGCCACCGAATATCGTATCGGCTCTGACACCGCTATAAATGGTATCGTCGCCCGCGCCCGCATCTACATAGTTGAAATCCTGCAGACCGGTTTTCTCAAGCGCCTGCGCAAGGATGAGGTCGTCACCATCTTCGCCATAGATGGTGTCAGATCCATCATGACCCCAGATCGTATCGTCACCGACGCCCGCTTCCACATAGTCATCGCCATAATAGCCATCGATCCTGTCAGCACCGGCACCACCATAGAGCGTATCGTCATCTTCGCGGCCAAGAAGGGTGTCGTCGCCTGCCCCGCCGTCAATCTTGTCGTCGCCTGCGTCGCCCTGAATATGGTCGTTTCCGCCGTCGGTCCCTGAATGAGAGCCATTGTCGCCAGCCAAGACGTCGTTACCATTACCCCCATGGATGGTATCGTCGCCCAGTCCACCGACCATATCGTCACTGCCAGCCAGACCGATGAGAAGGTCATTGCCTTCATCGCCGCGAAGCAAATCGTCTCCGCCCTCGCCATGAAGCGTATCGTTGCCCTCTTGCCCTTCTATCGCATCATTCCCGTCGCCACCCAAGAGAAGATCGTTGCCAGTTCCACCGATCATACTGTCCCAACCGGAGCCGCCTCGCATGGTGTCGTCACCAGCCTGTCCGAAAAGGGTGTCGTTTTGGTCGGGCAACGTCGAATCGGTGATTTCATCGCCCGAAATCAGGTCGTTGCCTGCGCCGCCGAGAATCCAATCAGCGTCGGCATCGCCATGCAGTGTATCGTCGCCGTAGCCGCCCTGGATCGTGTCCCGACCGCGGTCACCGTGTACAAGGTTCGCATCACCAGAGACTAAATCAATATAAGCGCCGGCTTCGATGCTGTCGTCGCCTGCCCCGCCGTGGATCGTGTCGTCGTGGTCATGGCCCCATATGGTGTCATCGCCATCGTCGCCATAAATCAAGTCAGTGCCGGTGAGACCGTCCAACTGGTCATTACCTGCACCGCCATGCAGTGTATCGTTGTCTCCGAGACCGAGGACGGTATCGTCTCCGACGCCGCCAATCAGGCTATCGTCACCCAGGCCACCCTGGACATGGTCGTCACCACCTTCAGTCGGCGAGTTAATATGGTCATCGCCATCTATGACATCATTGCCAGCATAGCCCCATACAACATCATCGCCGAGACCACCAAACAGCGTGTCGCCCTCGTCAATACCGTCGAATTCATCATAGCCGATAACAGAGTCATTGCCGTCGCCGCCATGAAGCCAGTCGGCACCTTCCTGACCCCGAAGCGTGTCATTGCCGCCATCACCCAGCAGGGTATCGTCGCCGGTCTGCCCTGCAAGCTGATCGTTGCCGAGTTCTCCTTCAAGCCGGTCGTCACCCGCCTGACCTTTCAGGGTATCGTTTTCGACGGTGCCGATTAGCGTGTCGGCCTGCGCGGTGCCTTCTTCAAATGCCATGATGACCTTCTCCATACGTCGCGATTAACATAGAGCAACTTTTGGTTGCGGAGATGGCGGTTACATTACTTTAAAGTGTGTTAACAGTGCTTGCCGGAAAGTTTTCGCGAAAAAATGCAACTTTGCCGCTAGTAGTAGATAGATCTGCCACTGGTAGCTGTGCCAACGCGCTCTTCTACCTTCGCCGCGCCAGACACAAGGCCCTTGCAGCGCCTCGTCGGCGACCCTATGTTCGTTTGGTCCGGTTCGCCGGACTATGGACATAAACGCGCTCGTAATAAGCGGATCGGACCCGGGGGCGGTACCCGGCGGCTCCACCATAATTCGCCTTCGTTGGGGGGATCTGGGGCCGAAACAGGATCGACGAACGTGTAAAGGGGATGGCTTTGTCTCGGTGAGCTACCACCGTTATCGGTGCAAAATGTACAGTTGCCAACGACAACCGTGCTCCGGTCGCTCTGGCTGCGTAAGCAGCTCGGGTAACCGAAACTTAACTCCTTGCGCTTAGCCGCGTAAGGCGGGGCCCGCAGGAGCCTTGCAACAGAATCCTGCACCTTTTCCCAATATTGCTATTTGATCTGGTCCTCGGCGTCCGCACCGCGAATGATTGCGGGTGCCCAAATGCCATGCAGCACAACTGAAATCAGCACGATCAGCGCAGAGATCGCCCAAAGCTGGCGGCCAACATCAATATTGAAGTCGGCGTTGTTGAGCGCGTAGGACAAATAGTAAAACGTGCCGATGCCGCGTATCCCAAGAACAGAAATCGCAACCCTCTGACGTTGTGAGACATCTGTTCCGATCAGCCCGATCCAGCCGCACAGCGGACGGATCACCGCGATCACCAGCACCGCCAGCAATATCATCGGCGCGGTCAGTTGGGCCAACAACCCTTGCGCCACCGCAACGCCAAGCATCAGCAGCAGCAGCGCGAGGAACAGCATCTCTATCTCCTCGCCGAAGTCGTGAAGGATGACGTGATAATCATGCTCTCTTTCATAATCGCGGAAAGTCAGTGCGGCGACAAAAACAGCCAGAAAGCCGTAACCCTGCGCCAGCTCGCACAGCCCATAGGCGGTCAGTGTCAATGAAAGCGCGACAAAACCCTGCGCGCCCTTCACCGGATCGACCAGCACAAAGACCAGCCGTGCAACAACTGCGCCGACCAGCAGACCCATTCCGATGCCACAGGCGATTTTCCACAGCACAGACACGGTCAGCCAGTGCTGAATAGCGCTTGCATCCAACCCTTCCGTCGCGGCAGCAATCGCCAGATAAACGAAGGGAAAAGCAAGACCGTCATTCAGCCCGGCCTCACTGGTCAGGGCAAAGCGTGTCTCAGGCTCATTCCCCTCGCGCGGCTTGCCAACCTGCACGCTGGCCGCAAGAACTGGATCGGTGGGCGCAATCGCCGCACCCAGCAACATCGCTGCGGCCAGAGGCAGGCCCGCCAGCCAGATGCCGCCAAGCGCCACCATCGCAATGGAAAGCGGCATGGTGATCGCCAGCAGGCGCCAGGTGGTCGCCCATGAGCGCCAGCCGACCCTTCGGTCGATTTTCAGACCCGCTCCGGTCAGGGACATGATCACCGCGAACTCTGTCAGCTTTTCAATGAAAAGGCCCAGCGAGATGACATCGATGGCCGGGAAATTCGGCAGCGCGAACGGCAGCAGCAGGCCTGCCCCGACAAGCACCATCGGCAGCGATACAGGGACATTCTTCAGAAAATGCGGCAGGATCGCGGCCAGCAAGGTCACGATCCCCAGCAAGGACAGAAACAGTTCGTAGTTCATGGGTCTCCTTTGCCGGGACAGCCCTTCTTTTGCCGCCCCGTCGTCACAGTCGCCCCCTTTTCATGGCTGGTTCAATCCCTATACTCGACACGATCACGGCACCAATGCCGGGTAAAAACGGCGAAGGGGACGGGCATGACGCGCGCAATCGATTATGGCGGATTGATGCATCGGGCCATGCAGGGGCTGATTTCGGATGTTCTGCAACGCGTTGCCGAAAACGGCCTGCCCGGAGAGCACCATTTCTTCATCACCTTCGACACGCGGGAAGAAGGCGTCGAAATCGCCGACTGGCTGCGGGAACGTTACCCGGCCGAAATGACCATCGTGATTCAGCACTGGTACGAGAACCTTATTGTTGAAGATGACCGGTTTGAAGTGACTCTGAACTTCGGCAACTCGCCAGAGCGGCTGATCGTTCCCTTCGATGCCATGCGCACCTTTGTCGACCCGTCGGTCGAATTCGGTCTGCGTTTTGAGACGCAGGAAAGCGAAGACGAAGAAGACGATGGCGCCGAAGGCGTCATTGAAGAAGCTCAGGAAGTAGACATCCCGAAAGAAGGTGGCGAGGTGGTCAGCCTCGACAAGTGGCGGAAGTAGTCTCCGTCAAAAGCCCCAGATATTCCATCTGCGCGCAGAGTGGAGACGAGGTTCGCCCAGACGTCTCGACACTGCCCTGCCTTCAGAGCCAGCTTCGCATACTGCCGCATACCATTTGCGAATCCTCCGCCCTGCCGCTAAAACCCACGCAAAATCGCGAGGGAGCCGCAGATGACCAAAACCCGCACCGAGACCGACAGCTTCGGCCCGCTGGAGGTTGACGCCTCCAAATACTGGGGCGCGCAGACGCAGCGTTCGATCATGAACTTCCCCATCGGCTGGGAACGCCAGCCCGTGGCGATCATCCGTGCGCTTGGTGCCATCAAGCTGGCGGCGGCGCGGATCAACATGCGCGAGGGCAAGCTGGACGAGAAGATCGGCGGCGCGATGGAACAGGCCGCGACCGAGGTCTTCGAAGGCAAGTTCGACGATAACTTCCCGCTGGTGGTCTGGCAGACCGGGTCCGGCACCCAGTCGAACATGAACGCGAACGAAGTCGTGTCGAACCGCGCGATTGAGATTCTGGGCGGCGAACTTGGGTCGAAAGACCCTGTTCACCCAAACGATCACGTGAATATGGGCCAGTCCTCCAACGACACCTTCCCGACCGCGATGCATGTCGCCATCGGCATGATGGCCCGCGACACGCTGCTGCCCGGTCTGGAAAAGCTGGCATCGGCGTTGGAAGCGAAGTCCGACGAATTCAAGGACATCATCAAGATCGGCCGCACGCATACGCAGGACGCGACACCGCTGACGCTGGGACAGGAATTCGGCGGCTACGCCCATCAGGTCCGCATGGGGATCGAGCGTGTGAAGCTGTGTCTGCCGCAGATCTATGAACTCGCGCAGGGTGGCACGGCAGTCGGCACCGGGCTGAACACCAAGAAGGGCTGGGACAAGGACATCGCCGCCGAGATCGCCAAGATCACCGACCTGCCCTTCGTCACCGCCCCGAACAAGTTCGAAGCCCTGGCCGCGCATGACGCCATGGTCTTCTTCTCGGGGGCGCTGAAAACCATCGCGGCAAGCCTCTTCAAGATCGCCAACGACCTGCGCCTGCTGGGCTCTGGCCCGCGTTCCGGTCTGGGCGAGTTGATCCTGCCCGAGAACGAGCCGGGGTCCTCGATCATGCCCGGCAAGGTCAACCCGACCCAGGCCGAGGCGCTGACCATGGTCTGCGCCCATGTCATGGGCAATGACGCGGCGGTCGGGATTGCCGGCTCGCAGGGTCATTTCGAACTGAACGTCTATAACCCGATGATGTCCTATAACGTGCTGCAGTCGATGCAATTGCTGGGCGACGCGGCGGGATCCTTCACCGACAATATGGTCGCCGGAACGCAGGCAAACACTGCCCGGATCGACACGCTGATGAAGGAATCGCTGATGCTGGTGACGGCTCTGGCGCCGACCATCGGTTACGACAATGCGACCAAGGTCGCCAAGACGGCCCATAAGAACGGCACCACGCTACGCGAGGAAGCCGTCGGCATGGGCTTTGTGACCGAGGACGAATTCGACAAGATCGTCCGGCCAGAGCAGATGATTGGGCCGTCGGACTGATCCTGCCATTAAATGAGTTGAAGGCGCGTCCGGTGGGCGCGCCTTTCTCTATTTTACCGTCTCTCGCATCGTCATCCAACAGAGGGCAGCGTCCGACCGCGGGCTGCCGCTGCCAAGGTTGCCGCTTTGCACTTTATGGCGCATCCCCGCCGCCCATCTGTTCAGTGCAGACCGGACCGAAGCGGCCGCCCATGGGCGGTCGGCCGCTGCCCGGCGGCGCAATGCGCCTTGGATTCCGGGCAGTATCCCGGAAACGATCCTTGGCTTTACGCTCGCCTTTCCGACCGATAGCCTCGCCGCAGGTTTCGCGCAGAAGTGGAGGAACGGCTTTGGCGACTGCAAGATGGACAGATTGGAGTGGTCAGGGCCTTGAACACTGTCAGCTCAGCAAGAGCGCAGAGGGTGGTCACCGACTCGAGGGTGCCGTAGCTGGAACAAGACATGGGCTATATGGCGGACACTATGTTGTGCTAGCCGATGAACAGTTCCGAACGCGTGAGGTCCGCATGGACTATGTAGGCGGCCCGTCCCTGCATGTCGCATCTGACGGAAAAGGAAGCTGGCACGACCTGCTAAGCGACAGCCCGATCCCGACCTTGGAAGGGTGCATGGACATCGATATCGGGATCACGCCCGCGACGAACACGCTGCCGATAAGGCGTCTAAGGCTCGCGTCACAGCAGAGCGCAGACATTTTTGCGGCCTATGTACCCCTGCCCGATCAAATCGACGGATGCTTTTTACCCATGCGGGCCGAGCAGCGATATACCTGCCTCAT
This sequence comes from Paracoccus albus, assembly GCF_027913035.1. NCBI lineage: Bacteria > Pseudomonadati > Pseudomonadota > Alphaproteobacteria > Rhodobacterales > Paracoccaceae > Paracoccus > Paracoccus albus. The sequence continues at coordinate 2,349,812 of NZ_CP115775.1, forward strand.
TCCTGGCAAACGCTATCGCTACGAGGGGTTATTTCGCAACTTTACCGCTGATCTGGAGATTGATCATCACGGTCTCGTGCTTGATTATCCCCAGACATTTCGCCGGGTTGCTGAGCTTTGATCATCGATGAAGCCATGCAATGCTGGGATTTAGCGAACGTTTTTCAGTAACCCAATCGACATGACCCAAATCACCAACCTCAACCGCTTCCGCAAGCAAAAAGCCCGCGAGGACGCCCGGCAACAGGCCGACGCCAATGCAGCCAAGCATGGCCGCACAAAGGCGCAAAAGCTTGCCGAGAAGGCCGACAAGGACCGCGCGGCAAAGAATCTCGACGGGGTGAAGCGTGACGATTGAGCTGCCGCCGATGGATGCGCCGGCGAAGCGCTCGGTTTCTATCGACGGGCATCGCACCTCGGTCAGTCTGGAGGATGCGTTCTGGCGGGCGCTCGACCGGATCGCCAAAGCAGGCGGCATCACCCGCGCCGCGCTGATCGCGGAAATCGACCATGCGCGCCCGCCCGAGGTGGGTCTCGGTACCGCCTGTCGTCTGTTCGTGCTGGCAGAATCCGGGAAGGGACGCTAAGTCACCCCTGACGAATTCAGGAGGCCCCGATGATCCCGCGTTACGCCCGCCCCGAAATGACCGCCATCTGGTCGCCGGAAACCAAGTTCCGCATCTGGTATGAGATCGAGGCCTATGCCTGCGACGCACAGGCCGAACTGGGCGTCATCCCGAAGGAGAATGCCGAGGCCGTCTGGAAGGCGAAGGATGTCGAATTCGACGTTGCCCGAATTGACGAGATCGAGGCCGTCACAAAGCATGACGTCATCGCCTTCCTGACCCATCTGGCCGAACATATCGGCAGCGAACAGGCGCGTTTCGTGCATCAGGGCATGACGTCGTCCGATGTGCTGGACACCACGCTGAACGTCCAGCTTGTTCGCGCGGCCGATATTCTGCTGGCCGATATGGACAAGCTGCTGGATGCGCTGAAACGCCGCGCGATGGAACATAAGGACACGGTGCGGATCGGTCGCAGCCACGGCATCCATGCCGAACCGACGACCATGGGCCTGACCTTCGCCCGCTTCTACGCCGAGATGGACCGGAACAAGCGCCGTCTGGAAGCCGCGCGGGCCGAAATTGCGACCGGCGCGATCTCGGGCGCGGTCGGGACATTTGCGAATATCGACCCCTATGTCGAAGAATATGTCTGCGAAAAAATGGGCCTTCGGCCCGAGCCGATCAGCACGCAGGTCATCCCCCGCGACCGTCACGCCATGTTCTTCGCGACACTTGGCGTCATCGCCTCCAGCATCGAAAATATCGCCATCGAGATCCGCCACATGCAGCGCACCGAAGTGCTGGAGGCCGAGGAATTCTTCTCGCCCGGCCAGAAGGGATCAAGCGCGATGCCGCATAAACGCAACCCGGTGCTGACCGAAAACCTGACCGGGCTGGCCCGGCTTGTCCGCATGGCCGTGATCCCGGCGATGGAGAATGTGGCCCTGTGGCATGAACGCGATATCAGCCATTCCTCGGTCGAACGCGGGATCGCCCCGGATGCCACGATCACGCTGGATTTCGCGTTGAACCGGCTGGCGGGCGTGGTCGATAAGCTGGTCATCTATCCCGACAATATGCTGGCAAATATGAACAAGTTTAAGGGTCTGGTGATGTCGCAGCGGGTGTTGCTGGCGCTGACGCAGGCCGGTGTCTCGCGCGAGGATGCCTATCGCCTCGTCCAGCGGAACGCCATGAAGGTCTGGGAAGAAGGCAAGGATTTCAAGGAAGAACTGCTTGCCGATCCAGAGGTGACGGCGGCGCTGTCCCCGGCTGAGATCGAGGAGAAATTCGACCTCGGCTACCATACCAAACATGTCGAGACGATTTTCGGTCGCGTCTTCGGCGAAGCCAGCTAACAGGCGCTTAAGCTTTCCCTGTCATATTTGCATCTGCGAATCACAGGGGAAGCATCGATGCAGGCACTGGCGCTTACGTCACGACAAAAGGCTGCCGTGATTGTCCGGTTGCTGCTGGCCGACGACGAAATACTGTCGTTGGAGCGTATCGCCCCGGCTGCACAGGCCGCCCTCGCGCATGAAATGGCCCGGATGGGGATCGTCGACACCACAACCCGCGATCAGGTGGTGGCGGAATTCTGCGATTCACTTGAACAGGTCGGACTGACCTTTCCAGAGGGTCTGGCTGATGTGCTCGACAGTCTTTCCGGCGCATTTTCGCAGGACATCACTGACCGCCTTCGGCGCATGGCCGCAATGGCCGGGGATGCCGACCCTTGGGAACGCATCTCAACCATGCCCCCCAAACAGCTGTGCGAGCTTGCAAAGTCCGAGGCGGTGGAGATCGCGGCAGTCATGTTTTCGCGCCTGCCCGTTGCCAAAGCTTCCGAGGCATTCGCGATGATGCCGCAAGATCAGGCGCGAAAGATCGCCTATGCCATGTCACTTACCGGCGGCATAGAAGAGGCTGCATTGAAGCGGATCGGCATGGCATTGCTGTATGCTGCCGAACGCCTTGCACGGCCTGCGCTCGATGGCGGACCGGTTGAAAAGGTTGGCGCGATACTGAACTTCACGCCGGCCGGAAAGCGCGATGCCGTGTTGGATGGATTAGAGGCGGACGACGCCGATTTCGCCCGCGCTGTGCGCAAATCCATATTCACATGGGCCAATATCCCGCAACGTATCGACCCAAGGGATATTCCACGCATCCTGCGCGAAGTCGACTCTCAGGTATTGACCCGAGCAATTGCTGGCGCAAAGGACAAGAATCGTCCCAGTGCGGAATTCATACTAAGCAGCTTGGCGACGCGCATGGCTGAAACCCTCCGGGAAGAGGCGGACGCCATGACACGGCTGACCGAGGATGAGGCGGAAGAGGCAATGGCCGAAATCGTCTCTACCATCCGGCGCATGGAAAGCTCTGGCGATCTGTTCCTCATCGCGGGTGAAGAAGAAAACACCGCCACCGCTGAAATCGCCGTCGCGACTGCCCAAGAATAGTGTTGCTGGAAGATTAGCTGGGAACTCAAGCCCCTCACGACGCTGACGACAGGTCTGCGTTTTGGTTCCCGATCGGCGCTGACGCCGGCCAGGAATGTCGACGAGGTTTAACAGGGCCGCGTGTCGGGACGATTTCGAGCAAGCGAGGGGCCACACAAGGCAGATTTCCGGTCATCTGCCCTGCTTCGCACTATTGCCAGATAAGCCACGCGCCAACAAGACCCAGGGGTATCGTCAACTGCGCGCTCAATCCCATTCGGACTGGCGTGATTTTTCCAGATTGCCGAAGCGGGTAAAGCGGCCCTCGAAGGCCAGCTCGACGGTGCCGATGGGGCCATGACGCTGCTTGCCGATAATAACCTCTGCCTTGCCGTGGACAGAGTTCATGACCTCCTGCCACTTGGCCAGCTTCTCAAGCTCATGATCGGCGGGCTTTTCACGTTCTCGGTAATATTCTTCCCGGAACACAAACATCACGATGTCGGCGTCCTGCTCGATCGAGCCGGATTCGCGCAGGTCAGAAAGTTGCGGGCGCTTGTCTTCGCGGCTTTCCACCTGACGCGACAGCTGAGACAGCGCGATCACAGGAATGTTCAGCTCTTTCGCGATGGCTTTCAGCCCCTGCGTGATCTCCGAGACCTCGTTCACACGGCTGTCCTTGGCACTGGCGGCCTTCAGAAGCTGCAGATAATCGACGATAACCAGATCAAGCCCATGTGTCCGCTTCAATTTGCGGGCGCGTGCGGCCAGCTGGTTGATCGGCAATGCAGGCGTATCGTCGATGTAAAGAGGACAGGATTGCAGGTCATTTGCGGCCTGCACGAAACGCCGGAATTCCTCTTCCGACATATCGCCAGAGCGGATCTGGTGGCTGCCGACTTCGGATGCTTCCGACAGAATCCGCGCAGCAAGCTGTTCGGCCGACATCTCCAGCGAAAAGAAGCCGACAACGCCGCCGGACACTGCGCCGATTGTCCCGTCGGCCTTTTCGCCTGATTTGTAGGCCTTGGCGATGTTGAAGGCGATGTTGGTCGCCAGCGAGGTTTTCCCCATCGAGGGGCGGCCAGCGAGGATCAGCAGGTCCGAATTGTTCAGCCCGCCCATCTTCCGATCCAGATCGACCAGCCCGGTCGGGATGCCCGAAAGCTGTCCGTCGCGCTGATAGGCAGCGGCAGCTGCGTCAACGGCACCTGTGACCGCCTTGAGGAACGACTGAAAGCCGCGTTCGGCCACGCCCTGCTCGCCCAGCTTGTAAAGGGTCTGTTCAGCTGCCTTGATCTGCTCTTCCGCATCATCTTCCACGCGCACCGACGCCGCGCGGGCGGAAATATCTTGGCCCAGCGTGATCAGGTCGCGGCGCAGCGCGAATTCGCGGATCATCTGGGCATAGTCGCGCGCCGCATATGCCGAAATAGCAGCCGCCGCGATCCGCGCAAGATAAGCCGGACCACCCAGATCCTTCAGCCCGCTATCGCCTTCCAGAAACGCTTTCAGGGTCACAGGGCTGGCAAGCGCGTTCTTGCGGATACGCTCTGCCGCGATCTCATAGATCCGCGTATGAACCGGTTCATAGAAATGTTCAGGCTTAAGCAACTGGCTGATGCGGTCGAATACATCGTTGTTCGTCAGCAATGCGCCAAGAAGCTGCTGTTCTGCCTCGATGGAATAGGGAACGCTTTGTTCTTCCGAATCAGATGCGACCTGAGCTGGTTGCAACGCCCTGATCTCGTTCATGACCTGTCCCCGTTTATTCTTATGAAGCTGCCTCTATGCCACAATATATGCCGAATCTGAACGGGGCGGCACGAAAATCTGGTGGGAAAGTTTGGGGATAGGCTGTGGATAAGCTGCGACCCCGCCACTCTGCATGGTTGCAGGCAGCGGCAAAATCGCAGCAAAATTGGCGCTCAGCTATTCTTTTCCTGCCAGCCGCGCGGGTCGTTCAGGAACGCCTCGACCTCTGTCAGGGTGGCGTTGTCGAAGGAGGCCTGCGCTTTGGCTTCGGCCAGCACATCCCACCAGGTGCACAGGTGATGCAGTTTCACGCCATGATCCGCCAGCCGCTGCGTCGTTTCCTGAAAGATGCCGTAGTAAAAGATCACCGCGGTATGGCCACATTGCGCGCCCGTCGCGCGGATCGCATCCACGAAGCTGAGCTTGGAGCCCCCATCCGTGGTCAGATCCTCGACCAGAAGGACACGGTCGCTTTCATCCATCCGCCCCTCGATCCGGGCGTTTCGGCCATATCCTTTCGGCTTCTTGCGGACATAACTCATCGGGAGACCGAGCCGCTCGGCCACCATTGCACCGAAGGGAATGCCCGCGGTTTCACCGCCCGCGACATTGGTGAAGGCTTCGAAACCCGCGTCGCGCATTGCGGTCGCCGCCAGAAAATCCATCAGGTTCCCGCGCACACGTGGGAAAGAGATAATGCGGCGACAATCAACATAGGTCGGACCTTTCAGGCCGGACGCGTAGGTAAACGGCTCTGCCGCGTTGAAGTCTACGGCTTTGATTTCCAGCAGCGCGCGCGCGCTCAGCCGGGCGATTTCCTCGGGCGTGGGAAAGGAAAAGCTCATGCGGGCTCCGTTTGCCAGAAAAGTGGGAAACCGGGGTCGAAGATGGTGACGGTTTCGTCGCCCGCCGCGATTTCCGTTGGGAAGCTGACTTCGGTTTCTTGCCGTGTCAGCCGAATGCGATCCTCATTTGGTGGCATCGCGTAGAAAGCAGGGCCATTCAGCGAGGTGAAAGCCTCCAGCCTGTCAAGCGCGCCGTCTTCTTCGAAGACATGCGCCAGGATCGACATGGTATTGGGCGCCGTAAAGCAACCCGCGCATCCGCATGGCTGAAGCTTCGCACTGTCCGGATGCGGGGCGGAATCCGTGCCGAGGAAGAACGGACCCTCCCCTGACATCGCCGCTTTGCGCAGGGCCAGACGGTGGCTTTCCCGCTTGGCGACCGGCAGGCAATAATAATGTGGACGGATGCCGCCCGCGAGGATCGCATTGCGGTTGATGACAAGGTGATGCGTCGTGATCGTGGCGCCCATCGCCCCGCCGGAAGCATTCCCGCGAACGTAGTCCACACCATCCGAAGTGGTCACATGCTCCATCACGACGCGAAGGCCGGGGGTCGCACGCCGCAGCGGGTCAAGAATGCGGTCGATGAAAACCGCTTCGCGATCGAATATATCGACCTCGGGGTCGGTGACCTCTCCGTGAACGCACAGAGGCACACCGGCTTCGGCCATCGCCTCCAGCACCGGACGAACGCGGTCAAAATCCGTGACGCCGCTGGCAGAATTCGTGGTTGCCCCGGCGGGATACAGCTTCACAGCCGCGATCAGCCCATCAGCGTGAGATGCGACAATATCTGCCGGATCGGTCGTTTCCGTCAGATAAAGCGTCATCAGCGGCCGCAGCGCGGCACCATCGGGAAGCGCCTTCATGATCCGGTCGCGATAGGCGCGCGCCTGATCGCCGGTCACGACGGGAGGCACCAGATTCGGCATGATGATCGCCCGACCGAATTCGGCGGAATGCGGGGCCACGGCGCCCAGCATGGCGCCATCGCGCAAATGCAGGTGCCAATCGTCGGGGCGGCGAAGCGTTATTGAGTTGGTCATGGCCTTCCGATTATACCGGCTGGACGCGCGATGAAAGATCGTATCCGGGGTTGTAATTTGAACGGGTTGTCATTTTCTCTTCGCAGGTGCAGCATATAGCGCCTATAGAAAGGTCAGTTTAAGTATGGGTTTACTTCCAACCGGTATGGCAGAGGCGACCCGCCTTTGGGCTCAAGTAGCTCAAATCGCTATCGAATCGCAAATGGTCATTAACCTTCGCCTTGCAGGAATGATGGGTATTTTGCCGCAAAGCAGAAATGAATCGCATCGGATGGTGCAGGAAAAGCTGGATGCCGCGCAAGAGGCAGGGACAGCGGTGATGCGTGCGGTGACCCGTGGTGCGTCGGCGGATCAGGTCATGACAGCCGCCTTAAAGCCCTATGGCCGCCGGACAAAGGCCAATGCCCGGCGCCTGAGCAAGTCATCGACCCGCAAGCGGCGTTAGCCTGCCCTCGCCTGCAACTTACAATGAAAAAGGCCTCCGTCTCGCGGAGGCCTTTTCGCATTCAGATATCAATCCGCTCAGATCAGCTTGCCGATTGCGACAGCCGTATCCGACATGCGGTTCGAGAAACCCCACTCATTGTCGTACCAGGTCAGGATACGAACCATCCGCTTATCCATCACCTTGGTCTGATCCAGAGCAAAGATTGACGAATGCGGATCATGATTGAAATCGATGGAGACATTGGGCTGATCGGTATAGCCCAGAATGCCCTTCAGCGGACCGTCAGCGGCAGCTTTGATGGCATCATTCACCTCTTCAACCGTGGTGTCGCGGTCGGCGATGAAGGTCAGGTCAACGACCGAGACATTCGGCGTGGGCACGCGGATGGCCACACCGTCCAGCTTGCCGTTCAGTTCGGGCAGGACCAGCCCAACCGCCTTGGCAGCGCCGGTCGAGGTCGGGATCATCGACATGGCCGCAGCGCGTGCGCGGTAGAGGTCCTTGTGCATCGTATCCAGCGTCGGCTGATCGCCGGTATAGCTGTGGATGGTGGTCATGAAGCCCTTTTCAATGCCGATGGCATCGTTCAGGACCTTGGCAACCGGCGACAGGCAGTTCGTGGTACAGCTGGCGTTGGAAACAATCAGGTCGTCTTTGGTCAGCGTGTCGTCGTTGACGCCAAACACGATGGTCTTATCGGCCCCTTTCGACGGCGCCGAGACCAGCACCCGGCTGGAGCCATTTTCAAGATGGACCTTCGCCTTTTCAGCATCGGTGAAGATGCCCGTGCATTCCAGCACGACGTCAACGTCGCCCCAAGGCAGATCAGCAGGATTGCGGATGGCGGTTACCTTGATCGGGCCACGACCGACATCAATGGTGTCGCCGTCAACCTTCACCTCGCCGGGGAATTTGCCATGCACGCTGTCAAAGCGGATCAAGTGGGCATTCGTTTCCACCGGCCCGAGATCGTTGATCGCGATGACTTCGATATCCTTACGGCCCGATTCCACGATGGCGCGCAGAACATTGCGCCCGATCCGACCAAACCCGTTGATTGCCACCTTCACAGCCATGATGAACCTCCGCAGACTGAATTCGCAGTGCTTATGAGGCTTTTTGCAGGGCGTTGCAAACCCCGTCGGGCTTGTTAGCGCCAGAAGCTGAGATATTCGACCAAGGCGACAAATTCCCGGCCGACCAGCAGCGGAAGATTCCATTGAAACCAAAAGGCATCAACTACAAGAAGCGTGAGGAGTAAAACAGCTATCGTGATCACATTGCTTGTCGACACGACCTTGCCTTCGCTTTCTGCTTCCGTTTCGCTCGGTCGTAGTTACCGGCCAATAGAAGGCGCGGCAAGCGGACAGCACATGGTTCCTTAACAGTAGCAGATTAGCTCATGATCGGCGAAAATCCGCCGCAACTGGCGGGTTCTTGCCACTGGGACACACCATCAGCGCAAACAAGTTGAAACTCTAAGCACTGTCCTGTTTACGAACATTATGCCGTGTCACCGCCTGCTGGGTGCACATGTAAAAACACGCTTAAAACGGCGTTGAAACAATAATTTATCCGGGGACAGCTGCTTTGCCCAACCGTCTGAATGCTGCGCTTGAACAGGTCATTCCTGAAAAACGTATCTTCCTGAAAAGCGAGAACGCCACACGCGTCATCCATCTGCGACCAATGACGCAGCTTGGCCTGATCGGTGGGACGGCGCTGCTGATCGGTTGGACGATCATTTCGGGCGCGATATTGGCCTATGATCGCATTGGCGGAGCGCAGGACAACGACGCGCACAGCACCAAAGTGGCCTATGAAACCCGGCTGAATGCACTGGCAAAGGAACGCGACGCCCGCGCCACCGAAGCGCAGGAAGCGCAGCTTCGATTCTCGGTCGCCCTCGATCAGGTCGCGAAATACCAGAAAAAGCTGCTGTCTGCGCAAAAAGAAAATCGCGAACTCTCAGCGGGGCTGGATGCAGTTCAGCAGAAGCTGGGCACGGCCATGGCTGCAATGCCTGACGCGGCGGCGGTCAATGCCCCTGAAAAAGATCTTGCCCTCAGCGCCCTGAACGAAAAACTGCGTGTTACCGCCGAAGCCCGCGAAGCCGCGGATGAAGCTGCGCGACTGGCCAAGGCAGAGGCTGCGACCGCGAAGGCCGAGCAGAAGCAGCTTGTGGCCCGCAATGAAGCGATATTCAGCCAGATCGAAGATGCTGCCGTTGCCGCTGCCCTGCCCTATCAGGACATGTTCGCAAAGCTGAGCCTCGACACAGACTCGCTGCTGGCCTCGGTTGATGACGAATATTCCGGTCAGGGTGGTCCGCTGACGCAGGCGACCGTATCCACCAGCGGGAACGCAGCCATTTCAGAAACAGAGGCTCGCGCCAAGGAAATCGTCGTCAGTCTGGATCAGGTGAACCGTTATCGCATCGCCAGCAACAAGCTGCCGCTTGATATGCCGGTTAAATCCGCATTCCGCTACACGTCCGGCTTCGGGCCACGTTGGGGCCGCGTGCACAAGGGCATTGACCTTGCAGGTCCGACCGGTACACCCGTTCTGGCTACGGGTGACGGGGTTGTGAAATTCGCCGGTCGTCAAAGCGGATATGGCAACATTATCATCGTAGAGCATGCGCTTGGCACCGAAACGCGCTATGCACATTTGTCAAAGATCCGTGTTCAGGCAGGTCAGAAGGTATCGCGCGGCAGTCAGATAGGTGATATGGGCAATACAGGACGGTCGACCGGCCCGCATCTTCACTATGAGGTTCGGGTAAACGGTGAAGCCGTTAATCCCATGAGCTTCATCAAGGCGGCACAAAATGTTTTCTAAATCTCGCGTGACCGAAACACCGAACCGCAACCCTCAATCTCCCGCGGCAGAGCCGGAAACGGCGGTTGTCCCTGCGGATGCGCCGAAGGAACAGCCCTCTGCTGCGCCGGCGCCGCAAAAACGCTCTGCCCCTTCGGTCCTTTCCTCGGATTTGACGATCAAAGGTGATCTTCAGACTGCAGGCGATGTCCAGATCGAGGGCAATATCGAAGGAGATATCCGCGCGCGTCAGTTGACCATCGGCGACACGGCCACCGTCCGCGGCGAAGTGCTTGCGGATGAGGTCATTGTAAACGGTCGCGTCATTGGCCGTCTGCGTGGTGTGAAGGTGCGCCTTTCCTCTACCGCTCGCGTCGAAGGCGACATCATTCACAAGACCATCGCCATCGAATCCGGCGCCCATTTCGAAGGATCGGTCCAGCGTCAGGAAGACCCGCTCGCGCAGGGCGGCACCAAGAAACTTGCTCCGCCTGCGAACAACTTCTCAAAAAACGACGACTGACGCCAATCGTTTTTACGCACGAAGATAGGGGCCACTCGGCCCCTTTTTCTATCGGATCTCGGCATCCGGCATCAGGTGGCGATACATGTGCCAGCTTGCGTGACCCAGCACCGGAAGCGCGACGAACAGACCCAGGAACAGCGGCAGGATACCCAGAAACAGGGTCACGGCGATCAGCGCGGCCCAGCACAGCAGAACGGCAGGATTAAGCGCGACCGATCTGACAGACGTGATAATGGCGGTGATAAAGTCAACTTCCCGATCCATCAGAAGGGGCAATCCAACAACCGTGAAGCTGAACAGCACCGCCGCAAATCCAGCCCCGATGATTGTGCCGACCACTAGCATTACAAGCCCCCTGCCCTGTAGTAGCGCGTCCGCTGATGAGGTGATGTTGGTCAGCGCGGAAACGCCCATGAACAGCGCGAATGTGGTATGCGCGACGAAAACCCAGAACATGAACAGCAACAGAATGACCATCGCCATTGAGGGCAACTGCCTGTCCTTCTGAGCGAAAACCGTTCCCATCACCTCGCGCCAGATCAGCGGCTTGCCGAATTCGATCCGTCGGCTGACCTCATACAATCCGACAGCCGCAAAGGGCGCTATCAGCGGGAACCCCACAACAAAGGGCATCAGCCACCACTCCTGACCAGAGGCTGCCGCAACAGTCAGCAGAACAAGACCGCCCGCCACATAGAACGCAGAAAAAAATAGCCCGAAGGCGGGCGCACGCATGAAATCGGACCAGCCTGCGCGCAGGCTTTCACCGATTGCAGCCATCTCGATCCGCGCAGGATCCGGAATTTCATCCGGTCCGTCACCGGCAATATGCAGATCGGTATCATGTTGCGGCATCAGCGATCCTCCCTCATCAGCAAGAGGCTAGGACGCCCTGCATAGAGCAATCAACCGAAATGAAATCAGCTTTTGCGATGCAACTTTTCGATCAGCGCTTCATGCACGGGAGGCGTCACGAACTTTGACACATCACCTTGCAGTCTCGCGATTTCTTTCACGAGCTTCGATGCGATCGACTGGCGTTGCGCATCTGCCATCAGGAAAACGGTTTCGATGCTGGAATCAAGCGCGCGGTTCATGCCGACCATCTGGAATTCGTATTCGAAATCAGCGACTGCGCGAAGCCCGCGAATGATGACGCGCGCACCGACATCACGCGCGCAGTCAATCAGCAGGTTTTCGAACGGATGGACAAGAATTTCACCGCCGGTCCGTTTCACCACCTGATCGCATTCGTGGCGTACCATTGACACGCGCTGTTCCAGATCGAACATCGGCCCCTTGTCGCGGTTGATTGCAACCCCGATCACCAACCGGTCAACAAGCGCCATCGCGCGTTCGATGATGTCGATATGACCGAGCGTGATCGGGTCAAACGTGCCGGGATATAGCGCTGTCCGCATGGGGCCATCCTTCTGATTACCCGCAACAACCCATCTGAAAAGTGCGGCAAAATCAAGATATCTGCGCTATATTCGCGATCAGGACCCCATAATCATGCCCGTAAGCGCTTCCTTTTCGTCGTTCAGCTCTTTAAGGCGGGCTGACACCGCGTCGCCGATCGAAACGATGCCCAGCATATTGCCAGCCTCATCGACGACGGGCAAATGGCGAAACCGGCCTTCGGTCATGCGTTCCAGCACGGCAAGCGTGTCCTCTCCGGTCGAACAGGTAGATACGTTGCGCGTCATCAGACCGCTGATAGGTCCGCTCAGAACCGCGGCACCCTGCTTGCTCAGTTCGCGCACAATGTCACGCTCTGACAGAATGCCGACGGGCTTTTTCCCGTCATCGCTGACAACCACAGCACCGATGCGCTTCTCTGCAAGCAGTTTTGCGGCTTCTTCTACGGTGGCTGTCGATTGGATCGTCACGATACCCGATCCACCGGGGCCCTTCAGGGAAAGGATCTGATTCACCAGCATTCTGCTCTCCATTCGGTTACGTCATCAGTCTGTCGTAACCACGCAGGACGTCAAGCCCCGTGATGTGTGGCCACCTCTGCCTCCAGCCGGGCGACCTCGGCACGCATGCCTTGTGCAATACGCTCTGCTAACAGGTTGAGGCGTTCGGAACGGCGGTCATCAGCGTGGCGGATCATCCAGAAACTGCGCTTCAGACTGAACTGACCGGTCAGCAGACGCTGGACGCCGGGCGCGAAGGGAATCGCGAAATCATGCACAATGCCAATCCCCGCGCCGGTGCGTATGGCCTGCATCTGAACCGAAACGGAGTTCGACGTCAGTCGCGCCGGGTCGGCACCGCTGCGCCCAAGCAGGGATGACAGGTAGTCAAGCTCGCGGTCGAAAATCATATCGGGGATATAGCCGATCAGGCGCATATCACCCAGATCGGCCAGCCCGTTCACCGGCCCGTGCTGTGCAAGGTAGTCCCGATGAACCGCCAGATGCAGGTGATAGTCGCACAGCCGCTGCACGACCAGACGCCCGCTTTCAGGTCGGCTTACGGCAATAGCGAAATCCGCCTCTCGCTTCGACAGATTGAAAACACGCGGCAGGGCAACGATCTGGATTTCCAGCCCCGGATGCGCATCGCACAGCTTCGCGGCCACTTGCGGCAGCAGATAATTGGCGCAGCCGTCTGGCGCACCGATGCGAAGCTGGCCCGTCAGTTCGCCCGCCTGACCAAGCGCACCTGCCGCGCCCGTCAGCGCACGCTCTGCCGCTTCGGCATGGGGCAGCAGCCGCGCACCTTCCGGCGTCAACGCATAGCCAAGCGGGGATTTCACGAAAAGAGCATGACCAAGGGCCGATTCCAGCCTGCCGATCCGGCGTCCCACCGTGGACGGATCCATAGTCAGACGTTTCCCGGCCCGCGAAAGCCCCTCATCACGCGCCACCGCCAGAAATACCCGCAAATCGTCCCAGTCCACGCGATCACCCCTTGCAAATATGCAAAACCCCTTTGCCGAACTTTCGCTTTTCGGCTGCATTTTCGCAATATATCCTTGAGTGGAAATTTGGGCTGGAGGAAGTGATGAAAAATATCGGTCATTGGATCGACGGCAAGGAAGTCGCGGGCTCCTCGGGGCGAAGTGCTGACGTGTTCAACCCCGCCACTGGCGAAGTTCAGGCGAAGGTCGCGCTTGCTTCTGACGCAGAAATTACCGCGGCCATCGAAAGCGCAGCACAGGCGCAAAAGGGATGGGCTGCAACCAACCCGCAGCGACGCGCCCGCGTGATGATGGAGATGGTGCGCCTTATCAACCGCGACATGGATAAGCTGGCAGAGGCCTTGTCATCTGAACATGGCAAGACATTCCCCGACGCCAAAGGCGATGTTCAGCGCGGGCTTGAGGTGATCGAATTCTGTATCGGTGCGCCCCATTTCATGAAGGGCGAGTTCACCGATGGCGCAGGGCCAGGCATCGACATGTATTCGATGCGCCAGCCGCTTGGCGTCGTTGCAGGCATTACGCCGTTCAACTTCCCCGCGATGATTCCCCTGTGGAAGATGGGGCCTGCACTTGCTGCCGGGAATGCCATGATCCTGAAACCGTCCGAGCGTGATCCCTCGGTTCCGCTGATGCTGGCGGCACTGTGGAAAGAGGCCGGGCTTCCTGACGGCGTTCTGCAAGTCATCAATGGCGACAAGGGCGCGGTTGACGCCCTGCTGCAAAGCGAGGTCATTCAGGCTGTGGGCTTCGTCGGCTCTACCCCGATTGCGCAATATATCTATGAAGAGGCCGCGAAGACCGGCAAGCGCGCGCAATGCTTTGGCGGTGCGAAGAACCACATGATCATCATGCCAGATGCCGATCTGGATCAGGCGGCAGATGCCCTGGTCGGGGCAGGCTTCGGCGCTGCCGGCGAACGCTGTATGGCCATTTCCGTGGCAGTTCCGGTAGGTGAAAAGACCGCCGACGCGCTGATCGAACGGCTGGTCCCCCGGATCGAAAAGCTGAAGGTTGGCCCCTGGACTGCGGGCGACGATGTGGATTACGGCCCAGTGGTCACCAAGGCCGCGAAGGAAAATATCCATCGCCTCGTGCAAAGCGGCGTCGATCAGGGTGCGGAGCTGGTCGTTGATGGCCGGGACTTCAACCTGCAGGGTTACGAGGATGGGTTTTTCGTCGGCCCGCACCTGTTCGACCGAGTCACGCCCGACATGGAAATCTACAAGACCGAGATCTTCGGGCCTGTTCTGTCCACCGTTCGCGCCGAAAACTATGAAGAGGCTATCGGCCTTGCGCTTGACCATGAATATGGCAACGGCACAGCGATCTTCACCCGCGACGGCGACACCGCCCGCGACTTCGCCAGCCGGATCAATATCGGCATGGTCGGCGTCAATGTCCCGATCCCGGTGCCGCTGGCCTATCACACCTTCGGCGGCTGGAAAAAATCCGGTTTCGGTGACCTGAACCAGCACGGACCGGACGCTTTCCGCTTCTATACGCGCACGAAGACCGTCACCGCCCGCTGGCCCTCGGGCATCAAGGAAGGCGGCGAATTCAACTTCAAGGCAATGGACTGATCAGCGCGCGGGGGGCAAGCTGCCCCCCGTTCGTTACGGGACCCACAGGGAGGGAGGACCCTATGGATTTCGCGCTTAGCGAGGAACAGCAGGCTATTTTCGATATGGCGCGCGACTTCGGCGCCGAACATATCGCACCCCATTCGGAGGAATGGGAAGAACAGGGCACCATCCCGAAGGAACTGTGGAAACAGGCAGCGGAACTGGGCCTTGGTGGCATTTTCGTGTCCGAGGAATATGGCGGCTCCGGCCTGTCGCGGCTGGACGGAACGCTCATTTTTGAAGCATTGGCGATGGCTGATCCATCGGTCGGCAGCTTCCTGTCCATCCACAATATGTGCGGCGGGATGATCGACAAGTTCGGCTCGGACGAGGCTAAGGCAAAATTCTTGCCCGAGCTTTGCAGCATGGAGAAGGTCTGGTCCTATTGCCTGACCGAACCCGGCTCTGGCTCTGACGCGGCGGCGCTGCGTACCCGCGCGGCAAAGGGGAATGAGGGCATCAAGCTGAACGGCACCAAAGCCTTTATCTCTGGCGGCGGATATTCCGACTGCTATCTGACGATGGTCCGCACAGGCGAGGATGGGCCCAAGGGTATTTCAACCGTTGTGGTTGAGGATGGCACGCCGGGCCTGAGCTTTGGCGGGCTGGAACGCAAGATGGGTTGGAAGGCGCAGCCAACAGCGCAGGTCCAGTTCGACGATTGCCTGATCCCTCTGGAAAACCAGATCGGAGAGGATGGGCGCGGATTTTCCTATGCGATGTCCGGGCTTGATGGCGGAAGGTTGAATATCTCTGCCGGGGCGCTTGGCGCGGCGCAATCCGCGCTTGATAAGACACTGGCATATATGGGTGAGCGGAAGGCGTTCGGCAAATCGCTTGATCAGTTTCAGGCGTTGCAATTCCGGTTGGCAGAGATGGAGACAGCGCTTCAATCAGCGCGTATCTTCCTGCGGCAGGCGGCGTGGAAACTTGATCGCGGCGACCGAGACGCGACCAAGTTCTGCGCGATGGCGAAGCTGAATGTCACGGATCGCGCATTCGAGGTCGCAAATGGCTGCCTGCAACTTCATGGAGGCTATGGCTATCTCGCCGATTACGGGATCGAAAAGCTTGTCCGCGACCTGCGCGTTCACCAAATCCTTGAAGGCACAAACGAAATCATGCGCCTGATCATCAGCCGCACAATGCTGGCGGAAAGAAGTTGATGGACGATCTGAAAATCCGCAAGGACGGGCGCGCCGGACGTATCACCTTCTCCCGGCCAAAAGCGCTTAACGCGCTAAGCCACGACATGGCGAAAGCGCTTCATCAGGCGCTGATCGAGTGGAAGGAAGATGACGAAGTCGAACTGGTCATCATTGATGCAGAAGGTGAACGTGCCTTCTGCGCGGGTGGTGACATCGCGGCGGTCTATCAAGCGGCAATCAATGGTAACCACGTCGAGGGCCAGCAGTTCTTCTTTGACGAATACCGCATGAATGCCGAGATCGCCAATTACCCGAAGCCAGTCGTTTCCTTCATGCAGGGTTTTGTCATGGGCGGCGGCGTCGGGGTCGGTGGCCATGCCAGCCACCGCATCGTTGGCAATTCGACGCGCATTGCCATGCCCGAATCCGGGATCGGCCTTGTACCCGATGTCGGTGGAAGCTGGCTGTTGGCGCGCGCGCCGGGCAATATGGGCGAATACCTGATGCTTACCGCTGATCGAATGGGTCCCGGTGACGCGATCAAAGCCGGCTTCGCGGATACTTTCATCCCCGAAGCCGAATGGCCCGCCTTGATCGAGCAGCTTGTGCAATCCGCCGATCTTTCGATCCTGAAGGGGCAGACCCCACCGGAAGCACCGCTGTCCGAAGGGGATTTCTCGGCCTATGCCGGCGCGAACACCGCCGATATTGTGTCGGCGCTAGAGACCGCCGGGGATGAGGCAGCGCTGAAAGCAATCCGTCGCAACTCACCCCTTTCAATGGCAGCGGGGCTTCGTCTGGTCAGAGAGGCGCGGCACGACAGCAAGGTCGAGGAAAGTCTGGCGCGAGAGTATCGGTTCACCCACCGCGCCACGGAAAAAGGCGACTTTGTCGAAGGTGTGCG
Organism: Paracoccus albus; assembly: GCF_027913035.1. Taxonomy (NCBI): domain Bacteria; kingdom Pseudomonadati; phylum Pseudomonadota; class Alphaproteobacteria; order Rhodobacterales; family Paracoccaceae; genus Paracoccus; species Paracoccus albus. Next base: position 2,366,871 of record NZ_CP115775.1, read on the forward strand.
TGCGCAGGTCATCGACAAGGACCGCAATCCGCAGTGGAAAGCGGACGCATCACCAGTGGCGGTGGATGACATATTGGCTACGCTCGGCCCGGAAGAGCTGCATTTCAACGCATAGGGGAACGCGATGAAGATTGGATTCATTGGTTTGGGAAATATGGGCCTGCCTATGGCGGTCAACCTGGCAAAGGCGGGACATGAGGTCGTTGGCTTCGACACCGCGGCCCCCGCGACGCCACCATTGGCCGCGGCTGCATCTGCCGCCGAAGCCGCGAGAGAGGCGGATATCGTTATCACGATGCTGCCGAATGGCGATATTCTGCGTGCGGTCGCTTCTGATATCATACCGGCGATGAAAAAGGGGGCGGTTTTCTGCGATTGCTCTACCGTCGACGTCGCGAGTGCGCGCGACGTGGCTGAACAAGCCCTGGCATCCGGCCTCGGCGCATTGGACGCGCCAGTCTCGGGTGGTGTTTCCGGCGCTGCGGCTGGCACGCTGACCTTCATGGCGGGCGGTAGTGACGCGGATTTCGCAACTATGCGCCCACTTTTCGACATCATGGGAGGCCGCGCCATCCATTGTGGCGACTCGGGCGCCGGACAGGCGGCCAAGCTGTGCAACAACATGATCCTAGGCGTCACGATGATTGCCACTTGTGAAGCATTTGCACTGGCCGACAAGCTGGGATTGGACCGGCAAAAGCTGTTCGACGTCGCGTCAACCTCGTCAGGCAGCAGCTGGTCGATGAACACCTATTGTCCCGCGCCGGGCGTTGGCCCCCAATCACCGGCCGATAATGACTACCGCCCCGGCTTCGCTGCTGATCTGATGCTGAAAGATCTGAACCTGTCACAGCAGGCGGCTGAGCGTGTTGACGCTGATACGCCGATGGGCGAATTGGCCATGCAGCTTTATGCGCGCTTCGTCGGTGAAGAGGACGGCAAGGGCCGCGATTTTTCCGCAATGTTGCCAAGATTCGAGCAACGCAGCAGAAAAAGTTGACCCAACGTCATTTTCTTTAGAAAGGACGGAACCTGAACGGTCTGCCGGCGTTGCACAGGATTAAAGCATAACGCCGGAATCCACGTGTCTTTATCAGGTACCATAGTCAGTCTTCTCGTCGCCGCGATACTGGTTTCCGTAGCCGCCGCCACCGAAACGGTAGAGGCAGGTAACGGCACCCCGGTTGAGATCGGCGAAGTTATTCCGGCGGAAAACCTGCAGATCGTTAAGGAGCCCGGCAGATACGGGTTGGGGCCGGGATTGCCTGGTAGCCACTATGCGGTGGTCGGCGACCTTTTGATCCGCATCAACGCCGAAACGGGTGCGGTCCAGTCAATTATCCGGAAAGTTCAGGAAAAACGGAGATAAATCATCCGATCAGCGTGCGCGCTGCGTCGCGCGCCGCATCGGTAATATGTTCGCCTGACAGCATCCGTGCAATCTCCTCTACACGCTGTGACTGATCCAGTGCATCGACCACGCTGGTTGTCATCCCGCCGGTGACTGATTTGGAAACCCGGAAATGGGTAGCGCCCAATGCCGCAACCTGGGGCGAATGCGTCACCACCAGAACCTGCGCAGTCTCGGACAGGCGGGCGAGCCGACGACCGACCGCGTCCGCAGTCGCGCCACCCACACCACGATCTATTTCGTCAAATATAAGCGTCAGCGCGTCATTGCCGCGTGCCAGGCTGACCTTGAGCGCCAGCAGAAAGCGGGACAATTCGCCGCCTGAGGCGATCTTGTCCAACGCGCCGGCAGGTGCCCCCGGATTGGTGGCGACCGTGAAGGTTACGCTGTCGTGGCCCTCCGGACCCGCTTCTCCCCGCCCCAGCTCGGTCGTAAAAATCGCCCGCTCCATCTTCAGCGGCGCCAGCTCTGCGGCCATTGCAGCATCAAGTTGTCCTGCCGCCACGCGACGCGCCTGCGACACCTCCGCTGCCATCTGGTCATATATCTGCCGCGTCTCCGCCAACCGTTTTCGCAGACCTTCCAGCTTTTCATCGGCTGATCCTATATCGACCTGCCTGTTGCGCAGTTCCGCAGCGAGCTCGGCCAGATCGTCGCTCTGAACATCATGCTTACGCGCCAATGCACGCAGGGCAAAAAGGCGTTCTTCTGTCCGTTCCAGCTCCGAAGGATCAAAATCCATCGCCTCAACCGCGGATTCAACGCCGCCGGTAGCGTCGCCCAATTCGATCAGCGCACGGGACAACGCATCCAAAGCGCTGTCGAATCTACCCTCGGCATGTTCAGCGGCACCTTCCAGCCAACGCGTGGCATCCAACATCGCGCCCTCTGCACCCTCCGGGCCAAGGGCAGCCATCGCGCGGTCCACATCGCCGCGTATGCGTTCCGCCACCTGCATGTTCCGGCGCTGTGTATCAAGTGCCGCGTCTTCGCCCGGCTGCGGGTTCAACGCGTCGATTTCTGCCAAAGCATGGGCCAGAAATTCGGCCTCTTTCTCGCGGGCGTCCTTGTCGGCTTCCAGCAATTCAATTTCAGCCTCTAGCCGCCGAAATTCGCGCCATGCGCTGCGGATGGGATCGAGGTCGATTACCGCGAAGGAATCCAGAAGCTGACGATGGCCGCGTGGGTTCAGCAATCCGCGATCATCATGTTGACCATGCAGCTCAACCAGTGTTTCCGATAGCGCCCGCAGCACTTCACCCGAGGCTCGGCGATCGTTGATCCACGCGCTTTTGCGACCATCCGTGCTGTTGACCCGACGCAGAATAAGCTCTGCCTCCGGTTCGATCCCGGCATCGGCCAGAACCGTTCGCGCAGGATGATCAGCGGGCAGGTCGAAAACGGCAGTAACCTCGCCCTGTGTTGCACCTGCCCTGACGAGTTCCGCACGCCCACGCCAGCCAAGCACGAAGCCAAGGCAATCCAGCAGGATCGACTTGCCCGCACCGGTTTCGCCGGTCAGCACATTCAGGCCGGCACTGAAATCAAGTTCCAGCCGGTCGATCAATAGAATGTCGCGGATATGCAATTCGCGCAGCATCGCCCCACCCCGCAGGGTGCGCTTTAGCGCACCGTTACAGCCATTTGCCCTGAACGACCTGACGGTAAACGTTGGTCAGCCAACTGCTGCCGCGCGCCGCAGGTTCCAGCCCACGACCGCGAAGCTGGTTGTAAGCGTCCTGATAGAAGGGCGAAGACTGGAAGTTATGGCCAAGAATCGCGCCCGCTGTCTGTGCCTCATCCGTCAGGCCCAATGCCAGATAGGATTCCGTCAGGCGCATCAACGCTTCTGGTGTGTGCGTCGTCGTCTGGAAATCTTCGACAACGACACGGAAACGGTTGATGGCCGCGGTATAGTGACCGCGCTTCAGATAATAACGCCCGATCTCCATCTCCTTGCCGGCGAGATGGTCGAAGGCCAGATCGAATTTCAGAATCGAGCTGCGCGCGTATTCTGTGTCGGGATACTCCTCAATCACTTCGCGCAGGGCCTGAAGCGCCTGGAAAGTCAGGCCCTGATCGCGGCCGACCTCGTCAATCTGATCGTAATAGGACAGCGCGAGCAGATATTTTGCATAAGCAGCGTCGTCATCGCCCGGATAGGTATCAATGAAACGCTGTGCCGCACCACGCGCCTCTTCGTAATTCTTGGCCTGGTGGTAGCCGTAAGCCTGCATGATCAAAGCGCGCTTCGCCCATTGCGAATAGGGATACAGACGCTCGATCTCAGAGAAATAATATACTGCGTTATCCGGCTTGCGGTTATTCTCAAGCTCATACTCGCCGCGCTTGTAGATTTCTTCTGCCGTAAAATTGTCGACAGGCAACCTGCCTCCATTCGCCTCTCGCCCCGCGCAACCGGCAAGAACAGATCCCGCCACAATCAGCGCAATCAGGGATTTGGACGAAACGAAGCGGACCATCGGAACCTGCCTGTCAGAACTTACACGCCTAATAAACGAGTCGGGCCCGTCACAGCCCGGTCGTCCTAGCACAGAACATCAGGGGGCGCAAAATGGCAATGTGGTGAATTTACGGGGGCTTGCAGGATGACCTGCAAGTTCACGCAACAGCGATAAGTGACGGCGCGTTGACCGGGCCATAGGCGGCAACGCCGGCGCCCGGAAGCCGGCATTCCAGATCAGACGCGCAGACTTCCCATTCCCATGCATCTGGCTGGTCAAACAAAGCCCGCAGCAGCCTGTTCGTCATCGCATGTCCGGCCCGCGTTCCCGTGTAACGCGCCAGCAGTGGTGCGCCAGCAAGGGCAAGATCGCCCATCGCATCAAGCATTTTATGACGAACAGCCTCGTCCCGGTGACGCAGTCCGCCCGGCGACAGAACCTTGTCACCGTCTACGACAACGGCGTTCATATATGTACCACCAAGCGCCAGACCATTGGCACGCATGGTTTCGACATCAGACTGACGGCAGAAGGTGCGGCTGTCCATCAACTCGCGCACGAATGCACCATTGGCCATATCCAACGCCTTGTCCTGACGCCCGATCGCCTGATCCGCAAAGTCGATATGAAAGTCGATTTCAAGGTGATCCGCCGGCTCCAGCCGGGCGATGGCTTCGCCCTCGCACACTTCCACCGGACGTTTCACGCGGATTGCACGCTGGACGCCGTTCTGGACGCGGATGCCGACATTCAGGATGCCGGACACGAATTCAGCAGCCGAGCCGTCAAGGATCGGCACCTCCAACGCGTTGATGCGAATCAACACGTTGCGGATACCGGTGCCAGCAAGCGCAGCCATGATATGTTCGATCGTCGAGACGCGGGCACCGAATTCATTTTCGACCAGCGTGCAGAGCTTCGAGGGAACAACGTGATCCCACTGTGCAGGAATCCGGTTCTCACCGGTGGGCAGGTCAGTCCGTTCGAAAACGATACCGTGATCGGCAGGCGCCGGCACAAGCTCCATCCGGACGGCCACACCGGAATGAAGTCCGACGCCCCGAAACTCTGTCACTTTCGCAATGGTAGCCTGCATGGTCTTGCCTGTTTCTTTACGACGGACTTTTTCTTTGCCCGCTTCTATCAACTAGGTGCAGGGGTGGCTGCGCTCAATTAACGTTTTGTGACTCTCTGTAACAATGCAGCCGGCTGAAAATATTGGAATATCGACATATTCCAGTATTTCCACGCAAAAGGGCCGCCAATGGCGACCCTTTCCCAAATCAATTCACACGTGGCCGTTACCGAGCCCTACAGGGCTGTGATCAGTTGGCCTGCCGACGAAGGAATGCCGGTATCTCGGAACTGTCAGCCTGCGAATCGTCTGCGAGATCGTCGAAATCCGCGTCCAGATTACCCTGACGGCGTGCAGAGAGGCGCTCGTTGACGCGATCGGCGATGGATGCCGCAGACGGTTTGTCGCCGCCGTGACCTGCCATCCGCTCGATCATGCGGCCAAGACCGGCCATCCGGCTTTCGCTGTTCCGCGAAGGGGCAGCGGGTTCTGCCTTGCGCGGCGCGGGCGAAGGCGCGCGCGACGCGGCACCCGGTTGGGCGGCTGCCGCACGGCGCATACGCTCCAGCACATCGGCGGGTGGTGTTCCGCGCGGGGCTGCGCTGCGCGGCGCGATGAAGTTTTCTGCATCGTCGCCGATCGGATCGGCAGGCGCTGCCGCGCGGGCCGGTTCTTTCGGCTGATAGGCAGGCGCCGGCATTTGATCCTCGACATGGTCAACCGGTTCCGAAGCCTCAACCTGCGCTGCTGGCGGCGTCGCACGGCGCGGTGGGACATCTTCGTATTCCGCACGCTGTGCCGGAGCAGGTGCAGGTGCAGGTGCAGGTTGCTGGGCCACGGCCTCTACCCGGCGGCGCGGCGCGGGCGGAGCGGCTTCTTCGACCGCCGTATCGATGCCGGTCGCCACGACGGAAACACGGATCGTGCCTTCCATATTCGGATCCAGCGTCGAGCCGACGATGATATTGGCATCGCCATCGACCTTGTCGCGAATGATGTTCGCGGCCTCGTCCAGTTCGAACAGCGTCAGGTCGGTGCCGCCGGTGATGTTGATCAGCACACCCTTTGCACCGTTGAGGCTGATTTCGTCCAGCAGCGGGTTGGCAATCGCCTTCTCGGCAGCCTGAACGGCACGGTTTTCGCCATTGGCTTCGCCCGTGCCCATCATCGCCTTGCCCATCTCGTCCATCACCGCGCGGACATCGGCGAAGTCGAGGTTGATCAGGCCCGGCCGCACCATCAGGTCGGTCACACCCTTGACGCCCTGATACAGAACGTCATCGGCCATTGCGAAGGCTTCGGTGAAGGTGGTTTTTTCGTTGGCCAGACGGAACAGGTTCTGGTTCGGGATGATGATCAGCGTATCGACATGCTTTTGCAGTTCCGACACGCCCTGATCGGCCTGACGCATCCGCTTGGAGCCTTCGAACTGGAAGGGTTTCGTCACAACGCCGACGGTCAGGATACCCATCTGACGGGCAGCCTGCGCGATGATCGGGGCCGCACCGGTTCCCGTGCCGCCGCCCATCCCAGCGGTGATGAAACACATATGCGCACCCTGAAGGTGATCGACGATGTCTTCGATCGTTTCTTCGGCAGCGCGGGCGCCGACTTCTGGCTTCGCGCCTGCACCCAGGCCTTCGGTCACTTTCGGACCCAGCTGGATGCGGCTTTCCGAGGACGACTGCTTCAACGCCTGCGCATCGGTATTGGCGACCACGAAGACGCAGCCCTCAAGCTGCTGTTCGATCATGTTGTTGACCGCGTTGCCGCCTGCACCGCCGACACCGAATACAGTGATGCGCGGCTTCAGATCGTCGTCGTCGTTCATCATCAGATTGAGGTTCATGGTTTCCGCCTGTTGTTTTGATACGTTTCGGGTCTGACGCCCCGTCGAATCCCCCGTATTCATCAAACTCTACCGAAGCCAGGGCCAATCGTCACCCGAAAAACACGATTCAACCGCAAAATCTTGTGGGTAATCCATATGATCCCGGCGGTATCTTGCCGACACCGCAGGATATAGCGGAGACACCGGACCCCGCCACCACCAATGATTTCAGTCGCCTGTCACCAGTTGTTGCGAAACCAGCGATAGGCCCGGCGCAGACTGCGTGCCGGATAGTTTTCGGCGGGCATTTCGAAATCCCACCACTCGTCCTGCGGGTGAGCGGCAAAAAGCGCCAGCCCGACGGTCGAGGCGAAGTTGGGCCCGGTCAGCTGATGCGGCAATCCGTGGATGCGCAGCGGACGACCGATGCGGACATTCCGGCCCAGCATCCTGGCGGCCAGCCCGTCCAGCCCGGGGATCTGGCTGCCGCCCCCTGTCAGCACGACCTGCTGGCTGGGCATATGGTCGAAACCGGCGGCATCAAGGATCGCGCCGACTTCTTCCAATATCTCTTCCACGCGCGGTCGCATGATGCCGATCAGATCCGCGCGGCTGACCGTGCGCCGATCCGTCTCCCAGTCCCCGGTGTTCCCGCCAAGTTCGATCAGGTCACGGTCATCGCGCCCGGTCGCCTCGACCCCGCCATTCAGGGTTTTCAGCCGTTCGGCGACAGCCATCGGCACCCTCAGTCCCTTGGCGATGTCCTGCGTCACCAGATCGCCGCCCATCGGCACGGCGTCGGCGAAAATCATATGCTTGCGCACGAAGATGGAAACGCCGGTCGCCCCGCCGCCCATATCAATGCTGGCCGCACCAAGTTCCTGCTCATCCTCGACCAGCGAGGAAAGCGCGGACATGTAAGAGCCGGAAGCTACCCCGGCCAGTTCCATGTCGCAGCGGCGGATGACATGGATCAGGTTGTCGATGGCATCACCGTCGACTGTCAGCACATGCATATCAACGCCGAGCGTCTGGCCCGAGTGATCACGCGGATCCAGCAGCCCGGAGCGTCCGTCAACGGTGAAGTTGACGGGCTGGGCATGAAGCACCTGACGCCCACGCCCGAAATTCGGCACCTCGCAGGACGCAAGCGCCTGTGCAACGTCACCCTGTCCGACCTTGCCGTTCTTCAGCGCAATCTCTCCATCCAGCCCATAGGATGCCGGCCGGGCACCGCTGATGCAGGCAATCGCGTGATCCACGCGCACGCCCGCCAGCTTCTGCGCAGCCTGCACAGCCGTGCGGATCGCGCGTTCGGTTTCGGCCATCGTTTCGATTTCTCCAAAGCGCACCCCGCGGGAGCGCGTCGTCGCGGCACCAATCACCCGAAAATTGGACTGACCAGCCATCGGACCGACGCCGTCCGTCTCACGGTAGATGCCCGGACCATCGAATTGCAGGACAAAGCAGGCGACCTTGGAACTGCCGATATCCAGCACGGCGATCACACCACGTTGCAGCGCAGCCTGTCGCATGTTCCGCATTGCGCGTTGCTGTTGATAGATATCTTTCATCATACGCCCTCGCCCTCAGCCCTGCTTTTCGTCTTTTGGAAGTTCCTTGCCATTGCCATCCAGCAGGGGCTGGCCCCGGACAGCGCGAATCTCGTTTTGCGCATTGATGCCAATGCGCGCCACAGGCCTGCTGCCGTCGCGTAAATCGACGACAGAAACATCGCGGGCCAACAGGTCTTCCGCCCCGTTCAGCGCGATCAACCGTTCGAGAGCGGTAACTGCGCCGTCAGACGGCAGAAGGATGCGCTGACCACGATCGAGAACCACGTCCCAACGCCGCTCCCCCACACGCTGAAGCCCGCGCAACCGCGGTAGCAGTGGTCCCGCCGCGCTGAACAGGCGGATTGCCTCGGCACTGGCCTTGTCCGCGCCCTCACCCGCGATCAACGGAAGTTTCGCGCGGACAGAGCGCTCGGTGACAGAGGCCACACGCTGACCCTGATCGTCCAGCATCTCGATCCCGCGTGCGTGGCGCCACAGCATAACCGGCTGCCGCTCGACCACACGCGCGGCAAGCACCCCATCGGGCTTGATCCGCAGTTCGACATCCTTGACGGCATCCAGCATCAGGATATCGCTGCGCAGTTGGTCCAGGTCGATATCAAAGCTGGAGGCCGGAAGATCGACCGGCAGCATCATGCGAAGCGCCTTGTCCACCGGCTCGGACGCACCGTCGATTGTCATCACCTTTACCATGAACTGCTCACGGTTCTGCACGGCCTCGACCATCCCGGTCAGACCGCCGGCCAGCGATGCACGCCGGTTATCGTCCGACAGCCAGAGCAGCGCAGTAAAAGCCAGCAGAAATGCGGGAATACCGATACGAGTCAGGCGGCGGAAATAGGGCGTCAGCCACATCCGGTGCAGGCGATAAGCCAGCCGCGAGGGCGCGGGATCACGTTTCGGCCTCTCTGCCGGGCGCTGCGGCCGTTTCCAGCCCTTGCGCGGCGGGGTCGGCTGCGGGGAAAATCCCTGCATGTGATCGCGATCTACGCCCTGCATAGCGCGTCCTCCACCAGCCATTTGCACAAGGCGGGGAAGTCGACACCCGCCGCGGCCGCCTGCTCTGGCACCAGCGAGGTCGGCGTCATGCCGGGCTGGGTGTTTGTTTCCAGCAGATAAAGCCCGGCCAGACCGCGCGCCTCGTCCCAGCGGAAGTCGGTGCGGCTGATGCCCTTGCAGCCAAGCGCCCGATGCGCCCGCAGCGCATAGTCCAGACAGGCGGCAGTAATATCGTCGGGAATATCCGCCGGGATCACATGGCGCGAGCCGCCTGTCTTGTATTTCGCGTCATAGTCATACCAGCCATCGGTGATGATGTCGGTCACGCCAAGCGCACGGTCGCCCAGTACGGTTGTCGTCAGTTCACGCCCCGGCACATAGGTTTCGACCATGACCTCAGCCGGCATGTGATCGCCGATCTGCGCCGGCCCGTTCGCACCGTCGCGCACGATGTAAATCCCCACGCTGGAGCCTTCGGCATTCGGCTTCACCACATAGGGCGGCGGCATCGGATGTTCTTTGCGGGCAGTATCGGTCGGAACGATGACACTGTCGACGACCGGAAGCCCTGCGGTCCGGAACACCTCTTTTGACCGGGTCTTGTCCATCGCCAGTGCAGACGCAAGCACACCTGAATGCGTATAGGGGATAGCCAGCCATTCCAGAATGCCCTGCACGCAGCCATCCTCGCCCCAGCGGCCATGCAGCGCGTTGAAAACGACATCTGGCGCAACCTCGGCAAGACGCGCGGGCAGATCACGCCCCGCATCAATTTCGATCACTTCAAAGCCCGCCTGCCGCAGCGCGTTCGCGCATTCGGCCCCAGAGGACAGTGACACCTCGCGCTCTGCCGAGGGGCCGCCCTTGAGGACTGCGACTTTCGGGGCTGTCCTGCTCGACTCGCCCGCCAATTTCGCCTTTCTGCCCGGTTGAGATCCGGGTCCGGTTTTCGTCGCCCGGTTTTCCGGGTCATGCCTGTATCGGTGATTCTAGCGAAGCGAAGCGAATCAGGGAAGAGGCTTATGCGCCCTTGGGCAAAATTCCTGCCTGTTCAGCGATTTCGCGCAGCGCCGAGCGCAGCCACTCGATGCCGCCCGGCCAATAACCTGTCTTTTCCAGTTTTTCCGTGCTCATCCGGCTGATCGCACTTGCATCGGCGCGATCTGGCAGGCGCCCGTCAATGCCGGTCACGGCTCGCCATTCCTCCAGCAGGTCACGACGGTCAAGCACAATGTCAGAGACGTTGTAGATTCCATCCGCCCCGTCCAAGCCCCGCCCGACTGCGATGGCAAGACAGTCGCCGTGAACCTCTGTCCCGACGCGCGGCGCAATCCGTTTCCCCGCTGCGAAATCGTCGAAAAGGTCGGCCCATTTGTGGCGCTGACCCGGACCAGGAGGTCCGTAGACCCCCGTCACACGCAGCACGGTCGCCTGTTGCCCCGAGGCAAGCAGCGCCTTCTCCGCCTGAAGCTTGGCCTTCCCGTAAAGCGTGTCGGGACGACATACCATATCTTCAGTCAGCATGCCGTTTTGAGGGCCGTAAACCGCGCGCGTAGAGATAAAGACCACCCGGCGCCCTGCCTCGGCAGCGGCATCAAACAGACGCAGCGAGCCGTCAAGGTTGCGCCGCAGGAAGCCTTCTGGATCATCGCCCTCGCCGCCGCGATAGCGACCCGGCACATGATCGAAGGCGGCGTGAACGATTGCGTCCAGCCGCTTAAGATCCGGCACGTCAGCATCCAGATCATAGAACTGATGCGCCGCATGCTTCGCGAAAAAATCAGGCAGCGGCGGGCGGCGGGTCATCACGGTCACGTCGTGACCCTCGCGTAAGAGATCGTTGACGATAAAGCGCCCTACAAGCCCCGTGCCACCCGTGACCGCGACCCTCATGCCGGGGCCGGAAGGCTGGCCGGATCAAGTCTTGGCCCCTGCCCGGCAAAGCCGCGCCAGATGTCGATCAGCGGGCGAAGACGGTCGGCCTTGTCATGGTCCTGCCACGGCTTTTCGTATTGATAGTGCAGGATATGAATATCGTCCCAGGACCAAAGCTCGGGCATATTGAACCAGACATATTGCAGCATATTGAAGAAAACCGGCAGCCCGTGCCAGTCGGGGAAGAAGTCCTGCAAAAAGGTCTGATCCGTGCGCCGCCAGAATACACCGGGTTGATCCAGCCGATCCAGCATCTGCGTGAATGTCGCCTCTGATGGGCGCGCGGTGAACACGCCAGAGTTCAGACGGTGAAAATCGGCAAGGCTCTCATAAACATTCGGCGCGGCACAAAATTCCGGATAACCGAAAAGCTTGTCGCAATTTTTCAGGACGATAGCGTCGGCGTCGATGAACACCACGGCTTCGTATTCAACCAATTGCCAAAGCCGCAACTTCGCGAAATTGTCCAAAGGCGTATGAAACGGTGGCTTGTTGCCTTTGGTGAACGCAGCCCTTGCGTGCAGCGCATCACGCGCATGGGTCGCGTTAAATTCGGCAGAGGTATCCAACAGGTCCGTCGCAATCAGCCGCGCACCCGCATCACGCAGCGGCTGCAATGACGCTTCCGGCACCGATGTGTGCAGAACGACGCAATCCGCCGAAGTCCCTGTCGCCCTGATGGAATTGACCAGAGCCAAAGCGCCAAGCGCGTAATCGGCATTTGTCGCCAGCGTGACATAGGCATGGCGATTGTTTGCCACCTGCTCTGCGCGAAGACCTTCGGACATGTGATCATCCTTTTATCGACAGGTCTTGCGATACGTCACTGGCCGTTGGTACATCAAGGAGATATGTCCCGCCACTTCCCTGGCAAAGGAACCGAATGGATCTCAGCGCTATATTTCGCGAGTTCATCACGCTCTTTGTGGTGATCGACCCCATCGGGTCCGTGCCGGTTTTTCTGTTTGCAACCAAATACGTTCCACGCACGCTTCACCGTCGTTTCGCGATCCGCGCAGTGGCCGTCGCGTCTGCGGTTCTGATCGGTTTCCTGCTGTTCGGTCAGTTCGTGCTGGAAGCGATGGGCCTTCGCCTCGGCTCTTTCCAGATCGCGGGCGGGATCGTGCTTTTCATTTTCGCCATGACCATGATCTTCGGCGAATCCAAGCCCCAGCGAGAGATCGAGGAGGCGGAGCGGGATCACCTGGAAGGTGCCGTCTTTCCGCTGGCAATCCCGTCGATCGCATCGCCCGGCGCGATGCTTGGGGTCGTGGTGCTGACAGACAATCATCAGAACTCTTTCGGGGCTCAGATGATAACGGCGGCGGCACTGCTGGTTGTGCTGGCGATTACGCTTGGCCTGCTGCTGGTCGCGACAAAGGTGTATAAATATATCGGCAATACCGGGGCGAATATCATCAGCCGAGTCATGGGGATGCTGCTTGCGGCGGTCGCTGTTGATGCCATCTTGGGCGGCATGGATGTCATGGGCCTCGCCACCGTCGTCGGCGGCGCGGGCGAGATGCTGTCGGGCAATCGCTAGAGACGCCGATCAGGCCGGGTCTCCGATCCGGATGACCTCCCACTGCAACTCGTGACCGGAGGTTTCGCGCACACGGTCGCGCACGAATTCGCCCAGTTCTTCCAGCTCTGACGCTGTTGCGCCGCCTGCGTTAAGCAGGAAGTTCGGGTGCTTTTCCGACATCTGCGCACCGCCAAGCCGATGACCACGCAGACCCGCATCCTCGATCAGCTTCCACGCCTTCAGCTCATGCGTGTCGTCGGCACGACCGGTAGAGCTGAAACCGGCGGGGTTGCGAAAGGTCGAACCGGCTGTGCGGTCCTTGGTCGGCTGGGTGGCGTCGCGCTTGGCAAGCTGTTCTTCCATGCGGGCGTGTAGCTGCTGGGGCTCACCGCGCCCCGCCCGGAAGCGAGCCGAGGTCATGATCCAGCCCTCTGGCAGCTCGCTGTGACGATAGGCGAAGCGCAGGTCGTCGGGCGTCACCGTGACGATGCGGCCATCGCGGGTGATGGCCGTGACGTCGATCAGGTGGTCGGCGACATAGGTGCCATAACATCCCGCATTCATGCGGACGGCCCCGCCGATGCTACCCGGTATGGTGCGCAGAAATGTCAGATCGAGGCTCTGATCCGCCGATTTACGGGCGACATGCGCATCAAGGGCAGCGGTGCCGCAGGTGACAACATCATCTGCAAAATCAATACCGTTAAAGCCCCGCCCCAGCCGCACGACGACCCCACGGATACCACCATCCCGCACGATCAGGTTCGATCCGACACCCATCGGGAATACAGGAATTGCCGGATCAAGCTCGCGCAGGAATGCTGCCAGATCGTCCTGATCGGCGGGCTGGAAAAACCAGTCGGCAGGACCACCCACGCGCAACCATGTCAGGCTGTCAAGCGGACGGTCGGCGGTCAATGTGCCGCGAGGGCTGGGCATGTTCTGGGTCATGGCATGCGAAGTAGAACGCGCGAGGCGATGCGTCAATATTTACGCGCAACGGCGTCGTTCGTTGCCAGCTGCAAAAGGTCCGCGAAAAGGACGGCTCAGAGTGCGCTTACCCTTCTGACCTTCTGCAAGCCATTTCTCCATGACGCTGAGGATGAACGCGACAGCGGCCAGACCGTAGACCACAACCGCGTCGAAAATCCGAACTTCCGGTAGATGCTCCGGCGGAGCGTATTCCCGCAAAGCGCGCGCGACCGCCCCAAAAAGGCCGCCAAGAAACAGTCCGCCTGCTACACAAAGCATGATGACCGCAGCAAGAATCCCGACGATCCCGGCAAGGTAGGCACCCGTCTTATTGCCGCCAGTGATCCAGCACAGCGCGGCAGAAATCAGGCAGGCACCTATCATGAAAAGAAGCGGGACGTAGGAACCGCCCCATGCACGCATAAACCCGACAATCGCGAAGATCACGACTATGCCAATCATAATGAGCGACGCGTTCATTCAAACGGCCTCTACCAGCTACAAAACATGACGGATTGCCATCGCCGCACCGCTACCCAAAGTTTGACAGCAAGCATACAATCCCTGGCCCGGCCCGACGAAAACGCAATCGTCGACAAAGCGACGATTTCAGGCCGCTTTCTCGGTCAGCCGTTCGGGCAGCGCATTGGCCCAGGCCGAGATCGTCCCCGCACCCAGGCAAACCACCATATCGCCCGGTCGGGCCTGCTCGCGGACAAGGCGGGCAAGATCTGCCTCATCAACGACGGCGCGGGCATGGCGGTGGCCATGCGCAATCAACCCGGCGACCAGATCATCGCGGGATGCACCGGGGATCGGGTCCTCGCCCGCCGCATAGACCTCGGTTATGCCAACCACATCAGCTTCGTTGAAGCAGGTGCAGAAATCCTCGAACAGGCTGGAGAGACGTGAATAGCGGTGCGGCTGGTGCACAGCGATGACACGGCCCTTGGTGGCCTGACGTGCGGCCCTCAGCACGGCGGCGATTTCGACGGGGTGGTGACCGTAATCGTCGATGATGGTGACGCCGTCCACTTCGCCGACACGGGTGAAACGACGGCCAACACCGCCGAAACCGGCCAGAGCCTCGCGGATTTCAGCGCGCTTCATGCCAAGATGGCGGGCGACGGCAACCGCAGCAAGCGCGTTGGAGACGTTGTGATCGCCGGGCATGGGCAGGGTACAGTTTTCAATGACCGGCATGTCGCCGTCGTTAATGTCCGCCTCTCCCTGCAGGGCAACGTCGAAATGCGCGACCCCGTTTTCATAGGAAAGATTGACCGCTCGCACATCGGCCTGCGCGTTGAAGCCGAAGGTCACGACGCGGCGGTCAGACAGTCTGCCGACGAGCGCCTGAACCTCGGGATGGTCGGTGCAGCAGACGGCCAGGCCGTAGAATGGCACCGAGGATGCGAAGTTATAGAAACCCTCGCGCAGTTTATCGAAATCGCCCCAATGCTCCATATGCTCGGGGTCTATATTGGTGATTACGGCGATGGTCGCGGGAAGGCGGTTGAACGAACCGTCGCTTTCATCTGCCTCCACCACCATCCATTCGCCTTCACCCGCGCGGGCGTTGGACCCGTAGGCGTGGATCACGCCGCCATTGATGACGGTCGGGTCGAATTTGCCATAGTCCAGAAGCGTGGCAACCATCGTCGTCGTGGTCGTCTTTCCATGCGTGCCGCCAATGGCGATGTTGGAACGAAGGCGCATCAGTTCGGCCAGCATCTCGGCGCGGCGGACGATGGGAAGGCCACGGCTGCGGGCTTCTTCCAGTTCCGGATTGCCCCTTTTGATGGCGGTAGAGATGACAACCACGCCGGCCTCGCCGATATTTTCGGCCTTCTGACCTTCGAAGATGCGCGCGCCAAGCGATTCCAGACGGTCAGTGATCTTGGACCGTTTCGCATCCGAGCCCTGCACGTCATAGCCAAGCGTCATCAGCACCTCGGCAATGCCGGACATGCCAATCCCGCCGATCCCGACGAAATGGATCGGGCCAAGCTCTCCGGGCAGTTTCGTGGCTGCGTTCATGCGGCAATCTCCGTTACGATTTCATACAGACGCTGCGCGGCATCGGGACGGCCAAGTGACAATGCAGCAGCGGCCATGCCCGCCGCGCGATCCGGGTCGGTCAAGACCGCAAGCATGTCGCGCGTGAGCGTTTCGGGGTCAAGTATACTTTCAGGCAGCATCAGCGCCGCGCCCGCATCGGCAAGGGGCCGCGCATTGGCGGACTGGTGATCGCCCGTGGCTATCGCCAGCGGTACGAGGATGGAGGGTCGGCCAATGACGGTAAGATCGGCCGCGGTCGAGGCACCCGAACGGGCAACGACAAGCTGCGCGTCAGCGAAAAGTTGCGGCACATTGTCAAAAAAGGGACGGATTTCGGCGTCGATCCCGGCCTGTTCATAAGTGGCAGCAACGCGGTCGTGATCCTCGGCCCGCGCCTGATGGGCGACCCGTAGCCTTGCGCGAAGATCATCAGGCAGGATCGCTATGGCAGCCGGAACGACATCCGACAAAATGCGTGCGCCCTGACTGCCGCCTATGACGACGATGTTCACCGCCCCGTCACCCGGCGGAAGATATACCGCCCCGGCCTGTTCTTTCACGGCAGCGCGAACGGGATTGCCGGTATGGATACCTTCGACACCGTCCGGCAGCTCTGTCGGCCATGTCCCGCAAGCCACCTTGTCAACGCGCTTGGCAAACAGGCTGTTCACCCGGCCCATGACACCGTTCTGTTCGTGGATCATCCGCGGAATGCGCAGCATTCCGGCAGCGGTCATGGCCGGAACAGTCGGATAACCGCCAAAACCCACGACGATATCGGGCCGGTCAGCACGAAAGGCGCGCCGCGCGGCCAGCACACCGGCGGCAATCTTGAACGGCGCGGCCAGCTGTTGCAGATGCCCGCCCCGCGCAGTGGTCGCAGAGCTGACGATTTCACGCTTAACCTGATCCGGAAAGCCCGAGGCATATCGGGCACCGCGATCATCGGTAGACAGGCTGACGCGCCATCCATTGGCCAGCAGCACCTCTGCCAGTGCCTGCGCGGGAAACATATGGCCGCCGGTGCCGCCGGCCGCGATCAGTGCATATTTGGCCATCAGCGGCCCCGCCCGATGACGTCGGAAATCTCACCCTGCGGGCGATGGCGCGTCAGCGCCAGCAGCATCCCCACCGCAATGCCCGATGCAATGACAGACGATCCGCCATAGCTGACAAAGGGCAGCGTCATCCCCTTCGCAGGCAGCAGACGCACGGCCACACCCATATTGATCAGCGCCTGAACGCCGAAGGCACAGGCAAGCCCCGTCCCGGCGATACGCGCGAAGGGGTCCCGCTCTCGCAGCAGCCGCATGAGCGAGCGAAAGACGATGGTCGCATAAAGCGCGATGATCGCCAGCACCATGACCAACCCGTATTCCTCGGCGGCGACGGCGATGATGAAGTCGGTATGCGCGTCCGGCAGAGACCATTTCACTGTGCCTTCGCCCACACCGACGCCGAAGAAGCCGCCTTCCTGAATGGCGTTGGTCGCATAGCCGATCTGGGTGCGAGGGTCGATTTCAGCGGTCAGGAATCCGTCGATCCGGCGGGCAAAGTGCTCGGACGAGCCATATGCCAGAAAGCCGCCGAACACGGCCAGCCCCGCCACCACGACCAGCAGGATCATCGGTGCGCCTGCCACGAAGAACATCACGCACCATGAAAACAATACCAGCGACGCCTGCCCGAAATCCGGCTGCCCGACCAGCATCAGCACCACCGCTGCGGTGATGGCAAAACTGATCGTCTTGCCGGGCGGTCCGCCGACCTCCTGGCTGGCGGCCATGCACCATGCTACGGCAGCGACAAAGCAGGGTTTCAGGAATTCCGATGGCTGGACCGATGCAAAACCAAGGCTGAGCCACCGCGTCGCGCCTTTGCCGAAATCAGTGCCGATAAACGGCAGGGCGGCAACGACCAGCACAGATGCGAAGAAGCCGACAACGCCGATCCTGCGGATCTGATGCGGGCTGAGCAGCGAGATCACAAACATCGCCACCAGCCCCATGCCACCGAACACCGCCTGACGGGACACATAATAGAACGGCGGCAGGTTGTTCTTTTCCGCCAGCGGAACCGAGGCGGCGAGACCAAGCAAAAGCCCGATCGCGAAAAGGCACAGAACCGCCATCAGCGACCATCGGTCGACCGTGCGCCACCATCTGGGAAGAATCGGATCACCAACCCGCACTGGGGTCGCGCCAAAGACCATCTCGGTCATGGAAATACCGCCGTCACTGCCTCGAACCTGTCGCCCGTTTTCCGGGTCTGATGGGGCAGCATAACGCGATAATGCGTGCCGCGCTACAGGTGATTCGCTTTTCGAATGGGTCTTCAGCGGTCGCTTGCCCACACATTGCGTCGCAAAGCTGGACCTGCCAGCCTGTGACAGCTAATGTCCCGCCAACAAGCCAGAGGCGCTGCCATGACCGACGATCCGCTTTATTTCCTGATCCTGATCGCGCTTCTGGCGGTATTCGTCATCCTGATGGTCGGCATCGGCGGCTTCGGCGCGGGAGGAGAGTTCAACGCCAAGCACGGCAACCGCATGATGCGTTGGCGGATCATCGCACAAGCCGTCGCCATCGCACTCGTGCTGTTATTCGTGGCAGTGCGCGGCTGATGGTCGTACTGAACCGGATCTACACACGCACCGGCGATGCGGGCGAAACCGCACTGTCCGATGGCAGCCGCGTGTCCAAAACCGATCCGCGCGTCGAAGCCTATGGCACGGTCGATGAGCTGAATGCCGCGCTTGGGCTGTGCAGGCTGCATGGCGCCACAATGGCCGATGCTCTGGCGACCATCCAGAATGAGCTGTTCGATCTTGGTGCCGATCTGTCACGCCCGGACATGGCCGCGGACAAAGATGCGCCCTACCCGATCCTGCGGATCATTGATGCACAGGTGGCACGGCTGGAACGCGAAATCGACGCCATGAATAGCGGGCTGGAACCCTTGCGCAGCTTCATTCTGCCGGGCGGCTCAGACCTGGCCGCGCACCTGCATCTTGCCCGCACGATTGCGCGCCGTGCGGAACGCCATGCGGTGGCACTGGGCGCCACGGCGGATGTGAACCCTGTGGCGCTGCGCTATCTCAATCGGCTGTCGGATTGGTTGTTCGTTGCGGCAAGGGTTGCAAATCTTGATCGGGGCGGCGACCTTCTGTGGCAGCCAGGCGCAAGCCGGGGGGAGGCTGATTGACTTATTCGCCAACGCAGCGTCATCGGATTTTTTGCTATCCACCCGCGCACGGCGCCGCTATCAAATGCGACGAATTGCTAGAAGCAGTGAAAGGGAGAGAGTGCCGATGAAGGTTCTCGTGCCGGTAAAACGGGTGATTGACTATAACGTCAAGGCGAAGGTGAAGTCTGACGGTTCTGGGGTTGATCTTGCGAATGTTAAGATGTCGATGAACCCCTTTGACGAGATTGCCGTGGAAGAGGCGATCCGTCTGAAGGAGGCAGGCAAGGCCGAAGAAGTCGTGGTGGTTTCCATCGGCGTGAAGCAGGCGGCGGAAACCATCCGCACGGCGCTTGCGATGGGCGCGGACCGGGGCATTCTGGTGGTGGCCGCCGATGATGTGCACACCGATATCGAGCCTCTGGCCGTCGCCAAGATCCTGAAAGCCGTGATCGACGAAGAACAGCCCGGGCTGGTCATCGCGGGCAAGCAGGCCATCGACAATGACATGAACGCGACCGGCCAGATGCTGGCGGCATTGCTGGGCTGGGGTCAGGCGACATTCGCCAGCAAGGTGGAAATCGAAGGCGAGGCCGCGAAGGTCACCCGCGAAGTCGATGGCGGCCTGCAAACCATCGAGGTCAAGCTTCCGGCCATCGTCACCGCCGATCTGCGCCTGAATGAGCCGCGCTATGCCTCGCTGCCCAATATCATGAAGGCCAAGAAGAAGCCGCTGGAGGAAAAGACCGCCGGTGATTACGGCGTCGATGTCAGCCCGCGCCTCGAAATCACCAACACCGCCGAGCCAGAGGGCCGCAAGGCGGGGATCATCGTCGGCGATGTCGACGAGCTTGTGTCGAAACTGAAAGAAGCGGGGGTTGTGTGATGGCTGTTCTGCTGCTTGCTGAAGTCACCAATGGGGAACTGAACGCGGATGCCACCGCCAAGGCGGTCAACGCGCTCAAGGATCTGGGCGATGTGACGGTGCTCTGCGCCGGGTCCTCGGCCAAAGCCGCCGCCGGGGAGGCCGCGAAGATCGACGGCGTCGCCAAGGTGCTGGTCGCCGAGGATGATCTTTACGGTCACCGCCTGGCGGAACCCACCGCCGCGCTGCTGGTCGAACTGGCCGGCGATTACGACCACATCGCCGCACCGGCGACGACGGATGCCAAGAACATCATGCCGCGCGTGGCGGCTTTGCTGGATGTGATGGTGATCTCGGATGTGTCCGAGGTGGTGGATGCCGACACGTTCAAGCGCCCGGTCTATGCCGGCAATGCCATCCAGACGGTTAAATCGAAAGACGCCAAGAAGGTCATGACCGTGCGCACCGCCAGCTTCGATGCGGCGGGGATGGGCGGCTCGGCTTCGGTCGAAGATCAGGCCAACGGGTCTGACCCGGCACTGTCCAGCTGGGTCTCCGATGAGGTTGCCGAAAGCGACCGGCCGGAACTGACCTCGGCCGGGCGCGTCGTCTCCGGCGGTCGCGGCGTGGGCTCGGAAGAAAACTTCGAACTGATCGAAAAGCTCGCCGACAAGCTTGGCGCCGCCGTCGGTGCCTCCCGCGCAGCCGTGGATTCGGGCTATGCCCCCAATGACTGGCAGGTCGGCCAGACCGGCAAGATCGTGGCACCGGAACTTTACGTGGCCATCGGCATCTCCGGCGCGATCCAGCACCTTGCCGGGATGAAGGATTCCAAGATCATCGTCGCCATCAACAAGGACGAAGAAGCCCCGATCTTCCAGGTCGCCGATTATGGCCTCGTCGGAGACCTCTTCCAGATCGTCCCGGAATTCACCGAAAAACTCTGAGCTTCTTCATCTAAATACCCATATAACGCCCCGGAATCGCTCCGGGGCGTTTCTCATTTCGGCACAGTTCTCCGGGATCGCCACAGGACGCGGGTTGACGACGGGATTTCCATTGAACGCTCCACCCCCTTCGCCTTATCGTCGCAGCGATTATTGAAAGGGGCTTCGAATGGCAATTCAATCCGTTGGTGTGGTCGGTGCTGGGCAGATGGGCAATGGGATCGCCCATGTGTTTGCGTTAGCTGGCTATGATGTGCTTCTGACCGACGTGGATCAGGCCGCGCTTGAAAAGGCTGTGGCACTGGTGGGCAAGAACCTCGACCGACAGGTCAAGGGTGAGAAAATTTCCGAAGCCGACAAGGATGCCGCACTCGGCCGCATTTCCACCACGCTCTCGCTGCCGGATCTGGGCCGCTGCGATCTGATCATCGAGGCGGCGACCGAGAAAGAGGCCGTGAAGCAGAAGATCTTCGAAGAACTGCTGCCTCATCTGAAGCCGGAAACGATCCTGACATCAAACACGTCTTCGATCTCGATTACGCGATTGGCCAGCCGGACCGACCGGCCGGAAAAATTCATGGGTTTTCACTTCATGAACCCGGTGCCGATCATGCAGTTGGTCGAACTGATCCGCGGCATCGCCACCGATCAGGAAACCTATGACACGCTTGTCGAGGTGGTGGAGCGGATCGGGAAAACCTCTGCCACCGCAGAAGATTTCCCGGCCTTCATCGTCAACCGCATCCTGATGCCGATGATCAACGAAGCGGTCTATACGCTTTATGAGGGCGTTGGCTCTGTCAAATCTATCGACCTGTCGATGAAGCTGGGCGCAAATTGGCCAATGGGGCCGCTGGAACTGGCTGATTTCATCGGGCTTGATACCTGCCTGGCAATCATGGGCGTGCTTCATGACGGGCTGGCTGACACGAAATACCGCCCTTGCCCGCTGCTGGTCAAATATGTCGAAGCCGGCTGGCTTGGCCGCAAATCGGGACGGGGTTTTTATGATTACTCCGGCGAAACGCCGGTGCCCACGCGCTGATTAACGCCGCGACCAAAGGAAAATGGCCGGAGGCGTTGCCCCCGGCCATTTTTATCTGGATTTGTCTGCCGATCAGAGCTTCACGGGACGATCAGCCGCTTCGCGCCGCTCATTCAGGAAGGCGTCGAATTCCGTTTTGTCACGGGCTTCGCGCAGACGCTTCATGTATTCCATGAATTCACGATGCTCGTCTTCCAGACGCTTCAGCGTTTCGTCGCGATAGGAATCGAAGGCGGTGTTGCCTGTCGATTGGCTGGTGAAATGCGAGCGTGCCGAGTTGCGGCGTTTTGAACAGCTGAACATCCGATTGCTCCCGATCATGTAGAAGAGTAGCGCCAGACCCACGGGCCAGACGAAGATGAATGCGGCGATCATGGCCACGAGCCAGGCAGGTTTGCCACGTTCATCGAGCCAGTCACGCGCCTGTACCAGTAAACCGTTAATCCGGCTGAACAGGCTGGGCCGGTAGGTGGTGGTCGCGCCGTATTCCATATCTAGGTTTCCTTTGCTTGCTATGTGAATACTATTCACATTACCAGAGATGGTGCAAAAGCAGACCTTTATCAAGTGCCAGCCAACTAAAATCGTACGTAAATCGGAAAAAAGCTCTAAATCGTGGTCAGGGGCGCAAGCGCCGAGTCGATCAGTGCGCGACGAGGTTCAGGCCACGCAGGTAAATCAGCACCGCCGAACCGAGCATATCCTCGGGCGAAACAGGGGTTCGGGAATAGTTCTTGTTGCGGGCAAAAAGCTCCACAACACCGTGGCTGAGCGCCCATATATGGTTCGCCACCATGCGCGCGGGCGGACGTTCCTCTATCGGAAGACGTTCCGACAGACGCTCGGCACCACGGACCAGTACGCTGAAGGCACGTTCCGAAGTTTCCCATAGATCGGGGTTAGAGACGACGGCAATGTTGCTTTCGAACATCGCCGTATAATAGCCGGGGCTGTCGCTGGCGAATTCCAGATAGCAGTTGCCAACCCTCGCAAGGGCGACAAGCGGATTTGGCGTACCGTCAGCCCATGCGGCATTGACCTTTTCGGCAAATGCAACAAATCCGCGACGGGCGACTTCTTCCAACAGATCGTCCCGGCCCTTGAAATGCCGATACGGGGCCGCTGCCGAGACACCTGCACGACGTGCGGCCTCGGCCAGCGTGAATGCCTGCGGGCCACTCTTCTCGATCAGATAAACTGCGGCCTCTACAAGCGCCTCACGCAGATTGCCGTGGTGATAGGACTGTCGCTCCGGCACCGGTCAACTATCCTCGCCAAAGCGATTGGCGACCAGCTCGGCCAAAGCATCCGCAAGTTCATTGGCCTGTGCGCCCGAAACGGCTATCGCGATCTCGCTGCCTCTGCCCGCGGCAAGCATCAGAAGACCCATGATCGAATCGCCCGACACAGTCATCCCTTCGCGCGTCACCTGAACGTCCGCGTCGTATCGCTCGACCATTTCGACGAACTTGGCCGATGCGCGGGCATGCAGGCCCTTTTCATTAACGACAGGAAGAACTCGACTTACAGGCTGGTTCATTGTGCGACGTGGCGCGGGGCCAGTTCCTCATGAACCGAGTAGCTGTCGATGTATTTGCGCCCGGCCGCGACGGCATGGGCAGCGGCCTGATCGGCCGGTAGGTGACGCAGTTTCGCAAGCTTAACAAGCATGGGCAGGTTTGCGCCGTAAAGAATGACGCGGTTTCGGACGGAACAGGCCGGAAGCGACAGGTTAGAGGGCGATCCGCCGAAAATATCGGTGACCACGACGACGCCGTCGCCGTCATCTACATCATCCGCAGCCCGACAGATTTCGCGGCTTTTGGCGTTGCGATCGTGCTCATCCTCGATAGTGATTGTGCGCACGCCGGATTGCGGCCCAACCACATGCTCCATCGCGGAGAGATATTCCCGTGCCAGACCGCCATGCGCCACGATGACAATTCCGATCAAATCTGCGTTCCCTGAGAGGTTGAACCCGAAACAGCCAAACGCGGCTTTTCAGCATCGCGACGTTCAAGTTCTCTGTGACGTTTCGACACCTGCCAACCATGTTCGGCAAGCGCTTTTGACATAATTTCTGTCAGAGTGACAGAGCGATGTTGCCCGCCGGTGCAGCCAAAGCCGATGGCAAGATGCGTTTTGCCCTCGGCAAGATGTGCGGGTAGCAGGAAAAGAATGAGGTCACGGACCTTTTGCAGGAATTCGTCGAAGCGCGCATCCGACCTGACGAATCGCTGCACCGCGGCGTCCCGACCGTCCAAGGCACGAAGCTGGGGATTCCAATGCGGGTTTTCAAGGAAGCGGCAATCGAACATCATGTCGATGCCCCGCGGCACCCCGCGCTTGTACGAAAAGCTCTGCACCGATACCGCCAGTCTCGCATCCGGGTCGGTATCGAAAAAGCGCGACAATTCGGCCTTCAGATCGTGGGGCGACATTTCGGACGTATTAACCAGCACATCAGCGCGCACCCTGATTGGCGCCAGCAAATCCATTTCCGCCAATATCCCATCCAGCGGAGCCCCGTCATGCGCCATTGGGTGACGCCTGCGGGTTTCATTAAAGCGTCGGACCAGAATCGTCGAATCGCAATCGAGATAAAGAACCTCGGGCACGTAATCGGGATGACGGGTCAGACGGTCGATCAACTCGATCACTGCAGATGCAGAAAAATCGCGGTTCCTGACGTCGAGACCAAGCGCCAGCGGCGTCGGACGCGCGGGGCCGTCCAGCAGTCGAGGGACCAGCGACAAGGGCAGGTTGTCGATCGCTTCAAAGCCCAGATCTTCCAGTACGTTGATTGCCGTCGAACGCCCAGCCCCAGAGGGGCCGGTGACAAGCACCAGCCGTGTCGTGGGACTGTCCACCGCCGCCGGATTGGTGGCGTCGCTGGGGGTCATGGCTTCGTTCATGGCTTGACCGGCAACAACTCAACGTCGGGTACAAGGTGACCGCCCTGCAACAACAGGAAGATCGTATTTGAAAGATGATCCGATAATGGCCCAAGAACAAGAGGTAGTAACACATGCTTGACATGAGTGTTGCGATTAGGCGGCAGGCGTTCTGTTTCGTTTCGGCCAAGATCGACAACCAAATCTATGCTGCCCGGCTGGTAGGGAAGTCGCATGATCCCGATACGCCGCGCTTCTATCAGTCCAGCCAGTTGATCGGGCGGCTCTGCGAAAATCGCATTGCCCCGCCGGCACAGCCTGATCCTGTCATCCGCGATAAGTGTGGCGCCCAAGGCGATCAATCGCACGCAGAGGCTGGATTTACCGCTGCCGGATGGTCCGAGAATCAGCACGCCTCTGCCGTTTTGCTGCACTGCAGAGCCATGAATGGTTTCGCTTTCAACCACTTCGCTAACCAGCAAACACTTTTGCGGGCTCGATAACGCCCCTGTTTGCGCTAAACATTCCTGATTTCGCTAACATGGACCAATCCCCTCTTTTTTCACATAACTGCCATGTTATAGGGCTTTGGCAGACGTGCCTGTCCAGACTTTCAGCGGAGTTATTCATTCAATGTCGCAGTCCCGTGTAAACCCGAATTTCAAGCTAGAAGATCAGGGAATCAAAGGGGCCGGGTCCGTCTATTATAACCTTCTGGAACCCGCATTGATCGAGCATGCCATCTCGCGCGGCGAGGGCAAACTTGGTCTGGGCGGCACGTTTCTGGTGTCCACCGGAAAGCATACCGGCCGTTCGCCCAAGGACAAATTCGTTGTTCGCACAGCCGATGTCGAAGACACCATCTGGTGGGAAAACAACAAGCCGATGGACCCTGCCGCCTTTGATCGGCTGTACGAGGACATGCTGGCCCATATGAGGGGCAAGGATTACTTCGTTCAGGACCTTTATGCCGGTGCCGACGCCGAGCAGCGCCTTGATGTGCGCGTCGTGTCCGAACTGGCTTGGCACAACCTGTTCATCCGTCACCTGCTGCGCCGCCCGGCCGCGGACGAGCTTGCCGGGTTCGAGCCGGAATTCACGATCATCAACTGCCCCAGCTTCAAGGCTGATCCCAAACGCCACGGCTGCCGGACCGAGACGGTCATCGCGCTGAACTTCGAAAAGAAGATGATCCTGATCGGCAACACGGAATATGCGGGCGAAAACAAGAAGGGCGTGTTCACCCTTCTGAACTACATACTGCCCGGTCGAGGCGTCATGCCCATGCATTGCAGCGCGAACCATGCCCCCAAAGATGACAGCGACGTCGCTGTTTTCTTCGGCCTTTCGGGCACCGGAAAGACAACCCTTTCCGCCGATCCTTCGCGGGTGCTGATCGGCGATGATGAGCATGGCTGGTCGGACAAAGGTGTCTTCAACTTTGAAGGCGGGTGCTACGCCAAGACGATCAACCTGTCCGAGAAGGCCGAGCCCGAGATATTTGCAACGACGCGCAAATTCGGCACGGTTATCGAAAACATGGTTTACGATCCCGATACGCTGGTGCTGGATTTCGAAGACAGCTCGATCACCGAAAATATGCGCTGCGCCTATCCGCTGGACTATATCTCCAACGCGTCCGAGACCGGGACAGGCGGCGTGCCGAAGAATATCATCATGCTGACCTGCGATGCCTATGGTGTTCTGCCGCCTATCGCGCGTCTGTCACCGGCGCAGGCGATGTATCATTTCCTGTCCGGCTTCACGTCCAAGACCCCGGGGACCGAGGTCGGCGTGACGGAGCCGACGCCGACATTTTCGACCTGCTTCGGTGCGCCCTTCATGCCGCGCCGTCCGGAAGCTTATGGCGAACTGCTTCAACAAAAAATCGCCGAAACCGGCGCGACCTGCTGGCTCGTGAATACCGGCTGGACCGGGGGCGCCTTCGGCACCGGTTCGCGGATGCCGATCAAGGCGACACGCTCACTGCTGACGGCGGCACTGGATGGATCGCTGAACGATGCGCAGTTCCGAAAAGATGCGAATTTCGGGTTCGAGGTTCCGGTATCCGTTCCCGGCGTATCCGATGTCCTTCTGGACCCGCGCCGCACATGGGATGACGGCGCGGCATATGATGTGCAGGCGAAAAAGCTGGTCGAGATGTTCTCGGACAATTTTGCGCAATATATCGACAAGGTCGACGATCAGGTCAAATCAGCCGCCATTGGCTGAGTCCTTATTGCAACGCCGCTGAAAATGCCGGCTCAATCGGGCCGGCATTTTCACATAGGGAAGTTTAACGGCCTTCCGATATATGCCAGTCTCTGCACACAAAAAAGATTGGGAGGACAATATGCTTAGATTTTTATCCAGACCCGCCACACGATTGATGGAGCGATGGCTGCCCGACGCCTTCATCTTCGTGCTGGTGCTGACAGTGATTGCCATGCTGGCCGCGCTTGGCATTCAGCGCACGAACCCGGTGGAGCTGATCAATATCTGGGGCACGGGCTTCTGGGCTCTGCTGCAATTCTCTATGCAGATGCTGCTGGTGCTGGTCACGGGCTATATCCTGGCGACATCCCCGCCGGTCAAACGGCTTCTGTCGGCCCTGGCAAAGCAGGCCAAATCACCCGGTGCCGCGATCATTATGGTTACGCTGGTGTCGCTGGCAGCGGCGTGGATTAACTGGGGCTTTGGCCTTGTGGTCGGGGCCATCTTCGCGAGAGAGCTGGCGAGGCATGTGCGGGTCGACTATCGCCTGCTGGTTGCTTCTGCCTATTCCGGCTTCGTGATCTGGCATGGCGGCTTTTCTGGTTCTATCCCGCTGACGGTCGCGACAGAGGGGCATTTCACCGCCGATCAGATCGGGGTTATCCCTACATCTGAAACCATCTTTTCTTGGTGGAACCTGATGATGGTTGCAGTGATCGTCGTCGTGCTGCCCTTCGCCAACCGCATGATGATGCCCCGCGAAGAGGAAACCGTCCTGGTCGATCCGGCCACACTCGGCAACGACGAAGAACTGCCCCCACTGCGTTCTGACGCCACCCCGGCTGAGCGGTTGGAGAGTTCGCGCATCCTGATGTACCTGATCGGCATTCCGGGGATCATCTGGCTGGTGCTGTATTTCGCGGGCGGCGGCGGGTTGAACCTGAACGTCGTTAACTTCGCCTTCCTTTTCGTCGGCCTGACGCTTCATGGAACGGCACGCAGCGTGCTCGCTTCGCTTGACGATGCGGTAAAGGGCGGCGCGGGGATCGTCATCCAGTTCCCCTTCTATGCCGGGATCATGGCAATCATGACCGGCACGGGGCTGGCCGCAACGATGTCGGAATGGTTCGTGTCAATCTCGACGGCCACCACCCTGCCCTTCTGGAGCTTCATATCGGCCGGTATCGTCAACATCTTCGTGCCATCCGGCGGCGGCCAGTGGGCCGTTCAGGCCCCCATCATGCTGCCCGCGGCAGAAGCGCTTGGCGCAGATATCAGCAAGGTGATCATGGGCGTCGCATGGGGCGATGCCTGGACCAACCTGCTTCAGCCGTTCTGGGCACTTCCGATGCTGGGCATTGCCGGGCTGAAAGCGCGTGACATCATGGGCTTCTGTGTGGTCCTGCTGCTGATCACCGGCGTGATCATCGGCGGCATCCTCTGGTTCATCTGACGCAGCCGTGACAAACTTCGGCGCCGGTCAGACCGGCGCCGTTGCCTTTTCCAGCCAAGCCCGCGTTTCGCCATCGACGGCGGGGCCGATCTTTTCCAACACTTCGGCATGATAGGCATTCAGCCAGTCGCGTTCGGCTGGAGAAAGCATTTCCGTCACGATCATGCGCCGGTCGATCGGGGTAAAGGTCAGCGTCTCGAAGCCCAGCATATCGCGCCCATCCGGGCTTTCGGCGGGTGTCACAACCAGCAGGTTCTCGATCCGGATACCGAACGCCCCTTCGCGGTAATATCCTGGCTCATTCGACAGGATCATACCTTCTGCCAGCGGAACTTCAGATACACGGGAGATCCGCGCCGGACCTTCATGCACACACAGCGCCGCGCCGACGCCGTGGCCTGTCCCATGGTCGAAATCCAGTCCGGCCACCCAAAGCGGTGCCCGCGCGACGGCATCAATATCCCGGCCCGAGACGCCCTTCGGAAAACGCAATCGCGAAATCCCGATCATACCCTGCAGAACACGGGTAAAGGCGTCGCGCACCTGATCCGGCATATCACCGACCGCCACCGTGCGGGTAATGTCCGTCGTGCCGTTTTCATATTGTCCGCCAGAGTCCACCAGAAGGACCTGACCATTGGCAAGCGCCAGATTGCTTGCCTCTGACACGCGATAATGCGGAAGCGCGGCATGGGGTCCAACGGCGCTGATCGTCTCGAAACTGATGTCGAGGATACCGGCCTCGCGCCGCAGATCCTCCAGCTTTCGGGCCACGTCTATTTCTGTCAGCTCGCCGGGCGCATTGGCATCCAGCCAGCAGAGGAAGCGCGCCATGACGGCCCCGTCCCGGACATGCACCTCTCGCATTCCGTCAATCTCGGCAGAGTTCTTGCGCGCCTTCGGCAAGACGACAGGGTCATCCTCTGCCGCGATGGTAATCCCCCGTTCCTCCAGTATCTGGAAAACTGCCTCTGGGGCAGAGGCCGGATCGACCCGCACCGGTCCCGACAGATTGGCCAGTGCCGCCTCGAAACCATCGGGGTGAATGATTGAGACTTCATTGCCAAGCTGCTGACACAGGTCGGCCCCGAACTTCTCAGGGTTGGCAAACACCTGAACAGAGCCATTTTCGTCAATGACCGCGAAACCAAGCACGACCGGGTTACGCGGGATATCGCTGCCACGAATGTTAAGCAGCCAGGCCAGAGAATCCGCCAGCGTCAGAACCGCCGCCTGCTGCTGATTTTCGCGCAGCACCTCCGCAATACGGGCGCGTTTCTGTGCCGCGCTTGCACCAGCGATCTGATCGTCATGGATGCGGACTTTGCCTTTAGGCGGATCGGGCCGGTCGGGCCAGATTTCATCAACAAGGTTGGTGACCGGGACAATTGCGATATTATCATCTTGCAGCTTCTCACGAAGCTCCGCGATCTCATGATGGGTATGCAGCCAAGGATCAAACCCGACCCGGCCACCTTCCGGCAATGCATCCCGCAGCCAGCCTGCGGGGCGGTTCTTCGGAAAATCAACCGGCTGGAAATGGTCCAGATCCAGCTGCGCCCGCGCCTGAACCGTATATCGGCCGTCGACAAACACACCGGCCCTATCCGCTGTTATCGCCGCCTGGCCCGCGCTTCCCGAAAAACCGGTCAGCCATCGCAGGCGGGCATCTGCATCGGCCACATACTCGCCCTGATGCGCATCCGCGCGCGGAACCAGAAAAGCGTCAATGTCCCGCGCCTTCATCACCTTGCGCAGCGCCGCCAGTCGCGGCGGATGATCGGATGGGTTGCCGTCGTTTGAGAAGGATTGAAACATGCGGGCCTCCTGCGAGAATATCTTTATTTGTCGCGGTTTAGATCAGGCTGACCGACTTGCGCAACATATCTGCGCAAGCCCTGCCCGGCAATTTAACCAACGCGCCTGGGCGCGCCCCGTCCCATGACCCGCGCCCGCTGGCGGGGATCGGATTCGAACAGGCCGGCAAGCTGCTCGGTCATTGCACCGCCAAGCTGCTCTGCATCGGTGATCGTGACCGCGCGTTCGTAATAGCGCGTCACATCATGGCCGATACCGATCGCCAGCAATTCGACCTGACGACGCTTTTCGACCATTGCGATGACATCGCGCAGATGCTTCTCCAGATAATTCGCCGGATTGACCGACAGGGTCGAATCGTCCACCGGTGCCCCGTCAGAGATCACCATCAGAATCTTCCGCGCCTCTTGGCGCTTCACCAGCCTGCGATGCGCCCATTCCAGTGCCTCACCGTCGATATTTTCCTTCAGCAGGCCCTCTTTCATCATCAGACCCAGATTGGGCCGGACACGTCGCCAGGGCGCATCGGCCCCCTTGTAGATGATGTGACGCAGATCGTTCAGGCGTCCGGGAAGTGCGGGACGATTGTCTTTCAGCCATTGCTCCCGGCTTTGGCCGCCTTTCCACGCGCGGGTCGTGAAGCCAAGAATTTCAACCTTGACCTGAGAGCGTTCGAGCGTCCGCGCCAGCACATCGGCACAGATCGCCGCGATGCTGATCGGCCGGCCACGCATGGAACCGGAATTGTCGATCAGCAGGGTCACGACGGTATCGCGGAACTCCATATCCTTCTCGACCTTGAAGCTCAGCGGCGTGGTCGGGTTGGCGACAACACGGGCAAGACGGCCGGCATCCAGAACGCCTTCTTCCTTGTCGAATTCCCAACTGCGGTTCTGCTGCGCCTGAAGTCGGCGCTGCAACTTGTTCGCCAGACGACTTACGGCACCACGCAGCGGTTCGAGTTGCTTGTCCAGATAGGCGCGCAGCCGTTCCAGTTCCGCAGGCTCTGCCAGGTCCTCGGCCTTGATCTCTTCATCGAAGGCCTGCGTGAACACCTTATATTCGGCAGAGGCATCGCTGACGGGCGGCGGCAGTTCTTCCGGCATTTCGCCGTCAGGCATCTCGCTGTCTTCGGCAAATTCCTCTTCCGCGGAATCGTCAAGGCTGACCTGCGCCTGTCTTTCGTCCTGCGTGCGTTCCTGACTGCGCTCGGGGCTGCTTTCGCTGTCCTCACTGTCATCCTGATCGCGGGCCTGATTATCGCCCGCCTCGGGATCGGGTTCGGCCTCTTCGCTGGCATCGTCTTCCGGTTCGGCATCCGGGTCCTCGCCAAGCTGATCGCCATAGCCCAGATCTTCGATCATCCTGCGGGCGAGCCGTGCAAATTCGGCCTGATCCGGTGAAGCCTCACGGGCCGCTTCCAGCACATGGCCCGCCTGCTGGCTGACAAAGGGCCGCCACAGATCGGCGACATGCGCGGCTGCGGGCGGCAGCTTCCGCCCGGTCATCGCCTCGCGCAGGATGTAACCGGCAGCAACGGACAGCGGCACATCGGCTGGCTGCTTGACCTCTGCATATCCGCGACGCTCTGCCTCTGCCCCCATCTTTGCGTCGATATTAGACAGCGCGCCGGGCATTTCCCTTGCACCCACGGCCTCGACACGGGCTGTTTCCACCGCCTCGAAAATTTCCCGCGCCATCGGTCCGGCAGGTGCATATTTCGCATGGGTCGCTGCATCATGGTGGCGCAGGCGCATCGCAAAGGCATCCGCCGTGCCCCGCGCCTGCACGATCTCATCCCGGCCCATCCTGCGGCTGATCTGCGGCAGCCGCATTGTATCGCCCGCCACACCGGACGGATCGGCGGTAAAGGTCACGTTCAGCTCTGCCTCATCGGCAAGCGCGCGCGTCGCCTCGGTCAGGGCTTTCTTGAACGGATCGGCGGGGTTGTCGTTGGGTTTCATCCGGAAATCTCCCGAAGGACATCATAACGTCGATGTCGCGGCTTCATAGTCCGGCAGTGCACGAACGGCGCGGCGCCGCCGGACCGAGCAGCGCAAAAGCCGATCAACCCGCCTTCGCCGCCGCACTCTCCGGCAGTTCTTCGTCGAAGAGCCGCTGATAGAACTCCGCCACTGTCTGGCGTTCCAGCTCATCGCATTTGTTCAGGAAGGTCAGGCGGAAGGCATAGCCCACATTGTCGAAGATGCGTGCGTTCTGGGCCCATGAAATTACGGTGCGCGGTGACATGACGGTTGACAGATCGCCCTGCATGAAGGCCGTCCGCGTCAGGTCGGCCAGCGTCACCATGCGAGAGATAACGTCGCGGCCCTTTTCATTGTTATAGTTCGGGTTCTTGGCCAGAACGATCGCAGCCTCGGCGTCGTGGGACAGATAGTTGAGGGTGCTGACCAGCGACCAGCGGTCCATCTGGCCCTGGTTGATCTGCTGCGTGCCGTGATAGAGCCCGGTCGTGTCGCCCAGGCCGACCGTGTTCGCAGTGGCGAACAGACGGAAATACGGGTTCGGCGTGATGACCTCGTTCTGGTCCAGAAGGGTCAGCTTGCCGTCGGCTTCCAGCACACGCTGGATGACGAACATCACATCTGCGCGGCCCGCATCGTATTCATCAAAGACAATCGCGGTCGGGTTGCGCAGCGCCCAGGGCAGGATACCTTCGTGGAACACGGTGACCTGCTTGCCGTCCACCAGCTTGATCGCATCCTTGCCGATCAGGTCGATCCGGCTGACATGGCTGTCGAGGTTAACGCGGACGCATGGCCAGTTCAGCCGCGCGGCGATCTGTTCGATATGGGTGGATTTGCCGGTGCCGTGATAGCCTTGGATCATCACGCGACGGTTATAGGCAAAGCCCGCAAGAATGGCGAGCGTGGTGTCGGGATCGAATTTATAGGTGCTGTCCACATCGGGCACGCGGTCGCTCCGCTCTGCGAAGCCCTTGACCTTCATGTCGCTGTCCAGCCCGAACACCTCGCGCAGGTCGATTTCCTCGGTCGGTTTTGCGTTGGCGTCCAGATCGGCCATTCTTTTGCCCTTTCCCATTTGTCGCTGGTGTGATGAAGGATTCCCACGGCTGGTGCAAGCGCATCAGCACAGGTTTACGCAAGGCGGGATGGAACCTTCGCGCATCGGCGCTATTATGCTTGCGCAGCAGGAAAGGATGACGAATGGCCGGTTTGATAGCACTTCTTGATGACGTCGCGGGTATCGCAAAGGTCGCTGCGGCCTCAATCGACGATGTCACCGGCATGGCAGCAAAAGCCGGGGCAAAGGCCGCCGGGGCGGTTATTGACGATGCCGCGGTGACGCCGAAATACGTTCACGGCTTCGACGCCAACCGAGAGCTGCCTATCATCTGGAAGATCGCCAAAGGGTCCATCTTCAACAAGGTCGTGATCCTGCTGCCGATTGCACTGCTGCTGTCAGCCTTTGCGCCCTGGCTGATTTCCCCGCTGCTGATGCTGGGCGGGTCATATCTGTGCTTCGAAGGCGCCGAAAAGGTCTATCATGCGATTTCGCCGCATGACGATCCGCATGACCATTACGAAGGCGGCAAGGGCGACCCTTCCAAGCTGGAAGAAACGAAGGTCGCGGGCGCCATCAAGACCGATTTTATCCTGTCCGCCGAAATCATGACAATCGCACTGAACGAGGTGACGGCGCTGATGGCTGGCGGCGCCTTGGTGGGTGCGGCGAAATACGGCACGGAAGCTGGTGTGCTGTTCGTTGTTGCACTGGCGATCACGGTTATTGTTTACGGCTCTGTCGCGCTGATCGTGAAAGCGGACGATGTCGGCGTCGCCATGGCCAAACGTCAAACCGGGTTCGTCGCTGCACTTGGACGCGGAATCGTTCGGTTCATGCCGGGCTTTATGAAGGCCCTGACAATCATTGGCACCGCCGCAATGATCTGGGTCGGCGGCAATATCATCGTTCACGGCCTGCATGAAATGGGCTGGCACGCGCCATACGAATGGATCCATCATCAGGCCGAAGCCGCAGCGCAGCTGGTGCCGCAATTCGCCGGTATCGCCTCTTGGGCCACGACGGCGTTCTTCGATGGTATCCTTGGCCTGATCTGGGGGCTGATCCTGATCCCGCTGTCGGAATATATTATCGTCCCGCTGGCCAACGTGACGATTGTGCCGCTGTTCGCTGCAGTGAAGTCGATTTTCAAGCGAAGCGAGGCCTGACACGGCCTTGTTTCGCCGAAATCTTTGCGACCCACAAACCCCTAGCTTATAACGGGCGATATGGTAGTTTTGTGAATTTCATCCACAAGATTTTGGCTAAATTAACGAATTTTTCCTTTACAGCGGCGCCCTCCTGCCACAACCTGATCTTGTAGGAAGCAACGACGAAACCACATTTTGTCGTGGTCCTACACGAAACACGGTGGAACCCACCATCGGAACACAGGGGACAGCAGGCATGGCGCAGGCGGACAGCTTCATCCACAGCAGCGAAATCCACCCGATCGATATCGTTGAAACGATAGCGACCCACCATGAATGGGATTTCGACCGGCTCGCAGACGATCAGATCGCCATGGCGGTCGAGGGTCAGTGGCGCAGCTACTCCATCACCCTCGCCTGGTCGGGGGCCGAAGATATGCTGCGGCTGATATGTACGTTCGACATGGACCCGCCTTCCAACCGAATGGCCGATTTCTATGAAGCGCTGAACATTGCCAACGATCAGGTCTGGGACGGGGCCTTCACCTTCTGGCCGTCGCAGCGGATGATGGTCTGGCGCTACGGCCTTTGTCTGGCCGGGGAGTCCATCGCCAACCCCGAACAGATCGATCACATGATCCGCAATGCAGTCGAGCAGGCAGAGCGCCTTTATCCTGCATTCCAGCTTGTCGCATGGGGTGACAGCACTGCCGAGGCTGCCATGGACATCGCAATGGGCGCTGCCTACGGGCGCGCCTGACCAGTACCACCGCCGCGCTAGTGCCGCAGGATAGCAGCATGGATTTTTCTGAAATCAACACACGCGGCATCGTGCTTGTCGGCTGCGGTCGTATGGGCGGGGCCATGCTGAAAGGCTGGCTTAAAAACGGCATCGCCCCAGAGGCCGTGACCGTCATTGACCCGCACGCTGCGGCCGAATGGGCCAATAAGGGAATACGCCTGAACGAAGAGGCGCCGGAAAATCCGGCCGTTCTGGTGCTGGCGGTCAAGCCGCAAATGATGGCCCAGGTGCTGAACGATCTTTCGGCGACAGATGGCACACTGATCTTGTCGGTCGCGGCGGGCGTCACGCTTTCGACCTATGAGCGCGCCTTCGGTGGCGCTGCGATTGTTCGTGCCATGCCGAACACACCCGCCGCGATTGGTCAGGGCATAACCGCCATCGTCGGTAATGAAGAGGCCGGAAAAGGATCGCTGGATGTTGCCGAGCGACTGCTCTCGGTGGTCGGACAGGTCGTCAGGCTGGAGGACGAAACCCAGATGGACGCGGTAACGGCGGTTTCCGGTTCCGGGCCTGCATATGTGTTTCACCTGATCGAATGCCTGACCCGTGCCGGCGAAGAACAGGGGCTTTCCTCTGATCTGTCGTTGCAACTTGCAAAGGCGACCGTCGCAGGTGCC
The DNA here is from genome assembly GCF_027913035.1 of Paracoccus albus. NCBI lineage: Bacteria > Pseudomonadati > Pseudomonadota > Alphaproteobacteria > Rhodobacterales > Paracoccaceae > Paracoccus > Paracoccus albus. The sequence continues at coordinate 2,402,756 of NZ_CP115775.1, forward strand.
GGCGCTTTGGCCATTGTTGAGGACGTACCGCCCGCCGCCTTGAGAGAGGCGGTTACCTCGCCCAATGGAACGACGGCTGCAGGGCTTGCGCAGTTGATGGACAGCGAGACCGGACTTGCGCCATTGATCGGGCGGACAGTCGCGGCAGCGGCTGACCGCTCTCGCGAGCTGGGGCAATAGCTGGCTTCGGCGGTCAGCCGGATAGAAATCGGGTCCGCAAACCTGCTAGGCTCTCATTGATTGTCCGATTGGCGGAGGGAGGCCCCGATGAAACTTCTTGTCACACGTCGTATGACCCCAGCTGCAGAGGCCGCGATTTCTCAGCGCTTCGAAACAACCTTCCGCGACAGCAATACGCCTTTGACGGAAGCCGAAGCAGCACAAGCATTGGCCGAATATGATCTGATCCTGCCGACCCTCGGCGATGGCTTTCGCGGGGATGCTTTTAAACAAGGAACAATACGGACCAGGCTGCTCGCCAATTTCGGCGTCGGCTTCAATCACATTGACATCGATGCCGCGAAGGCCGCCGGGATCGCCGTGACCAATACACCCGAGGTGGTCACGGATTCGACGGCCGAACTCGCCGTGACCTTGCTGTTGATGACCGCCCGCCGCGCCGCTGAGGGCGAAAAGCTTGCCCGCAGCGGTCAGTGGGAGGGCTGGCACCCGACGCAAATGCTGGGATCGCAGGTGTCGGGACGAACCCTTGGCATCATCGGCATGGGCAGGATCGGCCGCACAATCGCGAAAAAGCTGCACCACGGCTTTGACATGCGCGTCGTCTTTTTCAACCGCTCCAAGGTCTCATCGCTCGATTTCCGGGCTAGGCAGCTGCCCTCGGTCGCGGAGGTTATGCAGAATGCCGATTTCGTGGTGATTGCCGTTCCGGGCGGAACCAGCACGCACCATCTCATTGACGCTGCCTCATTGGAGGCGCTTGGCCCGGATGGCATCCTCATCAATATCGCCAGAGGCGACGTGATCGACGAAACGGCCCTGATCGAGGCGCTGTCGTCCGGAAAGATCCGCGCCGCAGGCCTGGACGTTTACGAACATGAACCCAAGATTCCGCCGAAGTTGCGTGCATTGGACAACGTGGTTCTGCTTCCCCATCTTGGCACCGCGGTCGAACAGACGCGTACCGAAATGGCGATGCGAGCGCTGAACAATCTGTCCGCTTTCTCGTCAGGTGATCCCCTGCCCGATCAGGTCGCCTGAGCACGACCCTTAATTTATATCAACCGAACTTCGGAGGGTTTCTGGCGTTATCGAGTGCAATTTGAGCAATCGAAAGGATACGCCATGAATTGGGATGTCGTCGAAGGCAAATGGGACCAGTTGAAGGGCTCTGTTAAGGAAAAATGGGGCGACCTGACTGATGACGAACTGACGCAAGCCGGAGGCAAGAAAGACAAGCTCTCGGGCAAGCTTCAGGAGAAGTACGGCTGGACCAAAGAAGAAGCAGATAACGAACTGGACAACTTCTTCCGCGACAAGAGCTGATCGGAACAAAATTCCGACAAAAAGAAAGGACGCCGTTAAGGCGTCCTTTTTCTTTTTCCTTAAAGCAGCCGCGGCTGTGCCTTTCGGCACAGCCGCCACGCAACCAAGTTAACTCACTACACAATGTGAATGTAGCAAACATCGGTGGGGGAGAGCACTAGCAAATTTAGCTCGAACCTGTCTTTTTCGTTAGCTTTAGACAAAAAATTACGTGAACAGACGCCAATTGCCCAATATTTTGAACGCCGTTCAAGTTGCTGGCCATCTGCCGAACGAATCACCCTCCAACACCGGCAAGCAACTTAAACGTTTGCGCAGGGCGAAAATCGCATACGATTGCCCTTAACATTTGCGCCGCTGCCGCAATATTCTTTTGCGAAACTTGTCGACCAGCACCAGACCTTACGTAAGGTCACCTATTACCGGCTTTGAGCACGCCAGATCCCTTCCGGTTCGCCCAGTTGAAACCTTGCTAGTTTTTGGAAGCGACCATCGCGCCGCTCGCCCACGATACAGATTGACTGGATCGGAAAAGGCACGGGTATCACCCCTAATAGCGGCCTCAATACCGCTTCGACCCGCTCCAGTTCCTCGTCTGTCAAGGCCCCTGTCAATGTCATATGAAATCTGAATTCATCCCCTACATAAGGGTAGCCCCACCGATCCAGATAATCCGTTTGAAGTTTCGACAAACCTTCCGGCCTGCGGCGGGCACGCTCGGCCTGTGTCATCGGTGCGCGCAGGTGATCCAACTTCTCAACCAGCGAAAACGCCAGATCGTGCAATGGAACATTATTCCTCTCAGGCGTCAGTGCGAGGAATGAGCCTATTCTGGTAAGCCTCAGCGATTCCAGCATAACTGGCTGCAAATTCACCGCCGTTGCGGCCGCCGTTTCGCGAAGGTCTTGCTGCGTCACACCATCCGCCAGGCGGAACGGGGCCTTAAGGGTCGCATGAAAGCCATATTTCCGGGGCGTCGCGGTGACCGCAGCAAGATCGATCTCTGGATGGAATGGCTGCGCAACCTCGCGGCCGGCGGCAATATCCCATCCGAGCCACTCGGCACCAAAGCGCGCAAATGCACCTTCGGGCGGGGTGTAATAGATGGCGTATCTGCTGTATTCGGACATGCCGACAGACCTTTGGATATGATGATGCAAGAAACCGTTCTGGCCAATGCGACGCTGATCCTGCCCGATCAATTGACGAAAGGCCATGTCGTCATCCGCGAGGGGCTGATCGCCGAAATCGGGGAAGGTGGTGCACCACCATCAGCGATTGACTGCGACGGCGATTTCATCGCTCCCGGCCTGATCGAACTGCATACCGACAATCTGGAGCGCCACATCCAGCCACGCCCGGGCGTGAACTGGCCTCATGCAGCTGCAATCTATGCCCATGACGCCGAGCTTGCCGGCTGCGGGATCACATCCGTTTTCGATGCGATGCGCGTTGGATCAATCCCGGATCGCAAGGATTACGCACCTTATGCCCGCCAGTTGGCGTCCGAGCTTTTGACGCAAAGGGACAACAACGCCCTGCGGATCAGCCATTTTCTACACCTGCGGGCCGAAGTCTGCTCGGAGAGTTTGCTGGACGAAATGGCAGAGTTTACCGAAGCGGACAGGGTCGGCCTTGTCAGCTTGATGGACCATACCCCCGGACAGCGCCAGTTTCGCGACACCACCGCCCTGGAAACTTATCTGCGCGGCAAGGTTCAGATGACGGATCGCGAGATCGGTGAATATTTTGACGAGCTTTGGGATATATCAGCACGAAACCGGACCAAGCACGAGGCAGGCATTGTCGGTTTCGCGCAAAGGGTTGGCGCCGTCCTTGCCAGCCATGATGATTCCACGGTCGAAGAGGTCGCCCGTTCGGCAACCCATGGCATCCGTTTGGCAGAGTTCCCGACCACCCTCGCCGCTGCGCAGGCCTGTGCGAAAAACGGTATACGAACGATCATGGGCGCGCCGAACCTGATCCGCGGCGGCTCTCACTCCGGCAATGTGTCGGCGCGCGATTTGGCAGAGGCTGATTTGCTGGACATTGTCAGCTCTGACTATGTGCCATCCGCGCTTCTGTCAGCGGTCGCCATGCTGGCGGAAATCTGGCACGATTGGCCCAAGGCGGTGGCCTGCGTGACGCGGACCCCGGCTATGGCGGTTGGCCTTGCGGATCGCGGATGCCTACAGGCCGGTTTACGGGCCGATCTTATCCGGTTCCGTATGGTCGATCGGACCCCGGCCCTGCGCGAAACTTGGGTGCGCGGCATCCGGGTCGCCTGAGCCACAGGGCATAGTTTTTGCGCCGCAACACTGGACGCGGATCAGGTTCGCTGCGAATCTTGATAGTGTATATGACCGACGGCAGCGCCGCCGGAACTTTCAAAGGTATTTGACAATGACCGGCTTCCTCATGCTCGCCACGATATTCCTTCTGGCGGGAATTATCTCTGTTCCGCTTGCCACGCGCTTCGGCCTTGGATCGGTGCTTGGCTATCTTGTGGCCGGTATCGTCATTTCACCGCTGCTTGGTCTGCTGCATGTCGACGTCGTATCAATACAGCATTTCGCAGAGTTCGGCGTCGTCATGATGCTTTTCCTCGTCGGGCTGGAGCTGGAACCGAGGATGCTGTGGCAAATGCGCGGCAAGTTGCTGGGACTGGGCGGATTGCAGGTCGGCGTCACCACGCTGCTCGTAGCGGCGGTTGGAATAGCGATGGGTCTTTACTGGACCATAGCACTGGCGCTCGGCATGGTTTTCGCATTGTCATCGACCGCTATCGTTCTGCAAACGCTTGGCGAAAAGGGGCTGATGAGATCGGATGGCGGGCAGGCCTCTTTCTCTGTCCTGTTGTTTCAGGACATCGCCGTCATTCCGATGCTGGCCTTTATCCCCCTGCTGGCAATGCCCGGTCTGATGGATCCTGCGCCGGTCGCAGAACATGCAGGCGAAGCCAGCCATCAGACCCTCAGTCTGGTCGAGGGCCGTCCGGGCTGGCAGGTCGCCCTTATCACGCTGGCGGCTATCGCCGCCGTTATCGCCGCCGGAATATACCTGACACGCCCCGTTTTCCGCTATGTCGCCCTCGCCAATCTGCGAGAGATATTTGTCGCAACCGCATTGGCTTTCGTGGTCGGTATTGCGCTTCTGATGTCGGTCGTCGGACTTTCGCCCGCCTTGGGCACATTCCTCGCCGGTGTGGTGCTGGCAGGCAGCGAATACCGGCACGAGCTTGAATCCGACATCGACCCGTTCCGGGGTCTGTTGCTGGGGCTTTTCTTCATGACCGTCGGGGCCAGTATTGATTTCGGGTTGCTGCTGGAAAACGCGTTCATGGTGATCGGGCTGACGGTTGGCCTGATGATCCTGAAGGCGTCGGTGCTTTACGTTCTTGGCTGGGCATTCGGCGTAACCGGCAGCAACCGCTGCCTGTTTGCGCTTGCTCTGGCGCAGGCGGGTGAATTCGGCTTCGTGCTGCTGTCGTTCACTGTCGCAAGCGATGTCATACCGCAAAGCGTCGCCGATATCGCGCTGCTGATCGTGGCACTTTCCATGCTGCTGACGCCCGGTTTGTTCATCCTGTATGATCGCGTCATTCAGCCGATGTTCGTCGACAACCAGCAGCGAGAGGCGGATCGCATATCGGAACCCGGCAAGATCATCGTGCTGGGTCATGGCCGTTTCGGCGGCATCGTGGCGCGCATGATGCGCGCCCTGGGCAAGCAGATCGTGGTCGTCGATTTCTCGTCCAAGCAGCTGGAAATGCTGCGTGCCTTCGGCGTGCAGGCCTATTTTGGTGATGCAACGCGACCCGATCTGCTTCATGCGACGGGCATTGAAGATGCAAAGGTGCTTGTGGTGGCGATTGACCACAAGGATCAGGCGACCGAGATCGTACACTACGTCCGTCAGAACTATCCCGATGTGCATATCGTCGCGCGGGCCTTCGACCGTATGCATGTATATGAGCTTTATCAGGCGGGTGCGCATGACATTATCCGCGAAACCTTCGACAGCTCGCTTCGCGCAGCACGCTCTGTGCTGGAGGCACTCGGCCTGACGCGACCCGAGGCGGAACAAATCACAGACGGTTTCGCTGCCGCAGATCAGGTGCATATGCGCAGGCTGGCCGAAAAATGGCGTCCCGGCATCACAGCGCATGAAGATCAGGAGTTTGTCCAGAACGCGCAGGCCGCAACCGAAGAACTTGAGGCAGAGGTCCGCGCCATCGGCGTCAGGGTCAGGGAGGCGCGGGAAGCGTCGGGCCAGACTGCTCCGATCAAGGATCATCCTGTCGATGCGGCGCCGCAGTCTCATACGGGCGACCCGACGACTTCAACAAGCTGATCGAACCACCCACAGATCGCCGCAGCACCATGAGATTACCGGCCGCAAGAAAAAAGAGACGGCCGGGATCTGCCCGTCCCGCGCCGTCCAAGTCGATACATATCGGCAGGCCTGTTTAGCCCGACCGTTACTCGTTACAGCAGAAGTGGCTGATGGTTGACATTATGTCGTCTTGCCAGCGTTCGGCCATGACTGCCGTTGACAAAAATCCGTGCCGGTTCGAAGGGCTCGCCGCCCTCGAAAATCTCCGGGAAAATCTGCTGAAGTTCGGTAAGCGCAGCCTCGCCCAGCCCGTTAATGGCCTCTTGCCCGGTATAAAGGCTCTCTACACTTGCATCGTTCGCGTAAATTATCTCATGACGCGCAAAGAGGATGTGGAAATATTCGGCCTCATCGACATCCCAGGCGATCTCGATACCGGCGACCTGAATAAGATGCTTTGCAGCGACCAGTATTTCGTCCGCACCGAACATACGTCGTGTGATCTTGGAACGAACAAGAACGCGATGCTGCTGGCTGACCAACAGATCGGTCTTGGGAAGATCGTTACCCAATGCGCCCGCCTTGATCCGCACAGGGCGCAGATTAGGTTGCGTCGTCAAACGCTCGGGACCGATCCGCGCCGAGATGATCATCAAGATCGGCTGCGGACCGTTATCAGCCGTCATGACGAGATCACCCGTCTTCAATGTCTCAACGGGTTTGGCGCCGTCCGGCGTCCGGATCATCGTGCCACGCACGAAGCATGGCGGCGTCAGCTTGCCCGGAAGGAATGGATCAAAATTGCCCTTCCCGCCTTTGTAACCACCATCAATAGTCTCAGCCGTAATTGGTTCAAGTGAGATAATGACCGCCTTTTTAGACGATTCAATACCGCTTCCGTCAACCGCGAGGCCAACCGAAGCGGAATCCGGCGTCGATGGGTTGCCGTCCTCGTCAATCTGATCCGTCCCGAGATAACCTGAATTATCTGGAAATTGGTATGTACCGTCATAGCGCGCCATTGCCTCGCGCAACTCATCTGCATCCACCAACTTATCCCCGCCGGGCTCGTCGATTATATATATATCGTATTGGTCCTGCTCTGTTGACGGTAAAGCATCCCATTCAGATTGTTCACCGAACCAAACGAGTACTTCTGTCGAAGTTCCTTGCACGGTCCAAGGATCATTTCCGTGTGCACGAGTAACATCCGTAAGATACCAGGTAACTTCTTGAGCCATTTCTTATCCCTCACCAGACGACCGCAATGGTAATCATTTCCGGTCAATCGCATAGATAGCTCCGCCAAATGGCCCGAAATGATTCGCGCCAAAATCTTGATACTGATCATAAACATTTATCACATTTAACATTAGTTATATATTTTTAATCTTCTAATGTTAACCACTATTTAACATGCCTAATAGAAGCTGATCGAATCCGATGATCTAGACTATTTTTATATGATTTATACTCTCATGGCTGATTTTCATATTTTCGTCGCGCTATCGCCACCAAATCGTCATCCTTTCGCGCAATGCATGCCGGGTCCTAAACCATCAAGGTGAACCCATGCTCTGCCGCTTGACGCTGACATCATCTCTGGCCATCGCAGCCGCCCTTCCGGCCCTTGCCGAACCGACCTTCAACCGCATTTCCAGCTTTGCCACCGCCGCCAATATGGCCGAGGGCGAAAACCGCGCGCGCGAAACTTCGGCCGAGATCATGGCGGTGACGGAAGACGGCAATCAGCTGATCTATTCCGACAGCCCGCTTGGTGTGATCGGCATGGTTGATATCACCGATCCAAAGATGCCGAAGCCGCTTGGCAACATCGCAGTGGATGGTGAGCCGACGACAGCGGTTGTCGCGGGAGACATGGCTTTTGTTGGCGTCAACACCTCGGAATCATTCACCGAACCTTCCGGCACGCTGCGCAGCGTCGATCTGACAACGAAGGAAGTGGTGGCAAGCTGCGATCTCGGCGGTCAGCCCGACAGCGTTGCCATCTCTGCCTCGGGCGAAATGATCGCCGTCGCCATCGAGAACGAGCGGGATGAAGACATCAACGACGCCGCACTGCCCCAGATGCCCGCCGGCTTCGTCGTGCGCCTGCCAGTCGTCGACGGTGCGGTCGATTGCGAAGCGAAGCAGGTGGTAGAGCTGACCGGCCTTGCAGATGTCGCGCCCGAGGATCCGGAGCCTGAATTCCTGTCCTTCAACGAGGCCGGCGAACTTGTCGTGACCTTGCAGGAAAACAACCACCTTGTCGTTATCGGTGCCGATGGCAACGTCAGCGCCGATTTCAGCGCCGGAAGCGTCGATCTTGAAGGCGTTGATATAGAAGATGACGGAAAAATCGATCCAAGCGCCAATCTGACCGCCGTCCCGAGAGAGCCGGATGCCGTGGCCTGGATCGACGCGGATCATTTCGTCACCGCCAACGAAGGCGACTGGAACGGCGGCAGCCGCGGCTTCACCATCTGGAACAAGGATGGCAGCGTCGTCTACGACAGCGGCACGCTGATCGACGACGAACTCATGCGGATCGGCCACTATCCGGACAAACGCTCGGACAACAAAGGTGGCGAGCCGGAGGCCGTCATCACCGCTCAATATGGCGAGCAGCCGCTGATCTTCGTCGCATCGGAACGTGGAAGCGTCGTCTTCGTCTTCGACGCCAGCAATCCGGCGGAACCCACGCTTCTTCAGGCGCTGCCGTCGGGCATCGGTCCCGAAGGGCTCGTCGCCATACCAGAGCGGAACCTGTTCGCAACCGCCAACGAGACCGATCTGGGTGAGGACGGTGCCGCCCGCGCCCATGTCATGATCTATGAGCGCACCGAAGACGCCGCCAGCTATCCCACGCTCGTTGCAGGCGAAGGCGTTGTGGGCTGGGGCGCCCTGTCTGGCCTGACGCTGGACCCGGCGAGCCCGTCCACGCTCTACGCCGTCAGCGACAGCGCTTATGGTGCGGCATCGGCAATTTACACGATCGACACAACCACGACCCCCGCGACGATCACCGCCAAAACGGTTGTAACCCGCGACGGCGCTCCGGCTGAGAAGCTGGACCTTGAGGGCATCACCACCGATGGCGAAGGCGGCTTCTGGCTGGCATCGGAAGGCAACACTGAAAAAGAGACCCCGCATGCCGTCCTGCATGTCGATGCGTCGGGCGCGATCACGCAGGAAATTGGCCTGCCAGAATCGCTTGCAGCAAACGAGAAGCGCTTTGGCTTCGAAGGTGTCGCACTGTCCGACGGCAAGCTGTGGCTGGCCGTACAGCGCGAATGGGGCGACGACCCCGAGGGCCAGGTCAAGCTTCTGCAGCTTGATCCGGCGACAGAGGAATGGGCCGCCGTCCGCTATCCGCTGGAAAGCGGTGAGGGTTGGGTTGGCCTGTCAGAACTGGCTCTTAACGGCGACCACCTTTACCTGATCGAACGCGACAACCAGATCGGAGAGGCGGCGAAGCTTAAGGCCGTCACTCGTGTCGCGCTCAGCGAACTGACACCTGCCGCACTGGATGCGGAACTGCCGCTCGTCAGCAAGGAAACCGTCCGCGATCTGATCCCCGATCTGCAGCAGTGGAACGGTTACGTCCAGGACAAGGTCGAGGGCATGGCCATCGCCGAAGACGGCACCGTCTGGATGGTTTCCGACAATGACGGCGTCGACGACGCATCCGGCGAGACCTACTTCTGGTCCTTCAAGCTGGACTGATCAGCACACGAAGCTCAGACGCAACTCAACGCAGACGCGCGCCCATGAAAAGGCGCGCGTTTCTCATTTCCTGCTTCTGCGAAAGTACCATTGGGCCGGCCAACCCGATGCGGCGAAACCTCGGTCATACCGTCAGATCACTCCAGACCTTCGACCAGGGAACGGACCGCATCATTCGCAGGTCGTTCGCTCAGCACCTCTGGCTGATCGAACTGGGCGATGCGACCGTGATCCATAACGGCGATGCGATCTGCAAGCGCCCATGCCTCGCCCCGGTCATGTGTCACCATGATCGCCGCTACACCCGCCTTGCGCTGCAACTCGCGGACAGAACCGCGCAGCGAATGGCGCACCTGCGTATCCAACGCGCTGAAGGGTTCATCCATCAGCAGCAGGCGCGGACGGATCGCGAGCGCACGTGCCATCGCAACCCGCTGCCGCTGCCCGCCTGACAGCTGCGCGGGATAGCGGTCAGCCAGATCAGGCAGCCCGACCATCTCCAGCAGATCGTCGACCCGCGCGGCGATTTCCTTTGCCGACGGACGCGCAGCGCCTTGCATGACCTTCAGGCCAAAGCCGATATTCTGGGCGACGGTCATATGACGAAACAGCGCATAGTTCTGGAAAACCATGCCGAAATGGCGCTTGCCCGCTGGCAATGTCGTAATGTCCTGCCCATCCATGATCAGACGCCCCTGATCTGCATGGGCAAGCCCGGCAATGATGTTCAAAAGCGTTGTCTTGCCCGAACCAGAAGGTCCCAGCAGCGCCACGAACTCACCCGCGCCGACGCTCAGCGAAACCCCTTTCAGGATTTCGGTATCACCAATCGACTTGTGAATGTCCTGAACCTCAAGTGTCATGGCTGACCTCTCTTGCCGGGCCGAAACGGTTCAGCACACCGCGTATGATCAGCGTGACAAATGCCAAGGCTGTCAGGACAGTGGCGGCCGCAAAGGCACCGGTCGCATTATAATCGTTGTAAAGAAGCTCGATCTGAAGGGGCAGCGTCATCGTCCGCCCGCGTATCGCGCCAGAAACCACACTGACGGCACCGAACTCTCCCATCGCGCGGGCCATTGTCAGCATGGTGCCATAGGCCAGACCCCATGAGATATTCGGCATCACGACATGGCGGAATATCTGCCAGCCATTCGCGCCCAATGTCAGCGCCGCCTTTTCCTCATCCTCGCCGCTGACCTGCAAGACCGGCAGAATCTCACGGACAACGAAGGGGCAGGTAATGAACAGCGAAACCAGCACGATGCCGATCAGATTGAACATCAGCTGGATTCCATAGGGTTCCAGGAACGCGCCAACCGGGCCATATGCGCCGTAAACCAGCAGAAAACACAGACCGACCACGATAGGTGACATCGCAAAGGGCACCTCGATCAGGATCAGAAGCGCTCGCCTGCCCCAAAAGCGGTACCGCGCGACCAGCCAGGCGGCGGCAACCCCGAATACGATATTGACCGGCACGACGATCAGCGCCGCAATCACCGTCAACCGTATGGCGGCCAGCGTTTCCGGGTCCATGATAGCTGCCGCATAAGCGCCGATCCCGTCGGCGAAGGCCCGGTGGAAAATGGCGATGACCGGCAGCACGACCATGATGGCCAGAAATGCCAACGCCAATGCGATCAGAAGGCTGCGCAACATCGCTCAGACCTCCGTTCGCAAATAGGATTGCAGACGGTTCTGCATGAAGTTGATCAGCACCAGCAGCACCAGCGAAAGCCCCAGCAATGTGCCCGCAATGGCCGCGGCCGCCGGATAGTCGAACTCATCCAGCCGTATCAGGATCAGCAGAGAGGCAATCTCTGTCTCATAGGGCATGTTCCCGGCGATAAAGATCACCGCGCCGAACTCTCCCAGTGAGCGCACGAAGGACAACCCCACCCCGGTCAGGATCGAGGGCAGCATCGGACGCAGAAACACGTGCAGGAACAGTTGCGGACGGCTGGCCCCAAGGGTCAGCGCCGCAGACTCTTCATCCCGGTCCAGCTCTTCAATCGCGGGCTGTATGGCCCGCACGGCAAAAGGGATAGAGGTAAAGGTCATCGCAATCACGATGCCCCACCATGTATAGGCGACCTGAAGGCCCATGCTGTCCAGCAGCCCGCCCAGCCAACCGGATTTGTCGTACAGCGCGACAAGCGCGATACCAGCAACAGCCGTCGGCAGGGCAAAGGGCAGGTCGACAAGCGCATCCGCGATACCGCGACCCGGAAAGCGATACCGCGTCAGGACCCACGCAATGATGACACCGAACACCCCATTCAGCGCCGTCGCGACGGCAGCTGCCGTGATCGTCACACGCAGCGCGGTCAGAACCCGCTCTGACCCCATCACGCGCACGTAGTCACCCGGACCAAGCTGGGCCAGTTGCCACAAAAGCCCGCTGATCGGCAAAAGCACGATCAGGCACAGAAACAGCAGCGTGATCCCCATGGACAGGGAAAACCCCGGCAGGATACGTGGCTCTCGGCGTGCGATACTGGCCATCGGGCGGCGTCCTTGAAAAACGATGTTCCCGCAAGCCGATGCCTGCGGGAACAAATTTGTTCATCAGCGCTAGATCAGTTCCGGAACACCTTGTCGAGCGTGCCGCCATCGCTGAAGTGGGTTTCGTTGGCTTCTTCCCATCCCCCGAATACATCTTCAACCGTCACCAGACGGACTTCCGGGAATTGCTCTGCGGTGGCCTCGACAACCTCTTCATTATGAACGCGGTTGTTGAATGATGCGATGATCTCCTGCGCTTCCTTGCTGTACAGGAAGTTCAGATAGGCTTCAGCCACATCTGTCGTCCCGCGCTCATCCGCGACCTTGCGGACCAGGGCGACGGGAAACTCGGCCAGCAGCGACATGGACGGCACGACACGTTCATAAGCGCCTTCATCCTCTGCCGTGCGGATGTTTTCCACCTCGGCCTCGAAGGTGATCAGCACATCACCGATCTCGCGCTCGACAAAGCTGGTGGTGGCACCACGCCCGCCCGTGTCGAACACAGCCACATTGCCCAGAACCTTGCCGACAAATTCCCGCGCCTGTGCGTCATCGCCGTCGAACTTATCCAGTGCATAGGCATAGGCCGCCAGATAGGTATAGCGCGCATTGCCGCTGGTTTTCGGGTTCGGGAAGACGATGGAAACATCTTCACGCGCCAGATCGTCCCAATCCTCGATGCCCTTCGGGTTGCCGCCACGAACAAGGAAGGCGGGCAGAGAGTAATAGGGCGAGGCGTTGTTCGGCAGGTCCTGCTGCCAGTCCTCATCGACGAATCCGTTATCGGCCAGGATCTGCACATCCAGCACCTGGTTGAACGTCACCATATCCGCCTTCAGCCCCTGAAGGATGGCCCGCGCCTGTTTGGACGAACCGGCATGACTTTGTTCGATGGTCAGGCTCTCACCGTTATCGGCCTGCCACTTCTCAGCAAAGGCCGGGCTGAGTTCGGCATAAAGCTCTCGCGCGATGTCGTATGAGACGTTAAGAAGCTCGCGATCCTGAGCATTGGCGCCTCCGACCATACCGGCAAAGGCGATGGCCGCGACACCGATGCTGCGGCTCACACGACGAGGGATTCCGAAATTAGACATTGCTGAGTCCTTAAAAGCGGCACTGTTTGGCCGTAATTGGTGATATTTTCCGCAAAATTGCAAGAATGCAGACCAATTTAGGGACACATTATCTGTCTAAAAAGAAGGAAGAGAACAATATCCCAATCAACGCGCCTGCGCCTCAACGAATTCCACACCGTCGAACGCAGCCGAATTGCAGCCAAGCGACAGCCGCCGCCCGCGGCAAAGCTGCGATCCGCTAAATCATATTCATGAAAGGATTTTAACCTGCGAAAGGTCTGGTAGCGGAGGAGGGACTTGAACCCCCGACACAAGGATTATGATTCCTCTGCTCTAACCAACTGAGCTACTCCGCCCCGATTACCTCGTGGGGTGGAGGCGATGTAAGGGAGGGCACGGGAGGCGTCAAGCCGATTCTGATGGTTTCTTCACGACGATGAACCCGGCGCCCTTCACGCGGGATTAACCCGACGTATCTCCGGGAACGAGATCAGGGCCGAAGGCGTGATCATCGCCACATCTCCCATCGTCTCCAAGCATTCTGTGGCCGTATTCGCATTGGGGACAGCCCATAATTCTTCCAGTTCTCCAGCAGCCGGTCACGAAGCTCTGGTCAAGGCGCGCAGACGCACCGCCTGTCCAAGCGTCACGCCAAATCTCTCTGCCGCCTCGAATGGCAGTTCGGAAGTGTGACATGCCCTATCGCCGAACAGGACCGGAGACTATATTCGGCACCATAGACCCGAAACGGCGCGTCTCATCGAAAGCTCCACCAGCGTTGAAGCCCCTATCGCAATGGCCTTGCTCACGTGAACCTATGGCAACAGCCGCCCCAACTGCTCGCCTAAGTGATCGCATGACCAGGCAGCACGGCGACTGCTTCCGGGGCTCAACCTCTGGCCTTCACCACCTGCACCAGCGGCATCACGTCGGACATATCCGGCCCATGCGCCTGCCCGGTCACGGCCTTGCGCAGCGGCATGTACAGGCCCTTGCCCTTACGGCCCGTCGCCTCTTTCACGGCAGAGGTCCACTCGCCCCATGTCGCGTCCGTATAAGGCGGTGGCGGCAGCAGCTTCATCGCCTCGGCAATGAACTCGCGGTCTTCCTCGGCGATGTCGGGCTCCGCCCCCTTGCTGAAGATGTCCCACCACTCGGCCAGATCGTCCAGCTTGGTGATGTTCTGGCTGGCCACGCGCCAGAAGCGTTCGGCCTGCTCATCCGGCACGCCCAGCCCGGCAATCCGGTCCTTCACCGCGTCGAAGGGCAGCGACTGGTTCTGATGGCGCGTCAGCGGCCACAGGTCTTCGGCGTCGAATTTCGTGGGCGAGGCCCCGAAATGCGACAGATCGAAGCTTTCCGCGATTTCTTCGAGGCTCAGCAGTTCCACCGGCTGCGACGATCCCAGACGCGACATCATCGACACAAGCGCCTCTGGCGCCACACCCGCATCGCGCAGATCCTTGATCGCCAGCGAGCCAAGACGCTTCGACAGTTCCTCACCCTGAGGGCCGGTCAGCAGGCTGTGATGCGCGAAATTCGGCACCTTCCCGCCAAGCGCCTGAATAATCTGGATCTGCGTCGCCGTATTCGTCACATGGTCCGAACCGCGCACGATATCGGTGACACCCATATCGCTGTCGTCCACCGATGATGCGAAGGTATACAGCACCGTCCCATCCGTGCGGATCAGAACCGGATCGCTGACCGAAGCCGCGTCGATGGAAATATCGCCCAGAATGCCGTCATTCCACTCGATCCGCTCATGGTCCAGCTTGAAACGCCAATAGGCCTCGCGCCCTTCGGCCCGCAGCCTGGCCTTGTCATCATCCGACAGCGACAGCCCGGCGCGGTCATAGACCGGGGGCTTGCCCATGTTCAGTTGCTTCTTGCGCTTCAGGTCCAGTTCGGTCGGGGTCTCGAAGACCTCATACAGCTTGCCATCGGCGCGAAGCTGTTCCTTCGCTTCTTCATAGCGGTCCAGCCGTTTCGACTGCTGTTCGATCCGCGACCATTCGATGCCGAGCCATTCCAGATCGCGCTTGATGCCATCCATATATTCCTGCTTTGAGCGTTCCACATCGGTATCGTCAAAGCGCAGGATAAACGTGCCGCCAGCCTTGCGGGCGATCAGATAGTTGAACAGCGCCGCGCGCAGGTTGCCGACATGGATATGCCCCGTGGGCGAGGGCGCAAAACGGGTGGTGGTCATGGCTATCTTCCTCTGGACCCGGATGCTCTTTCATATAAGGCCGATATTGTCCATATCAGGGGCAAAGGGGACATGAGAATGACCGACTGGACAGACGCAACCGCGCCCACCAGAGCAGAGATCGAGGCGATTGCCCGCAACGTGATCGACACCCTGCCCCCGGCCTTTGCCCCTCACGCCAGGGACATCGTTCTGCGGGTCGAGGATTTCGCCGACGATGCCATGATGGACGAACTGGAAATAGATGACCCGCTGGAGCTGACCGGCATCTATGACGGCGTGCCCATCACCGAGAAATCGCCCAGCCACCCCCAGCATTTCCCCGATACGATCTGGCTGTTCCGCCGCGCGATGATCGACGAATGGGCCGAACGCGGCGATGTCGCCTTTGGCGAATTGGTCACGCATGTCACCGTTCATGAACTCGCCCATCATTTCGGTTGGTCGGACGATGACATCGCCAGGATCGACAGGTGGTGGGAATGACACAGGCACCCATTCTGACGGTCACGCTGAACCCGGCTCTGGATCTGTCCACCGGCGCGGATCATGTCGAGCCCGACCGCAAGCTGCGCTGCGATGCGCCCGTTACCGATCCCGGCGGCGGCGGCATCAATGTCAGCCGTGCGATCAAGATCATGGGCGGCGACACCACCGCCTTTGTGGCGCTTGGCGGCACGGTCGGCACGCGTATGGCACAGATGCTGACCGATGCCGGTATCAGCTGGAGAGAGATGCGCAGTCCGGGTGAGACGCGCCAATCGCTTGCCGTCACGGATCGCGGCAGCGGGCTGCAATACCGCTTTGTCATGCCCGGCCCGGAATGGGGCCGGCATGATGTGGAAACATCGCTTCGCCAGATCGCCGAGGCCGCGCAGCCCGGCGGTCTGGTGGTTCTGTCCGGCTCCAACCCGCCAGGCGTTCCCGATGACTATGCCGCGCAGCTTGCCGGTGGGCTTTACGATATTGACGCGGGTCTGATCGTTGACACATCGGGCAAGGCCCTGCGCGCCGTCGCCGATGGCGGTCACAATTTCGCGCTTCTGCGCATGGACCGCGAAGAGGCAGAGGGGCTTGCAGGCCATCCCCTGCCCGAACGCGCGGATACTGCGCGCTTCGCCACCTCACTGGTGCAGGTGGGCGCGGCAAAAGCCGTCATCGTCGCTCGCGGCAGCGACGGCAACATCATCGCGGACGCGACCGGCGCATGGCACGCCGAGGCTGCGAAGGTAGAGATCATCAGCAAGGTCGGCGCGGGCGACAGCTTCCTTGCCGGCTTTACCCTTGGTCACGCCCGCGGCCTGCCCATCCATGACGCGCTTGGCCTTGGCGCTGCGATGGCATCGGCCACCTGCATGACGCCAGCGACGGAACTCTGCCGGCGGGTGGATGTTGACCGCCTGTTCGACGCCCGCATCCTGACAAGGCTATGACCGCCCGGCACCAGCCCCGCTCGACCCGCGCATTCCTCGCCGATACCACGGCGCTGATCCTGTTCTTTACGACCACCGGCATCATCAACGAACGCTTCATCGCCGGGATGAGCTGGCCCGAGGTCGCGCAAGCCCGCCTGCTGGGCGCCGCGCTGATGCTGCCCGTCGCGCGCCCCTATGGCATCTGGCGCGACTGGCTGATGCAGCGCGCCGGACCGGGGCGCATATCTCGACTTTTCTGGGACAGCCTCGCCCTCGTCAGCTTTCAGGTCCCGATCTACGCCACCATCATCTGGATCAGCGGCGCATCAGGTGCAGGCTTCTGGCGCGGCGTTCTGGGTGCCGCCGTCATGATGCTGGCGCTTGGGCGGCCCTATGGCGCATTCCTGAACTGGATACGCGGCCTGTTCGGCCTGCCTCCCGGCGGCGAAAAGCCGATGAGCCTGAACAGCTAACCCGTCGCGCGCCTGTGATCCTCCGTGCCGGAACCCGCGCCCTTAACCAGCGTTCGCCCTGATATTCCAGCGAGCAAAGGCGAGCTATTCATGACATTTGACAAAGACGATCACCACGACGACCACGGCCTTGGTTTCAGCCACGACCTGCCACGCATGATAGGCCGCAGACGCCTGCTGGGCGTCATGGGCGGGCTCGGCGTTGCCGCCGCCGCAAGCCCCGCCTCTGCGCTCGAATGCGTTGCCCTTTCATGGGAAACGCAGGGGCCATTCCCCGCCGATGGCAGCAATTCGCGCGAGGGACAGGTGCTCAACGTGCTGACGCAGGAAGGCGTCATCCGGCAGGACCTGCGCACATCCTTCGGTGACTATTCCGGCACAGCCGACGGCCCCCAGCTTGACCTGGAACTGACGCTGGTCGGTGCCGACGGCTGCACCCCATTGGCCGGTCACGCGATATATCTGTGGCATTGCGACGTGGCGGGGGAATATTCGCTCTACAATGTCACCGATCAGAACTTCCTGCGCGGGGTCGGCGTCTCGGATGAGAGCGGTCTCGTGAAATTCACCACAGTCTTCCCCGGCTGTTACTCCGGTCGCTGGCCGCACCTGCATTTCGAAATCTTCGAAAATGCCGAGGCTGCCGTCGCAGGCGAAGCCTCTGTCCTGACGTCACAAATCGCGCTTCCGCTGGAAGTCTGCCAGCCGCTATACGCCAATGACGCGCGTTTCACCGGCAGCACGGAAAACCTCAGCCGCCTGACGCTGCAAAGCGACAATATCTTCGGCGACAACAGCGAGGCAGAGGTTGCCCAGCAAACCCTGGCGATGTCCGGGGATGCAGATGCGGGCTTTCATGGCACCCTGACCATCCCGGTCGATTTCAACGCCGATCGCAGCGTCAGCATGGGCCCCGGCGGCCCCGGTGGCCCGCCGCCGGAAGGGATGCCGCCGGGCGGTGCGCCGCCGCCGTCGAACTGAAGACAGCCCCCGGCCCGACCATCCGTCAGGCCGGGGCCTGGTGCCCACGGGCTCAGCCCGCTTCCTTCAGCAATGCCTCTGCCGCCAGCTTGCCAAGCGCATTCCCGGCCAAAGGGCTGTCGCCGGTCAGCAGCTTCCGGTCCTGATGAACCTGGCCCGAGATGTCGTCATTCACGATCTCGAATCCCATCCCCTTCAACTGCTCACCAAATTTCCAGGTCAGGTGACCGGGCATATAGCCCATATCGGGTGTCTGCGCGTCCAGCGAGTCCGGGAAGGCACAGATCTTGTAGCCGTCATACAGACCACTGCCTTTCGCTGCCAGAAATGCCGCCGGGCCGTGACACAGCGAAATGACATGCTTGTCGTTGCCTGCAGCCCACTCAAGCACGGCCTTCACATCCTCGCTTTCCGGCAGTCCGATCAGCGCCCCATGTCCGCCCGGAATGAAAACGCCGATATAATCGGAATCCGGCCCAAGCGCGTCCGCGACGACGTCGGACAACTTCAGCGGCTGTTTGAACTGATCGGCATATCTGCGGAAGAAGCCCTTGACCTCTTCATCCTCTGACGGCATCGCCCAGTGCTCGAACTTCACCGGGTTTCCCGACACGGTTGCGATGTCGAAGCCAAAGCCCGCCTTGTCCATGTGATACATCGGCAGCAGGGTTTCCACCGGGTGGTTGCCGGTCGAGAACATCGTGCCATTATCCGTCAGCAGATACCGTTCATCCGCCCCGATCACGAGGATTTTCCAGCGCCCCCCGCCATACGGGTTATCGTAATTGGCACCGTCGAGATCCGATTTGGGTGCGGTAAACTCACCTAACGAATACGCCGATGGGAAGAATGCGTTGTCCTCTGCCGGGTCCGGCTGTGGTTTCTTGCTGGCTTGTTCGGAACTGGCCATAACAGCCTCCTTGATTGGGGATGTTCCGAAAAACTTTGGAAGTCGCGGGACAGTTCCCGCCCGATTGCCACGCGGGCTGGTTTCGTGGCATCCCTTTGCGATCTGAAAACAACAGGCAGGCATCGCCATGCGCGCCCTCATCCAACGCGTTATCGACGCTTCGGTCACCGTCGATGACTGCATCACGGGTCAAATCGGCCCCGGGCTTCTGATCCTCGTCTGCGCCATGCAGGGCGATGAAGAGGCATCGGCCGAAAAACTGGCGGCGAGGATAGGCAAGCTGCGCATCTTCCGCGACGATGCCGGCAAGATGAACCGCTCGCTTCTGGACACCGGGGGGAAGGCACTTGTCGTCAGCCAGTTCACCCTTGCCGCCGACACGCGCTCCGGCAACCGCCCCGGCTTTTCCGCCGCCGCCCCGCCCGATCAGGGTCGGGCGCTTTATGAGCATTTCGCGCATTCGCTCCGCGATCTTGGCATCACCGTCGCGACAGGAGAGTTCGGCGCCGATATGCAGGTCGCCCTGACAAATAGCGGCCCGGTGACGATCTGGATGGATACGGCAGACCGGGGGTAAGGCCGGCCGGAAATTGTATATACAGGTTATATACGGGATATAGACGCGAAGTTTACGCATTATATACGCCCGGTTCCGGGCTTCACCCGGCTTGACTTTCCGCGCCGGCTCCCCCATCTGACTGCCAACCCCGGGCCCGCGTGCTGCCGCGTGTGCAGCCAGTCGCGGTCGGGCATTCGCTGGTTCCCACCTACACGCAGGGGCACCGTCGGGCCGCCGTATCATGGCCCGCACCCCTATGCGGCAGATGCCGCCATGCCGTGCCCGATACGGGTGCGCGGCTTATATAAGTGAACGATATGAATAACGAGAAACGTCGCCCGCGTCGCGGGCAGAAGCCGCGCCCCAATCCGCAGCGCGCTCCGCGCGAGGCGCAGGTGAATGCACGCCGCGCCCCGGCAAGAGATCCAGTCCCTACTGGCCCGTTCGCCGATATGGGCATTGATGCACGCATCAATGCGAACCTCGCCCCGATGGGTCTGAGCCAGCCGACGCCGGTCCAAGCGCAGGCTATACCGCACATCGTCAAAGGCACCGATCTTCTGGGTCTTGCCCAGACAGGAACGGGCAAGACGGCGGCATTCTCGCTGCCGATGCTGACCCGTATCCTTGCACATGGCCGCAGGCCCGACCCCCGTTCGTGCCGCGCCCTTATCCTTGCGCCAACGCGCGAATTGGCAACCCAAATCGCCACCTCTGTTGAAGGGTTTGCCGAAGGCACCCCGATCCGCGCCTTTCGCGTCGTAGGAGGAGCATCGATAAACGTGCAAATTCAAAGGCTTGAACGCGGCGTTGACGTCCTGATCGCGACGCCGGGTCGCCTTATCGACCTGCTGGACCGGCAGGCCGTAGACCTATCCAAAACCGAATATCTGGTCCTGGACGAGGCCGACCAGATGCTGGATATCGGCTTTATCCACGCCCTGCGCCGCATCGCCCGAGCTTTGCCGAAAACCCGGCAAACGCTGCTGTTTTCGGCCACCATGCCGAAGCTGATGGAAGAACTGGCCGACACCTATCTGACCGACGCAGTCCGCGTTCAGGTCAACCCGCCCGGACAGGCCGCTGAGAAGATTGATCAGGGTGTTCATTTCGTCAATCAAGGCGATAAGGCTGCGCTATTGGCCGAATATATGTCCAAACATCCGGGTGAGCTGGCAATCGTCTTTGGCCGCACCAAATACGGCTCGGAAAAGCTGGCTAAGCTGCTGGACAAATGGGGCTTCTCGGTCGCTGCGATCCACGGCAACAAGTCGCAGGGCCAGCGTGAGCGGGCCTTGGCGGCGTTCCGCGAAGGCAAGACGCAGGTGCTGGTTGCAACCGATGTCGCAGCCCGTGGGCTGGATATTCCGCAGGTCGCGCATGTCTATAACTTCGACCTGCCAAACGTGCCGGAAAACTATGTCCACCGCATCGGCCGGACCGCACGCGCAGGTCGCGATGGTCGTGCAGTCGCCTTCTGTGCGCCCGGTGAGATCGGCGAGCTTCGCGATATCGAAAAGACGATGAAGGCGAAGATCCCGGTCATTGGCGGCGAAGCCCCGCCAGAACAGAAACCGGCCCCCCGCAATCGCGGTCGTGGGCGCGGTCAGGGCGCGCCTCGTTCGGGCGGGGAAGCCGCGCCGAAACGCAGACCGGCGCGGCGTCCATCGCGCCGCCCGAAATCTCAGCAGAACGGCTGAACAAGGAACCCCGCGAAGCGCCAGCCTCGCGGGGTTTTTCGCGTCTATAGCCGACTTCCGAACGTCAACTTGCCCAGATCCGCAACCTGGGCAGGGTCGCCGCCGCGACCGACCACGCCAACACCCCGCAAAGCGCAATCGCCGGCACCATCGTGGCGCTCGTATTGTCCATGAAGGGCGCCACAATCGCGATCATCGCGCCGCCCGTCAGCATTTGCAGCGTGCCACCGATTGACGAGGCCAGACCGGCGATATCCGGATGTGGATCCAGCGACATCACCATCGTCGTCGGCATGACCAGGCCGAGGCAGGCATTGGCCATGAACAGCCCGGCAATCACCACAGGCAACGCGTCAAAACCGGCCCAGATTATCATTGTCAGCAGCAACGCCATTGCGGTGAACCCAGTGATGGCGAGCGAGATCACCCGCTCCATCCCATATGACGCGGCCAGACGTCCGGCGAATTGCGATGCCGTGAAAAACCCGATCGCGTTGACCGCGAAGGCAAGCGAAAACCCGGTTTCGGTCAAACCATATTGGCTGGTATAGACAAAGCTGGCCGTCGACAGGAATACAAAGAAGCTGGACATGCCGAAGCCGCCGATCATGGTCAGCCCCATGAACCTGCGGTCGGTCAGCAATCGCTTCGCGCCGCTTAACATCTGTTCGATACGCACCTTACGGCGTCTGGCCGGATCCAGCGTTTCGGGCAGCACAAAAACGATCAGGGACAGGCTGATCACCGCGGCGACGGCGAGCACGGCAAAGATTTCCCGCCAGCCGCCCCATTGCATCACCAGCGAGCCAGTAAGCGGCGCCAGCATGGGTGAGATCGAGATCACAATCATGATCGCGGCCATCATCTTTGCAGCTTCCGGCCCGGTCGCCATGTCGCGGATCACGGCGCGAGGCACCACCATCAGCGTTGCGGCACCAAGGCCCTGCAAGCCACGGGCCGCGATAAGCCAGCCCATGCTGGGTGCGCGCGACGCCAAAACGGTGGCGACGATGAAGATGACAACCCCGATGATCATGGGCCGCTTGCGCCCGATTGCGTCCGCCATCGGGCCGTAAATCATCTGGGCAATGCCAAAGACGATGAAATAGGATGTCAGCGTATTCGCGGCGGCAGCCTCGGACGTGCCAAGATCACGCGCGACCTCTGGCAGGGCGGGCAGATACATGTCAATCGCGAAAGGACCAACGGCGGAAAGAAGGCCCAGCACAAGAGCCATGCGGAACAAAGGATCACGCATCGGATAACCTGAATTTTTGCAATGAGAGAGGTGGCGCAGAATCACGCCAAGGGGAAAACCGCCGCCACCGTGCCTGTTCTTTGCCAGCAAACGGCTCATTTCGCAATCGAAAATCTCGCGCAGAATGACGTTTCGCTCTCTTGATCGACGGAATACTCGGGGCTAATGGGCGGCATGGCAAAGCTTTACTTCCACTATTCGACCATGAACGCGGGCAAAAGCACATTGCTGCTTCAGGCCTCGTATAACTATCGCGAACGCGGGATGGAGACGCTGCTTTTGATTGCTTCGCTCGATGACCGGGCAGGCAATGGCGTGATCGGATCGCGCATCGGGATAGAGGCGGAGGCGACCTGTTTCGGACCCTCCGAAGATCTGTTCGCCCTGGTCCAGTCCGATCGGCGCGTGTTGTCCTGCGTATTCGTGGATGAGGCACAATTCCTGTCAGCCGATCAGGTCTGGCAGCTTGCCCGCGTCGCCGATGACCTTGGCATTCCCGTTATGGCCTACGGTCTGCGCGTCGATTTCAGGGGAGAGCTTTTCCCCGGTTCAGCCGCACTGCTGGCACTGGCAGATGATCTGCGAGAGGTCCGGACGATCTGTCATTGCGGCCGCAAGGCCACGATGGTGATCCGGCGCGGACCGGACGGCAGGGCCCTGACAGATGGCGATCAGGTGCTGGTCGGGGGCAACGAAACCTATGTTTCGCTGTGCCGCCGCCATTGGCGGGAAGCAGTTGGCGCTACTTGAACATGCCGGGACGGCTTGAAATGCCGTGATCCAGCCAGATCCGCATCGTTGCGAGCATGTAGCTCCAGCCCATCACGTTGCCATAGGCGAACTTCAGCCCTTCCGGCGTGGCCGTCCACCCCGTTTCGCTGACCTCCACCCGCGTCCGACCGGGCTCGATTTCGGCAAAGGTGAAGGTCACACGGTTTGTTCCTTCGCCCGATGGGTGCCCCCAGTCGATCACGATTCGCTCTGCCTCCACCGCTTCGGCGACCTGAACATCGAAGGGACCGGGGAAATCGGCAAACTCCCATGTCGCTGTCGTGCCGGTTGTCAGCCTGCCTTTTGCGCCAGCCGTCGTGAAATGCTGCGATAGCTTGGTCGGATCTGCCACCGCCTCATACACACGCGCGGGGGGATGATCGAAAATGCAGAAAATGGTAAAATCCATATCATCAGCAGAAATGGACATCTGACGCTCCTTCATGCTCACAACCTCACGATAGCTTGGTGCCGCGCGTTGCGACAAGCGGCGTCATGCGGTAATCCTGTTGTCAAAACAGGCTTTCGGCCAAACAACAGGCAACATCATGCGTGCAGCAATTACCGCCCTTTTCGCCCTACTGCTTCCCTTGCAGGCGTCAGCGTTCGACACCTCGGCCCGGTCCGCATGGGTCTATGATGTCGGCACCGGGACCGTACTGCTGGAAAAGAATGCCGATCAGCAGGTTCCGCCGGCCTCGATGTCAAAGCTGATGACAATCTACATGCTTTTCGAGGCCGTGCGCGACGGGCGTCTGCAGATGGACACGCGACTGCCGGTTTCGACCAAGGCGCGGCAGATGGAAGGCTCGACCATGTTCCTGAACGAGCGTGATCGTCCCACCGTCGAGGAATTGATCAAGGGCATCATCGTGCTGTCGGGCAACGATGCCTGTGTCGTCGTGGCGGAAGGTCTGGCCGGAACGGAAGAAGCATTTGCCCGTCAGATGAACGATAAGGCAAAGTCGCTTGGCATGACGCAATCGAACTTTGTCAATTCGTCAGGCTGGCCCGCCCCTGACCACCTTATGACGGCCCATGATCTGGGTCTTCTGGCAGAGCGACTGGTCGAGGATTTCCCCGAGCTTTACAAATATTTCGCCATTACCGAATTCCCTTATGACGACCGCGCACCCGCCAATCGCTTCAACCGCAACCCTTTGCTGAAACTTGGCATCGGGGCTGACGGGCTCAAGACCGGCCATACAGAGGAAGCGGGCTACGGCCTTGTCGGATCGGCCGTGCAGGGTGAGCGCCGCGTGATCTTTGTCGTCACCGGCATGGAAACCGAACAGTCCCGCGCCGAGGAGGCAGAGCGGATCGCCGCTTGGGCCTTTCGCGACTTCACCATGAAAGAAGTCGTACCCGGCGGTGAAACGGTCGCCTCCCTGCCGGTCTGGCTCGGCTCGCGCTCGCAGGTCGCGCTGACGACCGAAAACGGGCTGAATGTCCTGATGCCGGTTGGTGCCGAATCCGGTGTGACCGCCGAGGCCGTCTTTACTGGCCCGATTGAGGCGCCGATCAACAAGGGCGACAGGCTGGGAACGCTGGAAATCCAGATTCCGGGCGTGGGTCCGGCCAATGTCCCGCTGGTTGCCGCCGAAGATATTGCAGCGGCGGGCTTCTTCGGTCGCCTGAAGGGCGCGGCGTTTCGCCTTGGCGGTGAAGCCTGGCAAATGGCCCGGCAGTAGCGCAGATGTTCATCAGCTTTGAAGGGATCGACGGCAGCGGCAAGTCCACGCAGGCGCGGCTTTTGGCCGATGCACTGCGGGCCGAGGGGCATGATGTCGTCCTGACGCGCGAACCCGGCGGCTCTGACGGGGCAGAGGCGATCCGGCGCTTGCTTGTCGAAGGCGGAACGGATCGCTGGTCGGCTGAAACCGAAATTCTGTTGTTCAACGCCGCCCGACGCGATCATTTGGAACGCACGATCATGCCGGCCCTGAAAGCCGGTAAAACCGTTGTCTCCGACCGTTTTGCAGATTCGACCCGTGTCTATCAGGGCGCGACGCGGGGTGATCTGACGGAGACGGTTGAGGCATTGCATCAGCTCATGATCGGGATAGAGCCAGACCGGACATTCGTGATCGACATCGAACCGAGAATAGGTCTGGGCCGAGGCGTTGCCCGTGGCGGGGCGGAGGATCGGTTCGAATCAATGGGCCTCGGCTTTCAGGAAACGCTTCGCACAGGCTTTGCAGCGCTTGCCCACGCCGATCCAACCCGTGTCAGGTTGATCGACGGCAGCGGCACGGCTGAAGAGGTCGCCAGCCGCGTTCGTGCCACGCTATGAGCGATGAAACCCCAGAAGCCGACCGCGTACCGGGTGCCGCACATCCCCGCCACGCTGGCGCTGTCATCGGCCATGACGAGGCGGCTGGCACATTTCTTTCGGCTGCGGGGGCGTCGAGGCTGCACCATGCCTGGCTGATCACCGGCCCGCGCGGCATCGGCAAGGCGACACTCGCATGGTCAATCACAAGGTGGCTGCTTGCTGACGGGGAGCCCGGCAGCCTGCAAGTCGCACCCGACAACCCCGTTTCACGCCGCGTTGCCGCCCTGTCGGAGCCGCGCCTGCACCTTGTTCGCCGTGCCTTTGATGAAAAGACCGGTCGGCTGAAAGCAGAGATCACGGTTGATGACATCCGCGGCCTGCTGTCGTTCTTCCACATGAGTGCCGCCGAAGGGGGGCGGCGCGTGGCAATCGTGGATGCCGCGGACGAGATGAACGGTGCCGCCGCCAACGCATTGCTGAAGGTGCTGGAGGAGCCACCAGCCGGTGGTGTCATCCTGCTGATTGCCCATCAGCCGGCGCGATTGCTGCCGACGATCAGATCCCGCTGCCGGGAATTGCGCCTGTCACCACTTTCGCCCGAGGATATGGCGGATGTTCTGTCGCGGCAGGGCATTGATACCGATGCCTCGGCTCTCGCCGCGCTTTCGGGCGGATCTGTGGGTGAAGCGCTGAGGCTTTCCGGGCAGGACGGGTTGAAGGTTTACGCCAAGCTCGTGAATTTGTTTGGCACGCTGCCCCGCTTTGACCGAATCAAGGCGCGAGAGTTTGCTGACGGCGCCGGTGGTCGCGCAACTGCGGATGGCGATCCTTTCGATCTGCGCATCACACTGCTTGACCTGTTTCTGACCCGCCTGGCCCGCGCGGGCCTGTTGGGCGCCCCAATCCCAGAGGCCGCCGCGGGCGAGGCAGAGCTGATGGCACGGCTTTGCCCGGACCCTGATGCGGCGCGCACCTGGGCAGGCGCACAGGCGGAACTGTCTGCGCGCGCACGCGCGGGGCGGGCGGTCAACCTTGACCCTGCCGCGCTTGTGATGGATATGCTGATCCAACTGGCCGGGCTGGCCCCGGCGCACGCGAAAGCCTGACCTATGCCATTTCCCGAAGCAGGCAAGGCAGTCCAGATCGTGGACAGCCATTGCCACCTTGATTTTCCCGATTTCGACGGCGAGCGCGACGCGCTGATCAACCGTGCCCGCGAAGCCGGTGTTGGCCGCATGGTGACGATCTGCACGAAACTGAGGCAGGAACCCGACGTGCGTGCCATTGCCGAAGCGCATGAGGGCGTGTTCTATGCCGCCGGAACCCATCCGATGAGCGTCGCGGAAGAGCCTATGGTCTCGGTCGAAGACCTGGTTGCTTTGGCTGCCCATCCCAAAA
Organism: Paracoccus albus; assembly: GCF_027913035.1. Lineage (NCBI taxonomy): Bacteria > Pseudomonadati > Pseudomonadota > Alphaproteobacteria > Rhodobacterales > Paracoccaceae > Paracoccus > Paracoccus albus. Next base: position 2,429,862 of record NZ_CP115775.1, read on the forward strand.
TGGTCGGCATCGGCGAAACCGGGCTGGATTATCACTACACCGCCGAAAGTGCCGCCGCCCAGCAGGAATCCTTGCGCATCCATATCGAGGCCGCGCGGAAAACCGGCTTGCCGTTGATCATCCATGCCCGCGATGCTGATGATGATATGGCCCGTATCCTGACCGAAGAACATCAAGCAGGCGCTTATAGCTGCGTCATGCACTGTTTTTCATCGGGTGCGGCACTGGCACAGGCCGCGCTTGATCTGGACTTCTATCTTTCCATGTCGGGGATCGCCGCTTTCCCGCGCTCGACAGAGTTGCGTGATATCTTCGGGTCAGCACCGATTGAGCGTATTCTGGTTGAGACGGATTCGCCTTATCTCGCGCCCCCACCTCATCGTGGCAGACGGAATGAACCTGCTTTCGTGACCCGCACCGGCGCAGTGGGCGCAGACCTGTTCGGCCTGAGCTATGAAGAGTTCGCCGCGCAGACTTCGGCCAATTTCGACAGGTTGTTCACCAAGGCGACTGCATGATCCGCGTCACCGTCCTGGGCTGCGGATCATCGGGGGGCGTGCCCCGGATCGGGCAGAACTGGGGCGCCTGTGACCCTTCGAACCCTAAGAACCGCCGCCGCCGGTGCTCGATCCTGATCGAGCGGTTGGGGGAAGGCGGCATGACGCAGGTTCTGGTAGACACCGGCCCGGACATGGTGCCGCAGCTTCTGGCCACGGATGTGACGACACTTGATGCGGTGATCTGGACCCATGCGCATGCCGATCATGTGCACGGTATCGACGACCTGCGCCAGCTTGCCTACAACGCGCGCGCCCGCGTGCAGGGCTTTGCTGATGCGCAGACGACGGCAGAACTGCGCGGTCGCTTCCACTATATTTTCGAAACGCCGCCGGGTTCTCATTATCCGCCGATATGTGACCTGCATCCACTTGACGGACCAATTCGCGTAGATGGCGCGGGCGGTGAGATCGGCGTGACCCCTTTCACCGTGGCGCATGGAGAGATCGTTTCCCTTGGCCTGAAGATTGACACGAAGGGCGGTGGGATCGTCTATCTACCCGATGTTCAGAACATTCCCGAAGCGGCTTGGGATGTCATCGGCACGCCAGAAATATTCATCTGTGATGCTTTGCGCCACGACCCCCATCCCAGCCACGCGCATCTGGCGCTGACGCTGGACTGGCTGGCGCGCTCAGGTGCCGCAAAGGGTGTCCTGACCAACATGCATATCGACCTCGACTATGCCACGCTTGACTCTGAAACGCCGGACAACGTCACGCCCGCATATGACGGCATGGTTCTGGAAGCCGCCATATGAGCGGCTTGTTTGACGTTGTCCTGCCGGTCTTTCTGGTGATCGGCTTCGGCTATCTGGTCACATGGCGTGGCTTGTTCTCGGAATCCGCGGTCGATGGCGTCATGCGATTTGCCCAGAATTTCGCGGTGCCGGTGCTGCTGTTCCACTCTGTCTCAAGGCTGGATCTGTCGGCAGAGTTCAACGTGCCGATGCTGCTGGCTTTCTATATCGGTGCATTCGCCTCTTTCACGCTCGGCGTCATGGGAGCCCGCTGGATGGGTCGTTCGCCAGAAGATGCTGTTGCGATCGGGTTTGTCTGCCTGTTCGGCAATTCGCTTTTGCTCGGCGTGCCCATCACCGAACGCGCCTACGGACCCGGAGCGCTTGCCGGGAACTGGGCCATCATCTCGATCCACTCGCCATTACTTTATACGTTCGGAATCACGGTGATGGAGTTCACCCGCGCCCGCGGCCAGCAGCTTTCCCTCGGGCGGGTCGCTGCGCGCGCTCTGACCGGCGTGCTGCGCACACCGCTGGTCATCGGCATATTGTCAGGTCTTGTGATGAACCTGCTGCTTCAGGCAGGGCTGACACTGCCGCAAGGATTCTGGGACGGGGTTGATATGATGGCGCGGGCCGCCCTGCCCGCGGCCCTGTTTGCACTGGGTGGGATACTGTTCCGCTATCGGCCTGAAGGGGACACGCGCGTCATCATCATGTGCTGCACTGCCTCTCTGCTGGTTCATCCGACGCTGACCTATGGCTTGGGCCGTGCATTCGGACTGGACATCGCCCCGATGCGCTCTGCCGTTATGACCGCTGCCATGGCACCCGGCGTGAACGCGTATCTATTCTCGTCTATTTATGGTGTCGCCAAGCGCGTCGCGGCCTCGACCGTGCTGGTTGGCACGGCCGCTTCGGTTCTGACGATTTCGGTCTGGCTGGCGATTCTGGGTTAACCCGGACTGAGCCCGCGTATCCTCTCTGACCGGCGGCGCAGCAATTCCACCGTGGTCAGCAGCGCGATCGAAAACACCACCAGCAAGGTCGCCACGGCGAGGATAGCGGGGCTGATCTGCTCTCGGATGCCATTCCACATCTGGCGCGGAATTGTCTGCTGCTCTGGTCCTGCGATGAACAGGACAGCCACGACCTCGTCGAAAGACGTCACAAAGGCAAACAGCGCGCCTGAAATGACGCCCGGCAAGATCAGCGGCATTGTGACCCTGAAAAAGGTGGTTCGCGGGTTGGCACCAAGGCTGGCCGCGGCCCGGTTCAGCGATTGGTCGAACCCGACAAGCGTCGCCGTCACGGTGATGATGACAAAGGGAATACCCAGCGTGGCATGGGCAAGGATGACGCCCAGATAGGTATTCGCAAGACAGCCGCTGTTCGACAAGATCGGCCCGAAGACCGCCATTGCCCAGGAATCCTGCGGCACACATGCGGATGAATAGAAGAAGAACAGGCCCGTTGCGGTGATGATTAGCGGCACGATCATCGGCGAAATCAGCGTCGCCATGATCAGCCTGCGAAACGGCATTTCCGGTCGCGACAGCCCAAGTGCCGCAAGGGTCCCCAGAACGGTCGCCAATATGGTCGAGAACACGCCGATAACGACAGAGTTCTTTGCCGCGTTAACCCATTTCGAATTGGCCCACATATCCGAAAACCACGCCGCGCCGCGCGGTGCATCGGGCTGTGACATGCCGAAGGTCATCAGGCTGTCATACCACCGCATCGAAAAGCCTTCAGGCCTCAGCGCCAGCATGTCCTGCGTGAAGGTAAAATACGGCTCTGTGTTGAAGCTGAGCGGGATGATGATCAGGATCGGCGCGATCAGGAAGATGAAGATCAGCGTGCACAGCACCAGATAGCTCCAGTGCCAGATCCGTTCCAGCGGTGTCGCGTATTTCGGAAGCGCCATCGTCTCAGCCCAGTTTCAGATTGTCGATTCCGACCAGCCGGTCGTAAACCCAGTAAAGGATCAGCACCCCGCCCAGCAGAATGGCGGCCAGTGCGGCAGCCATCGACCAGTTCAGCGTCCCGGTCATATGTTCAGCAATCATGTTAGAGATAAGCTGCCCCGACGCCCCGCCAACAAGTGCCGGCGTGATGTAATAGCCAACAGCCAGGATAAAGACGAGCAACGCGCCCGCCCCCAGTCCCGGCAGTGTCTGCGGGAAATAGATCCTGCGGAAAGCTGTCCAGCTGGTGGCGCCAAGACTGCGGGCGGCACGGACATAGCTGGGGTTGATCGTGCGCATCACCGAATAAAGCGGAAGGATCATGAAGGGCAGCAGAATATGCGTCATCGCAATGATGGTGCCGATCTGGTTGTACATCATCTTCAGCCGGCCGCCATTGTCGATGACGCCCAGCCAGATCAGCAGATCATTCACCACGCCCTGCTGTTGCAACAGCACCATCCAGCTTGTCGTCCGCACGAGAAGCGAGGTCCAGAAGGGCAGCAGCACGAGGATCATCAGAAGGTTCGATTTGCGCAGCGGCAGCACCGCCAGAAGATGCGCAACCGGAAAACCCAGCAGGAACGTCATGAACGTCACAAGCACTGACAGCCAAAGCGTGCGCATGAAAAGCATGATATATACACGCCTGTTGTCGTTCACCTGAACGATATCACCCTCTGCATCACGGGTCCGGTCCAGCGAGGCGAGGTAAAAGCTGTCGGTGTAAGCGGTCGAGGAATTGCGCATCGAGGCCCAGAGTTCCGGATCGCCCCACTTGTCTTCAATCTCCAGCAACGCGTCGCGATAGGGCGGCTCTATCCCTCTGCGGACCTTGCGCCCGGTCGACGTGAAAAGCGAGCGCGTGCCGGGCATTTCGTAATTGATCCGTGTGCCCACGATACCAATGCTGCGTGCCTCTGCCGAGGCCTGAAGGTCGGCGGCAAGCGCAGCAAATGCCGCCTCGTCCGGCGTCGTGCCGGGTTCGGTTTCGGCGAACCATTCGCTGACCTGCGGCATATTCGCCGCGAAGCCGTCATTATGGACCGAACGATACAGCATCTGCCCGATGGGCATGGCGAAGGTCACAAGGATAAAGACCAGAAGCGGCGCCACCAGCAGAAAGGCCCGCCACCGCGCCTTGCGCGATGACCGCGACAGGGCGCGTTTCAGCGGCTGGCCGTCTGCTGTCGTCAGCGGGCCTTCAACGCCGCCGGCTTCAGTGACGATGGCCGCGTGGGGATCAAGTGGTGATGCCATTCGGTGCTTCCGGGAATTGGCCCGGCCGCGCGTATCACGCGGCCGGGGTCGTCAGATCAGCCTGCCAGCCAGGCGTTGAAACGCTCGTTCAGTTCCGAATCGTAATCGACCCAGAAATCGAGGTTCGAGCCAAGCGCATTGCCCATATTCGCCTCTGTCGTCGGCAGATGCGGGCCCATCGGCTCTTCCGTGCCTTCGATATTGCCGACCATTGCAGCAGCGGAGACACGGGGCGGACCATAGCTGATGAACTCAGCAGCACGGGCCTGATTGGCGGGTGCGGTCGAGAAAGCGATGAATTCAAGCGCCTGCTCTATATTCGGCGCACCCTTTGGGATCACCCAGCCTTCCATCTCATAGATCTGGCCGTCCCAGACGATCTCGAACGGCTGATCGTCATTCATCGCGGCATCGAAGATCCGGCCATTGAAGGCATAGGCCATGCTGACTTCACCATCGGCCAGAAGCTGCGGCGGCTGTGCGCCGGCCTCCCACCAGACGACGCTGTCCTTGATCGTGTCCAGCTTGGCAAAGGCACGGTCGACGCCTTCCGGGGTAGCCAGCGTGTCATAAACCTCTGCCGCCGGAACGCCGTCGGCCATCAGCGCGAATTCAAGGTTGAACTTCGCGCCGCTGCGCATCGTGCGCGATCCCGGGAAGGCCTCAAGGTCGAAGAAGTCCGCCGGGGTCGACGGCTTGGCATCGGCGAATGCCTCGTCATTATAGACCATGACCATCGAATAAACGTCGGTCGCGACAAAACAATCCGTCACACCGCCTTCGATGTAATCATCCGTTGCCGCCGTGCCGTCTTCGGCGGCGGTCAGGGCCGATGCGTCGATCTCTTCCAGCAGGCCTTCGTCACACAGACGCACGGCATCGGCATATTCAACAGATGCCACGTCGGACGTCACATTGCCTGCCTCGACCATCGCCTTGATCGGCGTGGCGGGGTTGTCGGCATCCGCGATGTTTACGGCGATACCGGTTTCAGCGGTGAAAGGCTTGGCGTATGCTTCGAGATGCGAGTTGCCATAGGCGCCGCCCCAGCTGAGAAGGTTCACTTCCTGTGCCGTGGCCGCGGAAGCCATGCTGGTCAGTGCCGAAGTCAGAATCAGGGTCTTTTTCATTGAAATCTCCTGTTGCGGTTTGTCGGCACATTGGCCGTTATGATTGGGCGCAACGCGCGCCGGGGCCGGTCCCTGTTAAACCGGATCAAGCGCGCGGGCATCCTGCGGATGCCAGCCAACGCGGATTTCTTCGCCGGGCGACAGCCGTGTCTGGCCCAGTGTATTGCGACTTTTCATGACGAAATCATCCTGCCCCGCGATCTTCAGCCGGGTCCGCAGAATGTCGCCCATATAAACGACGTCGATCACCTCTGCCAGCAGGGTATGCGCACCCTGGGGCATAAGTTCGGGTTTGAACTCGATCCGTTCCGGCCGGATGGATACGGTCGTCGGCTGGCCGACCTCGCGGATATTGACCGCCGTTGCGTCAATGACATCGCCATTCCAAAGCTTGACCGTGGCCTTGTCGCCATCAAGGCTGGCAATCGTTCCGCCAAGCGCGTTGTTTTCACCGATGAAGCCGGCGACAAAGCTGTTCTCAGGTCGTTCATACAGATCGTCCGGCACAGCCAACTGCTGGATCCGCCCATCATTGAACACAGCGATGCGGTCGGACATCGTCAGCGCCTCTCCCTGATCATGGGTCACATAGACGACCGTCACGCCCAACCGTTCGTGCAACTCCTTGATCTCGAACTGCATGTGTTCGCGTAGCTGCTTATCAAGCGCGCCAAGCGGTTCATCCATCAGCACCAGCTTGGGATCAAAGACGAGCGCGCGAGCCAATGCGATACGCTGCTGCTGACCGCCGGAAAGCTGGGCCGGCCGACGATTGGCGAATTGCCCCATCTGCACCATGTCCAATGCGCGGCGAATGCGATCATCGCGTTCGGCCTTTGTCATCCCGCGCACTTCCAGCGGGAAGGACAGGTTTTCGCCAACGGTCATATGCGGAAACAGCGCATAGTTCTGAAAGACCATGCCGATGCCGCGTTTATGCGGCGGAACGTCGTTGATATTGCGCCCATCCAGCAGGATTTGGCCGTGGGTCGCGGTTTCAAAGCCGGCCAGCATCATCAGGCAAGTCGTCTTGCCTGATCCCGATGGGCCAAGCATAGTCAGGAACTCTCCCCTGCCGATCGACAGGTTAAGATCCTTCACGACAAGCGTTTGGCCGTCATAGCTTTTCTGCACATGATCGAAGACGACAAAACCGTCATCGCTGGTCGATTTCGTCAAGCGCTGTTCCCCTGTACTGGTTGCGGTTCTGGTTGCCGCCTGCGACAGGTTAAGCGCCCGCGCGGCCAGATTGCAACAGGCTGTATCGGATCACCCCGCGGCGGGACGGTAACTGGCGAAATTGACGCCAGGCCCGACAGTTTGCCCTTTTCATCCGCGCCGGAAGTGTTTATCTGCACGCGATGTCGCGATGCGGTCGTGGCGGAATTGGTAGACGCGCAGCGTTGAGGTCGCTGTTCCTTAACCGGAGTGGAAGTTCGAGTCTTCTCGACCGCACCAGACAAAATAAAAGCCGTTCCTTTGCGGGAACGGCTTTTCTCTTTCCGTCTTATGTTTGGGTCGTGCGGATGCGGGGCAGGCTCGGCACAGCCTATTCGATGAAATCGCGCGTGCCGGGTTGCGGGACGGTGCTGCCGGCATCGCTGGCCTCAAGGCTTTCGGCCAGCCGCATCAGCGAGATCGCCTCGTTGCGATAACCGAACGGATCATCGCCCCTGCCCGATTGAGCCAAAGCGATCGCATCATCCCAGCCCCACTCGCCCAGATAGCTGGCACCGGTCAGCAATTGCCCGAAACCTGCAATGGCGGCTGCAAAGCGCGCATCCTCGTCAGGCTCGCCCTGCTGGGCAAGGATGGGGGTTTCGATAAGCTGCGACTCCGATTCGCCGGGCGATTTGTAGCGCATCCGCAGGAAGCCCAACTCTCCATCCGCATCACCGACCGCCTCGTCTGACTGATAGCGAAGAGAATCGTTCAGCAGCGCCGGGCTGTCGAGCGGCGTGACCTCATAGATCGCCGTTACAGCATGGCCCGCACCAAGCTCTCCGGCATCGACTTTGTCATTGTTGAAATCTTCGCGACGCAAGGCGCGGGTCTCATAGCCGATCAGGCGGTATTCGGCGACCTCGGCAGGGTTCCATTCGACCTGCAGCTTTACGTCACCGGCAATCGGGAAAAGCGCGCCTGAAAGCTGATCGACAAGGACCTTTTGCGCCTCTTGCAAGGTGTCGATATAGGCGGCCTGACCATTCCCGTTCTGCGCAATAGCCTGCATCGTTGCATCATCCAGATTGCCACGACCGAAGCCAAGGACAGACAGATAAGTTCCCGCATCTCGCTTGCGGGCGATATATCCTTCAAGCCCTTCGGGGTCGGAAATGCCGACATTGAAATCACCATCCGTCGCCAGAAGAATGCGAGAGACTTCGCCATCCTCGGCCATGCTGTCGGCTGCGCGATAGGCAAGCTCCAGCCCCTCGGCACCGTTGGTCGAGCCACCGGCGTCCAGCCGGTCGAGCGCCGACAGGATCTTGGCGCTGTCGCTTGCCGCGGTGGGTTCCAGAACCTGACCGGCGGAACCTGCATAGGTCACGATAGCAACCTGATCTTCCGGGCGCAGTTGGCCAAGCATCATACGCAGCGATTGCTTGAGCAATGGCAGCTTGTCGGGGTCCTGCATCGAGCCTGACGTGTCGATCAGGAACACCAGATTCAGCGGCGGACGATCATCCACAGCGGGCATCTGTCCTTGCAGACCGATGCGGACTAGTTGCGTATCCGCGTTCCACGGCGTCTGCATCACCGCGACCGAGGCATTGAACGGCGCGCCGGCCTGAGCATCCGGTGCCGGATAGCTGTAGGGGAAATAATTGATCATTTCCTCGACCCGCACAGCCTCTGCCGGTGGCAGATAGCCGGACATCAGGCTGTCGCGCACCACGGCGTAGGACGCAGTATCGACATCAGCCGAGAAAGTCGAAACCGGTTCTTCCGTGGTCACCTTGACCGGGTTGCTATCGGCATTTGCGAAGGTCTCGGTATTCTGCTCTGGCAGAATGATTGCATTCCCGATTGGGGGCTCGAAGGCCATATCTGCCGAGGCCATGCTTTCAAAAGCAGCATTCGGCGCGACTCCCAGCAAGGATCCGTTTGCAGTAGCTTCGGTTTCCGCACGGCTTCTTGCTGGCGCCGATTGTCGCGATGCGGCTGCGTCGGCCATGTTCGGCGCACCGCCCGATTGAACCGATTGGTCCGCCGTCGCTATCGGTGCGGCCGGTGGTTCAACCTGTGGAACTTCAACAGAGGCCGCTGCCTCTTCGGACACAGGCGGTTGCAACTGCGCGGGTTGTTGCGGCTCCGCCTGCTCTTGCGCCTCTGCAGGTTGTGTCATCGCCTGCTCCGGCGACGATACGGCTTCCTGCGCGGGTGCCTGCACCTCGCCCAGCGGTGCCTGGTAGCCGACATCCTGAAGCGGCAGGATCACGAACATCCCGATACAGATCGCGGCGACGGATGTGGTGGCGGCGAGGGCCTGCTTGCTGGTCAGATTGTAAAACATGTCACGAACTCCTCTCAGAAAACCCGCCTTTTTTTCCGGGCGGTCCTGAGTGGGACGCATCTCGTCGTCTGTTTCCTTGGAGAGTTCGTCAAAATTTTTCATCGCCTGCATCATCGCGGCGCGCTTTGCCGCAGGGTCCGGCTGCGGGGACTGCCCGCGCAAGGCACTGGTCAGGCGGTAAAAATCGTCCTTCGGGTCAGCTGTCATTGCATCTCCTCCTGCGCGACGGCGCGGAGCCTTTTCTTCACCTCTGACATACGCCAGGCGACGGTTCCCTCTGGTATGCCCAGGACTTCGGCCGCTTCGCCCTGCGACAAACCCTCGCCCAGTGTCAGGGCGACGGTATCGCGCAATTCGTCTGACAATCCGGCCATTGCATCGCGCAGCCATGTTTCTGCGTCGGCCGCGTCGCTGATCTCGGCCTGTCGCCCGCGCTCCCAGTCGCCCCAGCCTGCTGCGGCCCTCGCATGCGTCGCCGCACGCCTGCGACGGTCATGGGCGGCGTTCACCGCCACCCTGTATAACCATGTGGTCAGCCGGGCCTCGTTTCGCCAGCCCTTCAGCTTGACGGGCAAGGACGCACAAATGTCCTGCGTCAGATCCTCTGCTTCCGCATGTTGGCCTGTCAGACGCCAGCAAAGTCCGAACAGGCGATCATAATGCCTGTCCAGCAAGGTCGCGAATGCCTCGCGGTCACCGCGACCCGCAGCCGTTGCCAGCGATTCATCTGAAATTTCCATCAGCATCACAATCAGTCTGACGCATCAGCACGCCGTTTCCTTGGATAGCAGCGACGTTTTTTTTCACAAGCTGGGCTGTGAAGGCGGCCCATGACACGACGCGGCACCCTTTCGCTTTTCATTTTCAACGCTTAGTTGATGCGAAGGCGCGGACAATCCGCCCGCCCGAACGACGTCCGGAAGCCGACATGCCACCACCCGACAAAGAACCACTTAGCCCCGACTGGATGATCGGTGATGGCCTGACCCCATACGAATCGGCGGTTGCCGAGATGGAGGCACATGTCGCCTCCATGCACGACGGCAGCGGGAATGAGCGGATCTGGCTGGTCGAGCATCCGCCGCTGTACACGGCCGGTACATCGGCCAAGCAATCCGACCTTCTTTCCGCCAGATTTCCCGTGCACGAAACGGGGCGCGGTGGTCAGTACACCTATCACGGTCCGGGGCAGCGCGTCGTTTACACAATGCTCGACCTGAACAAGCGCGGGCGTGATGTCCGGGCCTTTGTTCAATCGCTTGAAGCTTGGGTCATCGAAACCCTGGCGGAGTTCGGCGTCACCGGCGAGACACGCGAAGGCAGGGTCGGCGTGTGGGTGGCGCGTCCCGATAAGCCGCCGCTTGCCGACGGATCAATGCGCGAAGACAAAATAGCCGCAATCGGAATCAAGCTGCGCCGCTGGATAAGCTTTCACGGCATCTCGATAAATGTAGAGCCGGATCTGGAGCACTATAACGGGATCGTTCCCTGCGGCATTTCCGGGCACGGCGTGACCAGTCTGGTCGATCTTGGCCTGCCCGTCACGATGGCAGACCTTGATGCCGCGCTGCGGCTCACGTTCGACCGGCACTTTAGCATGTAAGAATTTGATTTGACCGAAGTCAGGACGTTTCGCCACATTCCGTGATAGCCGCTTTGTCTGGCATACAAGGCTCGCGTTAGCCAAGAAAGGACGACATAATGAATAAACGTCTCATCGCCGCGCTCGCTTTAACGACTTTGGCCGCGCCGGCAACGGCACTGGCCCAGGATGCTGCAGGTGACGCCGCAAAGGGCGAGAAGGAATTCAACAAGTGCAAGGCGTGTCACATGATCCAGTCGCCCGACGGCGAGGATATCGTCAAAGGCGGAAAGACCGGCCCGAACCTTTATGGGATCGTCGGCAGGGGATTCGCCGCTGTCGAGGATTATAAATATGGCGATGGCATCATGGAACTGGCGGCGGCCAATCCCGACGCTGTCTGGGACATCCATTCGCTTAAGGCCTATGTCACCGATCCCACAGGTTATCTGGATCAATATTCGGGCGACGAAAGCGCGCGTTCCAAGATGACGTTCAAGCTGACCCGCAATCAGGATGATCTTGTCGCCTATCTGCTTTCGGTGTCACCTGACGCGCCAGAGCAACCGGCCGAAAGCGATGGCGCGCCGCAATAAAGGCGCCCTTCCCCGCCGGTAGGGCATTGCGGGGCCGCGACAGGTTGTCGCAGCCCCGCGCCGCTAACCCCGCAACTAATGTGGCGGGGCTTCCTATAGACGGCTAAAAACAGTGCGACTATTGGAAAATTCCCTTTCTTGGCGCATTGCCGCACAGGCGCACTGACGTTATTGTGCGCAACTATCTGCCGGCCTTGCCGGCTGCCTCAGGATTAACCCAGGGAGATCGCGTTATGGCCGATGCAGCCGTTCACGAATCCGGCGAACATCATGACGAGCGCGGATTCTTCACGCGTTGGTTCATGTCGACCAACCACAAGGATATCGGTATCCTTTACCTGATCACGGCTGCAATCGTCGGTCTGATCTCGGTTTCATTCACTGTTTATATGCGGATGGAACTGCAACATCCCGGCGTTCAGTTCATGTGCCAGGAAGGCGCACGCTTCTGGCCGAGCGCCGAGGAATGTACCCCGAACGGGCATCTCTGGAACGTGATGATCACCTATCACGGCGTCCTGATGATGTTCTTCGTCGTGATTCCCGCGCTGTTCGGCGGGTTCGGCAACTACTTCATGCCGCTGCAGATCGGTGCGCCGGACATGGCCTTTCCGCGCCTGAACAACCTGTCCTATTGGATGTATGTCTGCGGCGTCTGCCTTGGTGTTGCATCGCTTCTTGCACCGGGCGGAAACGGGCAGCTTGGCTCTGGCGTCGGTTGGGTGCTTTACCCGCCGCTTTCCACGACTGAGGCCGGATATTCGATGGACCTGGCGATTTTCGCCGTCCACGTCTCGGGCGCATCGTCGATCCTGGGTGCGATCAACATCATCACCACCTTCCTGAACATGCGCGCCCCGGGCATGACGCTGTTCAAGGTGCCGCTTTTCGCGTGGTCGGTTTTCATCACCGGCTGGCTGATCCTGCTGTCGCTGCCGGTTCTGGCCGGCGCCATCACCATGCTGCTGATGGACCGCAATTTCGGAACGAACTTCTTCAACCCGGCTGGCGGCGGTGACCCGATCCTGTACCAGCACATCCTGTGGTTCTTCGGTCACCCCGAGGTCTATATCATCATCCTGCCCGGCTTTGGCATCATCAGCCATGTTATCGCCACCTTCGCGAAAAAGCCCATCTTCGGCTATCTGCCGATGGTTCTGGCGATGGCGGCAATTGGTATTCTGGGCTTCGTCGTCTGGGCGCACCACATGTACACGGTGGGTATGTCGCTGACCCAGCAGAGCTATTTCATGCTCGCCACCATGACGATTGCCGTGCCCACCGGTATCAAGGTTTTCAGCTGGATCGCGACGATGTGGGGCGGCTCGATCGAGTTCAAGACCCCGATGCTCTGGGCATTCGGCTTCCTGTTCCTGTTCACCGTCGGCGGCGTGACTGGCGTGGTTCTGGCACAGGCGCCGCTGGACCGGGTCTATCACGACACCTATTATGTGGTCGCCCATTTCCACTATGTGATGTCGCTGGGTGCGGTCTTCGCTATCTTCGCCGGGATCTATTATTGGATCGGCAAGATGTCCGGCCGCCAATACCCGGAATGGGCCGGCAAGCTGCATTTCTGGATGATGTTCATCGGTGCAAACCTGACCTTTTTCCCGCAGCACTTCCTGGGCCGTCAGGGAATGCCGCGCCGGTATATCGACTATCCCGAGGCATTTGCCTATTGGAACAATCTCTCGTCGCTGGGTGCCTATCTGTCCTTTGCCTCGTTCCTGTTCTTCATCGGCGTCATGTTCTACACCCTGTTCGCAGGTAAGCGCGTGACCGAGAACAACTACTGGAACGAATACGCTGACACGCTGGAATGGACCCTGCCCTCGCCGCCGCCCGAACACACGTTCGAGCAGCTTCCCAAGCGCGAGGACTGGGATCGCAGCCACGCCCATTAAGGCACAACCGAAACAGAAGCGGCCCCGGAGCAATCCGGGGCCTTTTTCATGAGGGCCCGCAATCTTGAGCGTGAGGAACAAAAAGGAATTCAGCGCAGAGGGTCCGACAGCGCACGCCGAAGGATCCTCCATGCTGAACCCGTGTTGCCTGTCTAACCATGCCTTATGAATGGCATCAGAATGGCGGCGAGCGCGTCCTACATGCCTGGCCCTACCGCTCACTGCCGATCAAGGGCTTCGTCTGGTTCATCGGCACGACGGCCGCGCTGTTAACGCTGCCTTTGCTTGCCGTGCTGGGTAACGCGATCCTCTGGGCCTTGCTGCCGTTCCTGCTGGCAGCAATTGCGGGCGTGTGGTGGGCGATCAGCCATACCTATCGCAGCGGCAGCAGTGAAGAATGGCTGACCATTTCGTCGAACAGTATCGCGCTGCTGCGTCGCGATGCCGGACGGGACGACCGCGAATGGTCAGCAAATCCTTATTGGATCCGCGCCATCATCCGGCCGGGGCCAGTTGAACAATATCTTGTCCTTGTCGGCGATCACATCTCGGGTCGCGAGGTCGAACTGGGCGCCTTCCTCACCCCCAAAGAACGCGAATCACTTCAGTCGGAAGTAAACGAGGCGCTTTCCCAGGTCGTTCGCGACTGACACTCAGGCAGCCATTTTCGCGATGGTACGATCCTTCAGCACGACGGAGTGGAAAACTGCCATGCCAACATGCCCAAGAATGAGAACCGCAAGCAGCCAGCCCATCTCTCCGTGCAGGTTGGCCAGGCCGGTCAGGGCCTCGATTTCCTGGCCCTCTGGCCGGCCGCCAGAAAGCTGAATGCCGAAAACGGCGAAGGAACGCTCCCCACCGAAGGCGCGCAGGACAGCGACCGTCGGAATTAACAGCATCAGCAGGTACATAACAAGATGTCCTGCCCGCGCTGCGAGCCCCAGCAGCCCATCGCCGTGAACTGGCCTGCGGCCGCGGTTGATGATCGCCCATACAACGCGCAACCAGACCAGAAGAAAGATTACAAACCCGACGCTTGCATGACTGCCAGCCATGAAAGCGGCCAGTGCCGATTCGCGTCCAAGCGTGTTCTTCGCCACCATCGACAGGATCTGCCATATGATGAGCGCGCCGATGCTCCAATGGAAAAAACGTGAAACCGTTCCGTAGCGTGTGGGGCTGTCCAATAACTGCATTTTCAAATCCTGTATTCCGTCAAATCTCGCGTGCTGCGTGGATAGCAAAACCGACCCAAACGAAATCCAAACGAGCCCCCGCAAAAGCAAAGCGGCGCCCTTTTAAGGACGCCGCTAACAGGATTTGGCGGAATCAAAGAAGCTTCTGCTTCACCATGCCGCCAACCAGTGCGAAATCCATCTGGCCGGCATAGCGGGATTTCAACTCTCCCATGACACGACCGATGTCACGCACAGAACTTGCATTCAGCTCTGCAATGGTATCGTCCACCGCGATCTGGGTTTCTTCCTCGCTCATCCGGCGGGGCAGGAATTCCTCGATAACAGCAATCTCGGCGTTTTCCTTTTCAGCGAGCTCCAGCCGCCCGCCTTCTTCGTAGGATCGGGCGGATTCCTGACGCTGCTTGACCATCTTGGCGAGAATCGCAACCAGATCGGCATCGCTCATCGCCTTACCTTCACCTTCGCAGGTGCGGGCAGCGATCTCTCGATCCTTGATGGCGGCAGAAATCAGCCGCAGCGTCGACAGCCGCAAGCCGTCTTTGGCGCGCATCGCATCCTTGGTTTCGGTCTGTATTTTCGTCTTCAGGTCCATTCCAGCCCCTTTGATCGGCCCGCATTGGCTCAAGCGCACTCAAATAGGTACGCTTGATGAAGGGTTCAAGTCCAGGCTTCGCTTGACCGCGATGCGGCCCTTCTCTAGTTTCCGCGCGATTGCCAGATCACGGAGCCCGCCCATGACCGCGCCCGCCGCGAAACCGACCGCCTGCCTTGCCCTTGCGGATGGTACGATTTTCACTGGTCAGGGTTTTGGCGCAACGGGGGACGTTGTTGCCGAACTGGTCTTCAACACCGCCATGACCGGCTATCAGGAAATCATGACCGATCCCAGCTACGCCAGCCAGATCGTGACCTTCACCTTCCCGCATATCGGCAATACCGGAGTGACGGAACAAGACGACGAATCGAATGATCCCGTCGCGAGTGGTATCGTCGTCAAATGGGACCCGACCGAGCCGTCGAACTGGCGGGCGACGTCCGACCTTCAGGATTGGATGCGCAGGCGCGGCCGGATCGGTATCGGCGGCGTGGACACGCGCCGACTGACCCGTGCGATCCGCCAACAGGGCAGCCCCCATGTCGTGCTGTCCCACGATCCTGACGGCAATTTCGATATCGAGGCCATGATCGCCAAGGCGCGCAACTGGACGGGTCTTGTGGGGCTGGACCTCGCGAAAGAGGTTACCACCCGGCAAAGCTATCACTGGGAAGGCGGGCTGTGGGAATGGCCGGGAGAGTTCGCGCCCGTGTCCGAAACAAAGCCGTTCAAGGTTGTCGCCATCGACTACGGTGCGAAGCGCAACATCTTGCGTTCGTTGGTGTCGGTTGGCGCGGATGTCACCGTTCTGCCCGCCACCGCCACCGCTGAAGAGGTCATGGCACACGAACCCGAAGGCGTATTCTTGTCCAACGGACCCGGCGACCCCGCCGCAACTGGCGAATATGCGGTGCCCATGATCAAGTCATTGCTGGAACAGAAGCTTCCGATCTTCGGCATCTGCCTTGGCCACCAGATGCTCGCACTGGCGCTTGGGGCCAAGACCGTGAAGATGGGTCATGGCCACCATGGCGCGAACCATCCGGTACGTGATATCGACAGCGGCAAGGTCGAGATCACGTCCATGAACCACGGCTTCGCGGTGGACGCCCAATCATTGCCAGAGGGCGTAAGGGAAACGCATATCAGCTTGTTCGACGGATCGAACTGCGGGATCGAAATCACAGGGCAGCCGGTCTTTTCCGTGCAATACCACCCCGAGGCAGCGCCGGGACCGCAGGATTCCGCCTATCTCTTCTCGCGCTTTGCCGATTCGATGCGCGCACGCAGGACTTCCGGGGCGGCTTAACCTAAACTTAAGGCCTGTCAGGCAATGAGGACGGAACCATTCCGGAGCCGCCATGCCTGCCGCAAATGTCCAGTCCCCGCCGACAATTCCGCCGAGTTCATCGGTTGACGATGCGGCTGCGCCAGACGAACAGCCTCCGAGAATGGGTCCGCGCGATCCCCGGCATCTAGGAAAAATACTGCTGGAGGAGGGTGCCGTCAGCCACGCTCACCTGCTGAAGGCCATTGTCATGCGCAGACGACAGAACGTTCCGCTGGGGCAGATCCTGCTTGCGCAAGACTGGGTCACGGAAGCGAACCTCATCCACGCGCTGACGCGGCAATGGCGCACATCATCGGTTGATCCTGCGAAGTTTCCACCTGACGCGCGGCTGATCGACGAATTGGGCGCGGGCTTCTGTCTGAGAAACATGGTGTTGCCGTGGCGAAGGGTCGCCAATGTGACCTTCCTTGCCACCTCACGCCCAGAAAATTTCGAGGCAGTCAGGCAGAATCTTCCCGCTGGGTTCGGGCCGGTGAAAATGCTGCTGGCGACAGAAAGTGGCATTCTAGCCGCAATCATGGCACGCCGCTCGACCAGCCTGATCCGCCGGGCAGAGCAGAGCGTACAGGAATCCGAAAGCTGTCGGGGCGGCGGCAAGGGCTGGTTCGGCGCAGCGCTTGCCGCTGTAACCCTCTGCGGGGTTGCCGCGCCGAAGGCGACATTGGCTGCGTTGACCGTTTGGGTATCGCTCACGCTGCTTGCCTGTCTTGTGCTGAAAATCCTGGCATTCTGTGCGTCACTTGCCGCCACGGTCCAGGAAAGACGTGACCGGCACAGCATTGCGGCCGGCGCAATCACGCCCCCTCAACTAAAGGGGCCGCTACCTGTGATCTCCGTCATGGTTCCCCTTTTCCACGAGGATGGCGTTGCCGAAAAACTGATCGCGCGCCTTTCGCGCCTGGATTATCCACGGGAACTGACGGATATCCTGCTTGTCGCCGAGGAAAACGATGAGGTTACGCAAGCGGCGTTGAAAGGGATCGCGCTGCCGCATTGGATCAGGGTTGTCTCTGTTCCGCCCGGCCCGCTGCAAACCAAGCCGAGAGCACTGAATTACGCCCTCAACTTCTGCAGGGGTGACATTATCGGCATATGGGACGCCGAGGATCGGCCAGATCCCGACCAACTGCACAAGGTTGCGCGCGGCTTCGCCTTCGCCGGCAGCGATGTCGCCTGCCTTCAGGGACGGCTGGATTACTTTAACCCAAGAAGCAACTGGCTGGCCCGCTGTTTCACAATCGAATATGCAAGCTGGTTCCGGACCAATTTGCCGGGCATTGCGAGGCTGGGCCTTGTCGTGCCGCTTGGTGGTACCACGGTTTTCCTGCGCCGCAATGTTCTTGAAGAGATCGGGGCATGGGACGCATGGAACGTGACCGAAGACGCAGACCTAGGGGTCAGGCTGGCGCGTCGCGGCTGGCGGACGGAGCTGCTCGACACCACGACGGATGAAGAGGCAAATTGCCGGGTCATCCCGTGGATCAAGCAACGCTCTCGCTGGCTGAAGGGCTATGGCGCGACGTGGAGCGTGCATATGCGCAATCCGATGGCACTTTGGCGGGATCTCGGCCCGATGCGTTTTCTGGCGTTTCAGGTTCAGTTTCTTGGCACGCTGACCCAGTATCTTCTGGCCCCGGTGCTATGGAGTTTCTGGCTGCTTGCGCTTCATCTGCCGCATCCGATTACGAGAGGTTCGGATATTTCGATTGGTGGAAACACTCTGACCGCGCTTATCGCATTATTTGTTCTGTCAGAGATGGCCAGCCTCGCGATGAACCTCTGGTCAATTCGCGCGAAAAAGCATCGTCACCTGTGGTTTTGGACACTTACCCTGCCGCTCTACTTCCCGCTTGGATGTCTGGCGGCCTGGAAAGCGATATACGAAACCATCGCCCGGCCATTCTATTGGGACAAGACAGTGCACGGCATCTTCGAGGAAGCTGAAGAAGGTGATGCTTCCCTGGCCAATGCTGACAATGATGCCCGGCTACCTGTGATTGGGCAGATCGGAACTGCGAATGGGTCACAACGGGCAATGCAGCGCGTTGCAAAGGCTGGCTGAATTTATGGCGGATCGTTGCCAGCACACAGAACGCTGGCTCCTGCGCATCGTGACATGTCGAAGGTCAGGCACCGGATAAAGTCGGCTCAGCCGCCCGCTCTGAAGCGGCTTATGTTTTGCCTGCACCTTCGCCGATTGCGCGATCTATGATCTGGCCGGCAGTCTCGACCACAGTATCGAGACGCTTCTTCAATCCAGTAAGATTTTCGCAATCCGTTTCCCGCAGCAGGAACTCCTGCCCACCTGGGCCCAGATTGTCCATATTCAGCGCATTTTCGGTAAGCAGCCTGCCGGCGACCTGCAACCGCCACAAAAACCGCTGGGACGACAGCAGGGTTTCCACATCTTCTTTCGCCAGCAAACCAGTTCTGCCACCGGCGCGAAGTTGCGCCTCTGGCCCGCGCGCCGGATCGGCACCGCGCAAAGCAAAGCTCTGCCCCAGCAACTCGATATCCTGAAGCCTGCCACGCCCGATCTTTGCTTCCCATTCGCCATCCGGGGCCTTGGCTGCAAAGATGCGTTTGCGCATATCCGCCAGATCAGGCAGCACACGATCATCCGCGCCACGTTCGGCCAGGACCTCTACCCGAAGCGCCTCGACCTCATCGCCAAGCTGGGCGCCATCATCCCCGCAAACGGCGACAACACGGGCACGCGTCAGGGCCAAATGCTCCCACGTCCACGCCTCGGACATCTGATAATTGCGGAAAGACTGAACCGAAGTCGCGACCGGCCCCTGCCGACCAGAGGGACGCAGGCGCATATCGACTTCATACAGCCTGCCTGACGCGGTCTGGGCCGAAAGTGCCGTAATGAGCGACTGCGTCAGTCGCGCATACCACGCGCGCGGCGCAAGTGGTTTTCGACCATCAGATTCCTCAACACCGTCGGCATCGTAGATCACGATCAGATCAAGATCCGATAGCGCGTTCAGGCGCTGCGCACCAAGCGAGCCCATCCCCAAAACCACCGCACCCCTTCCGGGCGGAGAACCGTGTTTTTCCGAAAGCTGTCCCACGACAAGCGGAAGCAGCGCCGCAATCGCCGTATTCGCAATATCCGCATATTCTTTGCCGACCTGCGCTGCGTCCGAAAGCCCGCGCAAGTGGTGAACACCGATACGGAACTGCCAGTCATGCGCCCACCGCCTCGCTTCGTCGAGCGCACGCTCATAGCCGCCATCTCTGGCATTCATGCGCTGCTTCAGGCGCTGCTCCAACTCTTCCTTCAGCACGTCGGGTTTCGGCCACGGTGCGAAGAAAGACCCCGCGAGGACAGCATCCAGAACCTCGGGGTAACGCCCAAGATAGGCTGCCAGACCCGGTGCCGTGACGCAGATATCGACGATCAGATCGACAAGCTGCGGGTTCGCCTCAAACAACGAAAACAGCTGCACTCCGGCGGGAAGTTTCTGAAGGAAGCCATCAAAGCGAGAAAGCGCATCTTCCGGGTGCGCGGCACGCGACATCTTCCCCAGCAGGTCAGGCTTTATTCGGCGGAAAATCTGCTGCGCCCGTTCGGAACGCAGGGCTGCATAGCCATCCCATCGTTCAATGATGGTTTTTGCGTTATCAGAAAGTTCGGGCAAAGCGGCGCCGTCAGAAGGCGCGAAAAAAGCGTCCGTCAGCGTTTCGACACGCTCTAGCCGATCGAGCAGGGTCTGGCACCAGGCATCGACGTCGTCGGAACCGGACATATTTGCGATATTTTCCAACCCGTCGCGATCTTTCGGCAATTCGTGGGTTTGCGCGTCATTCACCATCTGGATGCGATGCTCGATATCGCGGTGCTGACGGTAGTGGTCCGTCAGCTCCTGCGCGATGTCGCCCGGAATCCAGTCTTTTTCCGCAAGCGCCGCCAATGCATCGACTGTACCCCGTTTGCGCAATTCGGGATCGCGACCGCCCGCGATAAGCTGCCGGGTCTGGGTGAAGAATTCGATCTCGCGAATGCCACCCTGCCCAAGCTTCATGTTGTGGCCGGGGATGGACAGCTTGCCGCCCAGCCCTTTGTGGTCGCGAATGCGCAGGCGCATGTCATGGGCGTCCTGAATGGCGGCGAAATCCAGATGCTTGCGCCAGACGAATGGGCGCAGATCGGCCAGAAAGCGATCCCCGGCCGCCAAATCGCCTGCGCAGGGCCGGGCTTTGATATAGGCCGCGCGTTCCCAAGTCCTGCCTTCAGCCTCGTAATAGGCCAATGCAGCATTTGCGGAGAGACACACCGGGGTGACCGCCGCGTCGGGACGCAGGCGCAGATCGGTGCGAAAGACATATCCATGTTCAGTGTTATCCGACAGCGTCGCGGCCATCTTTCGCGTCACCCGGATCAGCGATGCGCGCGCCTCGTTCCTGTCATCCTTTTCATAGGCCGCATCGTCATACAGTATGATCAGGTCGATGTCAGAGCTGTAATTCAGCTCTCCCGCGCCCATCTTGCCCATCGCCATCGCAAACATACCGGCGGCATCAGCATCCGTGGCGGGCAGTTTGCCGCGATCAACCTCTCGGCGCAGATGGGCGCGCAATGCAAGGTCAGTGGCGCGATCGGCGAACTCCGTCAAAGTGCCAGTGATCTTTTCCAGCGGCCAGACGCCGCCAAGGTCGGCGATTGCGGTAATCAGGGCGATCCGGCGCTTTGCCTGTCGCAGCGCGGGGCCGAGATCCTCCGCATCAAGCTCTGACGCGTCGGTCAGAACCTGAGAGACAATGCCATCACCTGTCGATTGCAGCGTATCAGCCAGCCAATCAGCCTCTTTCGACATCAGCGAAAAAAGGTAGGGGCTGCATCCGGCGGTTGCTGACAAAAGCTGCGTCAACTGTCCGTTGAAGCCGGAGAAAAGTGATTTCGCTTCATCAGCGCGCGCATGGTCATGCGCAATGGGAAGGCGGGTGATATGATCGGCGAAGCTCATAAACCGAGTTATGGCCGTGGGCGCAGAAACGTCAATTGCATCGCGATGCCGCTATCATCATATCAATACTTGGCCTCGGCATGCTCTGTTGCTACCGTCGCCGACAACAGTTGGGATCATACCTGCGAATGACAGCCGGACTGAACGATTGGCTCCGCAAAACTGAAGCGCGCGGAAATGCCGGACGGGGTGGACAATGCGCCACACGCTGACCCATGCGCCGCAGTTCTATGTCACGGCACCGCAACCCTGCCCGTATCTGCATGGCCGCGCCGAACGGAAGCTGTTCACTGCGCTTCATGCCGGAAACGCGCAAGAGCTGAACAATGCGCTTTCAAGGCAGGGCTTCCGTCGCTCACAAAATGTGCTGTACCGACCAAGCTGCGAAAGTTGCGTGGCCTGCATGTCTGCCCGTATCCGCGTTGCCGATTTTATTCCCAGCCGAACGCAGCGCCGCATCGCCAGGCGCAACAATGACCTCAAGCGGCTGCCGACAAGCGCATGGGCCACCGAAGAGCAGTTTGAGCTGTTCCGCCGCTATCTCGATCAACGCCATGCCGATGGCGGTATGGCCGATATGGATATCTTCGAATTCGCGGCGATGATCGAGGAAACGTCGGTCATGACGCGTGTCATTGAATATCGCGGGACAATCCCTGCCCCGAACGATGCTGGTGACCGGGACCGGACGGCGGATGATCTGGCTGCGGTTTGTCTGACTGACGTACTGGATGACGGTCTGTCACTCGTCTACAGCTTCTTTGATCCCAGACTGTCCGCGCGCAGCCTTGGCACATATATCATACTGGACCACATCGCCCTCGCACGGGAAAGCGGCCTGCCCTATGTCTATCTGGGATACTGGGTGCCCGGCAGCCGCAAGATGGACTACAAAAGCCGTTTCGCTGCACTCGAAATCTATAAGGGCGGGGTGTGGCAGGATATGGGGAATCCTTCTGATCACTCGGACGAAGCGCACCCCCTCGCCGTGGATCCTATCGTCGAACAGGTGGCCCGCATTGACCTTCCCTGAACACGAAATAATATTACCCGATAAGGTCATTTTGCGTCATTTTTCTTCACTTTGACCATTGACCCTTCGGCTCACCGACCATAATTTGCGGCGGCGCGGCATCATCGCCGCGTGTTTTCGCTGCGCCGGCAATGGCGCGATTGAAAGATGAGGTAGGTCCCATGTCCCGAAAAATGACGGGTGCGAGAATGGTTGTCGAAGCGCTGCGCGATCAGGGCGTCGACACGGTATTCGGCTATCCGGGCGGGGCTGTGCTACCGATTTATGACGAACTGTTTCAGCAAAACGACATTCAGCATATTCTCGTCCGCCACGAGCAGGGCGCCGTTCATATGGCAGAGGGCTATGCCCGTTCGACTGGCAAGCCAGGTGTGGTCATCGTGACCTCTGGTCCCGGTGCGACGAATGCCGTTACCGGAATGACGGATGCGCTTCTCGATTCCATTCCGCTTGTAGTGCTGTCCGGGCAGGTTCCGACGTTTCTGGTCGGTACCGATGGTTTTCAGGAGGCCGATACCGTCGGCATCACCCGCCCATGCTCGAAGCATAACTGGCTGGTGAAGGATACCGGCAAGCTGTCACAGACCATCCATCACGCCTTCAACGTCGCCACTTCGGGCCGACCCGGTCCGGTGCTGATCGATATCCCTAAAGACGTTCAGTTTGCCGAAGCTGAATATATCGGACCGAAGCAAGTCGATACGAGCAACTATCAACCGCGCAAAAAAGGCGATCTGGACGCGATCACCCGGCTGGTCGAACTGATAGAACGGGCAGAGCGTCCGATCTTCTATACCGGCGGCGGCGTCATCAATTCCGGCCCCGGTGCCAGCCAGCTTCTGCGTGAACTGGTCGATGCCACGGGCTTCCCGATCACCTCTACCCTGATGGGGTTGGGCGCCTATCCCGCGTCGGGCCAGAACTGGCTGGGAATGCTGGGAATGCACGGGATGTATGAGGCGAATCTGGCCATGCATGGCTGCGACCTTATGATCGCTGTCGGGGCGCGGTTTGACGACCGCATCACCGGGCGAGTCGCTGATTTCAGCCCCGATTCAGTCAAGGCGCAGATCGATATCGACCCCTCCTCGATCAACAAGGTCGTCCATGTCGAACTTCCCATTCAGGGCGATGTCGGCCATGTGCTGGAAGATGTGCTGAAGATCTGGAAGTCTCGCGGCCGCAAGACAAATGCCGAGCCTGTCCGCAAATGGTGGTCACAGATCGAACAATGGCGCGAGGTGAAATGCCTCTCTTACACGAACTCTGATTCAATCATCAAACCCCAATTCGCGCTTGAGCGGCTTGAGGCACTGACGAAGGACCGCGACCGCTATATCGCGACAGAGGTCGGACAGCACCAAATGTGGGCGGCGCAGTACCTTCACTTCAATGACCCGAATCGCTGGATGACCTCTGGCGGTCTTGGCACGATGGGATATGGCCTGCCGGCATCCGTTGGTGTGCAGGTCGCCCACCCCGAAGCGTTGGTGATCAATGTCGCCGGTGATGCGAGCTGGCTGATGAACATGCAGGAAATGGGCACCGCGGTTCAGTTTCGTGCGCCGGTCAAGCAGTTCATCCTGAACAACGAGCGCCTTGGCATGGTGCGCCAGTGGCAGCAATTGCTGCATGGAGAGCGATATTCGCAATCATGGTCCGACAGTCTGCCCGACTTCGTGAAACTGGCCGAGGCTTTTGGCTGCAAGGGTCGTCAGGTCAGCGACCCGGCCGAACTGGACGATGCGATTCAGGAAATGATCGAGTATGACGGACCGTTCATTCTGGATGTGCTGGTCGAGAAACATGAAAACTGCTTCCCGATGATCCCTTCGGGCAAACCGCATAATGAAATGCTCTTGTCCCCTGAGACTGAAGCGTTCAGCGGCGGCGCGGCACTGGTTTAAGAGGGGAAGATCATGGTTCTTGATATCAAACAGGGCTCCTCCAGCCATTCAGCCTATGATCTGCGCGATCCAAACGCGCAGATCGAGGAGCGGCATACCCTTGCGGTCCTTGTGGAAAACGAACCCGGTGTTCTGGCCCGCGTGATCGGTCTGTTTTCTGGCCGCGGCTATAACATTGACAGCCTGACTGTGGCCGAGACGGATCACGAAGGGCATCTGTCGCGCATCACGATTGTGACCCGCGGGACACCCTCGGTCATCGTGCAGATCAAGGCACAGCTTGGCCGGATCGTCCCGGTTCATGAAGTTCACGACCTGACAGCCGAAGGACCGAGTGTCGAGCGTGAACTGGGTCTGTTCAAGGTTTCGGGGACGGGTGATCACCGCGTCGAGGCCCTTCGTATAGCCGAGATATTTCGCGCGAATGTCGTCGATTCGACGCTTCAAAGCTTTGTCTTTGAGATCACCGGGACGCCGGAAAAACTGGACGCGTTTGCCGAATTGATGCGCCCCTTGGGCCTCAGCGATCAGGCGCGTACCGGCGTCGCGGCCCTTGCACGGGGCACCTGACGTTCCTGCTACGGCCTGCGCAAGCCCGCGCTTTACAAGGTCGGGCCGCGCAAGGATCAGGAGTTCACGACTGACGACAGATAATGCATCCCTTCATCATCGTCATGTTCTGTTGCGTGCAACTTGGGCGAATCGTTGCGTGAGACAATTTCCAGATGAGAGCTGGGCCGGTTGGTCTTCCCCAGCAAGGCGTCCGGCAGTTGAGGGCAAACCTTTTGTTCAAGAACACGGGCCGAATGAGCCTGCCGAAGATTTCCGATGGTTTCGCATTCCAGACGCAGCAGATCACCGGGCACCGGCCAGTCCGCCTCCTCCAGAAGGTTGTCGCGACCACGCAGATAAGCCAGTGGCCCCTGATCCTCACACCAGATCACGGCTTTCCGACTTGATTCGCTGCTCCAGATAACGACGCCAATCATGCATATCTCCTGAATGTGCATTCGCTTCAACGACGCACTCAAATCACTCACGAACCGTCTCTGGCAAGTCCGCTCGAACGCCCACCATAGTTGCAAACAGCAACTATTTCCGGCCCGTCACCTAACCTAAGTTAGCCAGTTTAACCAGCTTCACGTGGACAAGAATGCAATCTTTTCACGTATGGTCAACACCATTCAGGAAATTTTTTTCTTAATAATCAGTACAATGCCGATTCCAACCCAAAAATTTCGTTAACGGAGTGTTAACGTTTCTTAATATTTTGGGCGGGGAAAAAAGTTTTCATCTTGTCCGACCTGCACGCACATCTGCGACCGCTCTTTGCACTTGCCCCATGCGCGCTGACGTCGACGGATGAGAACCAAGGATTCGGTCGCCCGGATCAGGCATTCTGCGGAAGAACTCTGCGCCATTAACCGGGTCATACCCCGCATTCAGCGTAACGATGGCGCCCATATAGTCGGCCTGCAGTTCCCAATCGCGCGAATAGACGCGCGATCCCACGGAAGCACCAACACGCTGAATAGAACTAATCGTCGACGAATCAGCACCGGCCGCCGCCGCCAACCCACCCAGAATAACTGCCCCCGCCGTCGCAGAGCTCGCCTTGCGATCAAGGTGGTTCAGGATGTGGTGGCTGGCTTCATGTCCCACGACAAAGGCCAGTTCGTCAGCATTTCGCGCCGCCGCGATCAGCGAGACGGTGAAACCGATGATCGGTCGACCGGAACTGTCCAGCGTCTGGAAGGCGTTAGGCTCCAGCTCAAGCCGGTCATCGACTACAAACTGATAGTCGCAATTGATATTAGCTGTCCTCCGGGCTACGCATTCACGTTCTACCGCAGGCTCCATCCGCCGGATGACGCTGATAAAGTTCCGTGCCGCCTCACGCGGCGATCTTGGCGTCGTTCGGGAAGGAGCGCTAACGGTCGTCACCTGTGTCTGCTGCCGCGGCGTAGGGACATTCGGCGTTTCACTGACCTGAACCGGAGCACAGGCGGAAAGGGCGGCCACCCCAAGAATGGAAAGGAACGCAAGACGAAAGAACTTCAGGCACATCATAAATTTTCCGCTTAGGTTTCGCTGGCAAGAATAGAGAAGCACCCCTTGCGAGGCAAATCAGTTCCGTTCACTTTCGAACTGAAACTTCAAACAATCCAAGCAAAGGCAGGCACAATGTTCACAATCGAACACGATTTCGACGCGACAGTCATCACGCTGATTGACGAGCCTGACACCGCGCCGCTGCAAGGCGATGTTGTTATCACGACTTTCGATGATCGCGTCGTTCTGCGGCAGGACGAACCCGATGGCGACCGATACAGTGAGATCACGCTGAGTATGCGTCAGCTCGACGAACTGCGCGCGGCACTGAACCTGCCAGAGGGTGGCTACAGGCTGGAGAAGCGCTGATTTTCACCCGACTGTTCGCGGCGAATACCGGCCCGTGACACATCAACTCTGGCCGCCACGGGCAGAATGGTGCTGGCGGCACTTGGCTTGCCGGGGATGTTTGACTAGGTGAGCGGGTGAAGGAGAATATGATGACAGAAGCACACACCGCTGCGATTCAGTTCCTGCGAGAGCGCCGTTCTCATCCGCCAGCGACCCTGACCCTGCCAGGCCCGTCTGATGCCGAGTTGGCAGACTTGCTGGAGATGGCCGCGCGTGTGCCCGATCACGGCAAGCTTGAACCCTGGCGCTTTATCGTCCTGCGCGGCGCCGCTCTTGACCGGATCGCGCCGCAGGTCACCGCGGCATCGCTTGCCGCTGGCAATATGCCTGAGAAGGCTGAAAAGCACGGTCAGTCCTTCCGCGTCCCAGTCGTCGTTGCGGTGGTATTTGCGCCTGTCGAAAGCGACAAGATACCTGAATGGGAACAGTATCTTTCAGCAGGTGCGGTCTGCCTCGGTCTCGTCAACGCGGCACTCGCAAGCGGCTTCGGCGCAAGCTGGCTGACGGGCGTCGCAACCGCCGACGCGTTCGCCAGAAAAAATCTGGGCCTGGGCGACACAGAAAAGGTCGTCGGATTCATCCACATGGGCAGCCGGGGCGCCACGACACCGCCAGAGCGCCCGCGTCCGGACATCGCTGCCAAGACGACCTTCCTCGAATGATCTGGATGCGCGCACTGGCGCTTGGCTGGGGCGACCTTTTCAGGCCTAGCGTGTTCGGCCTCGTCCTGCGCGGCATCGGGCTAACGATCCTGCTGTTCCTTGCGCTCCACACAGTGCTTTTCTGGGGCTTCCGCGAGTTTATCTCGGGCGAGGCGTGGTTGCCGTTCATCGGAGACGTGCCGCTGGGTTCGCTCTTAGGCTGGGGAAGCCTGATCTTGTTGCCGTTCGTCGGCATCTTCCTGATGGCGCCGGTCGCCGCAGCCTTTTCGGGCTTCTACGCCGACCGCGTCGCTGGCGAGGTCGAGGCGACACATTATCCCCGCCGTCAGGGCGCTTCGCCGGATTTCTGGGACAGTTTGCTGGAATCTGCGGCAATCATGGGGGCGGTTTTGCTGGTCACCATTGCTACATTACTGGCGACGCCGATACTCGGCCCGCTGGCACCCGTGGTCTTCTATGGCGCGAATGGCTGGCTGCTGGGCCGAGAGTTTTTTCAGATGGCCGCAAACCGCCATATGGAATCAGACGCCGCGTCAGCGCTGCGTCGTCAGAACGCGGCAACTGTCACCATGCTTGGGATCGCCATCGCCTTTGCCCTGACGGTGCCGATCCTGAACATCGCCATTCCGGTGCTGGCCGCCGCCGCTTTCACACATCTGTTTCAGATCATCAGCGAATAAGCTGATCCCAGCCCATCACGTCTTCGCGCGTGACTATGCCGCTGAGAATGACATAGGCACACACCGCCCAGAGAATCGCGGAAATCGCCGTCGACCAAAGCATCTTTCGCCCCAGTCTCGGCTTATGCGGAGCACCGCGCGGCGTACCCGGAACGACCTCTCCTGCCTCATCCTGGCTGACCTCACCAATCGGAAGCAGCACGAACAGGGTCAGAAACCACAATACCGCGTACAGAACGATGCCGCCGGTCAGATTCATGTCGCATCTCCTGCTTGGCTTGGTATGGCGATCACGGTCTGTGAAGATGCCTGCGCGGTTCTCTATTACCTGTCGGATGGGATTCCAAGGCAATCCACGACATTAACCAAGCCTTAGCGATTGCTGCCTTAGCCTGCATCTATCCGTTGATTCCAGAAAGGGATGGAAGAATGCAAAGCGAGATGAACAGCTTCGTCGCAGAACCGGCCATCTGGCAAGCACAACTGCCCAACCGCCCCCTGTCGGGGCTGACGGTTCTCCTGGTTGAAGATTCGCGCTACGCGTCAGAGGCGATCCGGCTTCTGTGCTTGCGCTCCGGCGCGCGGATTCGCCGCGCTGACCGGGTTCAGACCGCAATGCGCCATTTGCAGACATATCGACCGAATATCGTATTGGTAGATATGGGCCTGCCAGACGGCGACGGTGCCAGCCTGATTCGCCGAATAAAGGCGGCGGGCGATCAGACGCCACTTGTCCTCGGTATCTCCGGCGATCCGGAGCTTGAAGATGCGGCGATCTCTGCTGGTGCGGCTGGCTTTGTTTCCAAACCCATCGACAGCCTCGCTGCATTTCAGGAAACGCTTCTTGCGGCACTGCCGGATCGTGGCACGCGTTCGGGGCCACGGCTGTTGCCGAATGAGGTGGTGACGCCCGACCCCCGTGCGTTGCGAGAAGACCTTACGCATGTTGCCGATGTGCTGACCGATGCACGCGACGGCGCGTCCATAGACTATATCGCGCGCTTCCTGACTGGCGTTGCACGGTCGGCACATGATACGCCGCTGGCCCAAGCGGCCGCCGCACTCGCCCGCGATCACGAGGCAGGCCGCGGGGTGGCCACCGACCTGACGCGAATCAGTGGTATGGTTCATGAGCGTCTGATTGCTGCGAGCCGTCTGTAGTGCGTTGTAATCGCAATCTGGTGGTGGGATGGCTCGCCCCCGCCGGACCTTCGGCGCAGAGCAAGAGTTAACATCCGCCTACGGACCGGCCTTTGTCCCAGCACTCGGGCTCAATGCAAGCTGCAACTGCCGGACAATCGGTTCAGTCAGCTTCGAAAGACTGGTTCTCTGCCTGCCGTTTTCGTCGAAGTTTCCGGGTGCAAGCCAGTCAGAATAGGCTGGCGCAAGCCGTTCCCAGTCGCCATCAGTCATCGCGAACCATGCCGTGTCACGGTTGCGGCCCTTGATGATCATGTGGTTGCGAAATGTGCCCTCGAACAGGAACCCATATCGCCGCGCCGCACGTCGCGAGGCCGTGTTCAGCGCGTTGCACTTCCATTCAACCCGGCGATACCCGGCACCGAATGCCCAGCTGATCATCAGCATCAGCGCTTCGGAAGCCGCGCGGCTGCGTTGCGCCGCGGATCCGATCATGACATTGCCGATTTCCAATACGCCGTTGGCTGCATCCATCCGCATGAAAGAGGCATAGCCGAATCCCTGCCCTGTGGCGCTGTCGACAAAGGCATAGAACACCGCATCGGATGCGACCGCCTGCGCCATCCAGTCCCGCATATCATCAACGCTGCGAAACGGCCCATTGCTCATGTAGTCCCAAAGGGATTGATCCGCCTGCGTCGCGGCAAATATCTCTTCTGCATGACGGTCAGGATTCAGCCGTTCCAGACGAAGATATCGCCCACCGATGACCTCGGGCCCCGGCGCAGGCGGGGCCTGCCAATTGCTGAGTTCGTCACCCAAGGGCCGTTCGGTATCATACGCTGACATGGCGGAAGAGTATCCGCCATGCCGCAACCCGCAAGCGCATTCTCACCCGCGCCGGGGCGACGGCTCATTCGACCCTAACACTCCGCTCATGGCGATCAACGGATGTGAGCGCCGCATGGGTGTGTCCTATTCTTTCGGCAGCACGCGCAGGCGCAGTTCACGAAGCTGTTCGTTGGTGGGATCACTTGGCGCGTTCATCATCAGATCTTCCGCCCGCTGGTTCATCGGGAACATGATGACCTCGCGGATATTCTGCTCATCCGCCAGCAGCATCACGATCCGGTCGATGCCAGCCGCGCAGCCCCCGTGGGGCGGTGCGCCATAGCGGAAGGCCTTGACCATGCCGCCAAAGCGGTTCTCGACCTCGGACGCCGGATAGCCCGCCAGCTCAAACGCCTTGAACATGATCTCCGGCTTGTGGTTCCGGATCGCGCCCGAGATCAGTTCATAGCCGTTGCAGGCCAGATCGTATTGATAGCCCTTCACCTCAAGCGGGTCGCCATTCAGCGCCTCCATCCCGCCTTGCGGCATGGAAAACGGATTGTGGCTGAAGTCGATCTTGCCCTCGTCGTCCTTCTCATACATCGGGAAATCGACGATCCAGGCGAATTTGAACTGGTTTTCGTCGGTCAGACCCAGTTCGCGCCCGATCTCGTTCCGCGCCCGGCCCGCAACCGCCTCGAACTGCTCGGGCTTGCCACCAAGGAAGAAGGCCGCATCGCCCTCACCCAGACCAAGCTGCTGGCGGATCGCCTCGGTCCGTTCCGGGCCGATATTCTTGGCGATGGGGCCGGCCGCTTCCATGCCGTTCTCACCCTTGCGCCAGAAGATATACCCCATCCCCGGCAACCCTTCCTTCTGGGCAAAGGCGTTCATCCGGTCGGCAAACTTGCGGCTGCCGCCCGTGGGGGCGGGAATGGCGCGCACCTCGGTCCCGTCCTGCTCCAGCAGCTTGGCGAAGATAGCGAAGCCGGAACCGCGGAAATGGTCGGACACCACCTGCATCTCGATCGGGTTGCGCAGGTCGGGCTTGTCGCTGCCATATTTCAGCATCGCCTCGGCATAGGGGATGCGCGGCCAGTCCGCGTCAACCCGGCGCCCGCCGCCAAATTCCTCGAACAGGCCCTGAATCACGGGCTGGATGGCCGCAAAGACGTCCTCTTGCTCGACAAAGCTCATTTCCACGTCAAGCTGATAGAAATCGGTGGGGCTGCGGTCGGCGCGCGGGTCTTCGTCGCGGAAACAGGGTGCGATCTGGAAATAGCGGTCGAAACCCGCCACCATGATCAGCTGCTTGAACTGCTGCGGGGCCTGCGGCAGCGCGTAGAACTTGCCGGGATGCAGGCGCGAAGGAACCAGGAAATCGCGCGCGCCTTCGGGGCTGCTGGCGGTGATGATCGGGGTCTGGAATTCGGTGAAACCGGTATCCCACATACGGTTGCGCAAAGACCGGATCACCTTGGAGCGCAGCATGATATTGTTGTGCAGGCTTTCCCGACGCAGATCGAGGAAGCGGTAGGTCAGGCGCGTTTCTTCCGGATAATCCTGATCGCCGAAGACCGGCAGGGGCAGTTCGTCGGCAGGGCCAAGCACTTCCAGTTCGGTCGCGTAAACCTCAATATCGCCGGTGGGCAGCTTGGGGTTGCGCAGCGCCTCATCCCGCATCTTTACGCGGCCATCGATGCGGATCACGGTTTCCGCCCGCAGTTTCTCCATCGCGGCAAAGGCCGGGCTGTCGCTGTCGGCCAGCACCTGTGTCATGCCGTAATGATCGCGCAGATCGACGAACAGGACCCCCCCGTGATCGCGGACGCGGTGGACCCAGCCCGACAGGCGGACGGTTTCCCCGGCATTGGCGGCAGTCAGTTCGGCGCAGGTATGGCTGCGATAAGCATGCATGGCGGACCTCTTTCGTTCAGCCCCCGCATGAACAGCGGGAACAGGGCGAAGTCAAGGCGCAGCCTGCGTGGAATGCCCTGTCCGCCGGCCTAGAATGGCCTTGTGACCGCGCCAGAGTAGAAATACTCCCCCATCCCGACGGCGAAAAGGATGTTTCCGGCAATGGCGTGCAACGCCCAGGCATAGGGGAAGCCGCGGCGCAGATAGCCGACGGCAAAGGCCAGCCCGCCGGCAAAGGTGAACAGCGCTACGATCCAGCTCCAATACATCAGATGGGCGAGGCTGAAGATCGCGGCGTTGATCAGCACCGCCTGACCGGGCCCTGAAAACAACCTGCCAAAGCGGTGAAAGAACAGGACGCGGAAAATCAGTTCCTGCGGAAGTGCCGAAAGCAAAGGGTAGAACAGCCAGATTACCAGTATGAAACGTGTATTACCGCGCAGAAACCGGAACAGGGCGTCCGGCGCGGTCAGGTAAAGCGTGACGACCGATGCAGCGAATGTGATCGCGGAGAAGGCAAAGAAAATGCGCCAGTCAAACCGCCCCCAGCCCAAAAGCAGGGCGCGCCAGTTGAAGCCACCCGTATACCAAAGCAGCCCCAGCCCCGCCAAAGAGAACAGCGCCAGCGATTCGAAAAGGTAGCTGGGCGGCATGAAAATAGCGATGGCGACCGGGATCACCACGAAAAGCGTGACGAATTCGGCAATCAAGCGGGTCCGGCCATGCTGACCGGGCCCTGCCCAGACAAAACGCTCGCGCCTCAGCGCACCAGACGTCTGTTCAACCATGCGCGCCATTCTCCTGCGCTGCCAGCGAAGGCGTTGATATCAACATTGCCCCTGATTCCGGGGACGCTGCCCGTGCCGGTATATTGCCAGAAGGTCCAGCGTTGGCCGGGATAGACCTGACGCGGATGACCCGCGACAGAGCGCAGCCAGAACTCTGCATTCAGACGGCCAATCCCGGTGTCACGGTAGAAATCGACCGTGGTGTAGACGATGGGCCGCTGGCCATAATGGCGCTCAAGAATCGACAGGAAGATAGATGCCTCTCGCAGGATTTCCGCCGATCCGGGGCGGCGCGGGCAGGTGCGCGAATTCGTCCACTCAATGTCCAGGACCGGGGGCAGAGAGCCGCGCTCTCGTGGGACATTGCGGATATACCACGCGGCCTGCTGGGCCCCTGTGCGGCAGAAATAGTAGTAGTGATAGGCCCCGCGCGGAATGCGGGCGGCACCAGCTTCACGCCAGTAACGCTGGAATTCGGGATCGGCGTGGTCCCCGCCTTCGGTCGCTTTTAGAAAGGCGAAGCTGACGCCAGAGCGGCGCACGGTATCCCAGTCGATACGGCCCTGCCAACGCGAAATGTCGATGCCATGAACCGGCAGATTGTATGGATGCCCGCCCACCCATTGATGCGGCGCGTTATCGCCCAGTCGCGGAACGGCACCCCCGACCCAGCCGCCGCCTCCGCCGCCAGTGTTTACGACGGCCCGCTGACCGCCGCCGCAGGCTGCCAGAAGCATCAGGGTCAATGCGGAAATGATGGTGACGATGCGCTTCATATTGCCCCTCGATAAATCGGTTTTCCAACTTATCGCAGTGCGTCGGCGCAAAGTCACGACCACCTTTACCTCACGAAATCGTCAGAGGGGATGGAGACATCTGGCAGATCCTGTCGCCGAACTACTGCGTCGTCGTGGGTTCTTCGGCCGCTGCCTCTGTCTCGGTGGTGTTGGCCGTCGGTTCTTCTGTGATCGCTTCAGGGTCAGTGCCACCGAACACAAGGAATGCGATGATCACCAGCACAACCGCGACAATGATCGCAATCAGTGCCGGAAAGTGGCGTCGCGCCTGCTTTTCCACGGGCTGTTCGGGGGGATGTGCCATCTTGCCTCCTGATCAAAGCTACTATGGCACAACCCCTGCCAGCAGAACCGGTTCCTTGATCAGGCGGGGTCAGGCACAACCTTGCCGGGGTTCATGATGTTCTTCGGATCAAGCGCCGCCTTAAGCGCACCCATTACTGCCCATGCGGGTCCGTGTTGCTCCTGCATCAATCCGCGTTTGCCGATTCCGATTCCATGCTCACCCGAAACGGTGCCGCCGACCGCGATAGCGCGGCGGGCCATAGCATTTGCGACCTCTTTCGCGCGCGCGAGCTCTTCGGGATTGTCAGGTTCGATCAACAGAAGGGTATGGAAATTGCCGTCCCCAACGTGGCCGACAATATCGCCGAGGATCCCTGCATCTTCCATGTCCCGTGCGGCCGCCGCGACAGCGCCCGGCAATTCCGACATCGGCACACAGATATCCGTGACCACGCCGGTAGCGCCCGGTCGCAGCTTCAAGGTCGCCCAATACGAGGCATGACGCGCCGCCCACAGCTTGCTGCGATCCTCTGGCGAAGTTGCCCATTGAAAGCCCTGCCCGCTGAACTCCTCAGCGATCTCTCCGAAAGCCTTTGCATTGGCGCTGACGGCATCCGGAGAGCCGTTGAATTCGATCATCAGATGCGGTTGCTCCGGGTAGTCGGTGCCGGAATGCAGGTTCACGGCGCGCATGGCTATGGGGTCCAAGAACTCGATCCGCGCCATCGGTATGCCCGACTGCATGGTCATGCTGACACAGCCAACCGCATCCTCCAGCGTCGGAAATGCGCAGACCGCAGCCGCCACATCTTCGGGCTGGCCATGCAGGCGAAGGGTCAGTTCGGTGATGATCCCCAGCGTTCCTTCAGAGCCGACCATCAGCGCCGTCAGATCGTATCCCGCACTGGACTTCGCGGCCTTTGTCCCGGTCCGGATGATGGTGCCGTCCGCCAGCACGACCTCTAGCGCAAGCACGGCGTCGCGCATCGTGCCATAGCGCACCGCCATCGTTCCCGATGCCCGTGTCGCGGCCATCCCGCCAAGGCTGGCATTCGCGCCCGGATCGATGGGAAAGAACAGCCCCGTTGCGCGAAGCTCGGTGTTCAGCGCTTCTCGCGTGACACCGGGTTGAACGACGGCCAGCATATCCTCTGGCGCGATGTCCAGAACCTTGTCCATCCGCATCAGGTCAAGGACCAACCCTCCCGCAACGGCAAGCGCGTGGCCTTCCAGCGACGTTCCGGTGCCCCAGCCGATCACCGGACAGCCATGCCGGTTGCAGATCGCAAGGATGCGGCTGACCTCTTCCGTCGTTTCGGGCCATGCGACCGCGTCGGGTGGCGGGGCACGGTGCCATGTCTCTGATTGACCATGCGCGTCGCGGTCGGCCTTTTTCTGTGACAGCCGATCCCCAATCACATCGCGAATTTCGTCAAAGGCCTGCTGATGGTTGACCATGGGTTCCCCCTTTTGCTTCATGACAACATGGCCCAAGCAGAACCGCCGCGAAAGCCCAAGAAGCAGACAACGACCGGCCATTGGCTGGCCGGCGGCATCTGGCCGTCACGTCTGCACCTTGCGCGCGCGCTTCGCATTATCCGAAAGCGAGGGCCAAGCCAGATTCAGTTCTGGGTTCTGGCGCTGCTGATCGGTATCGGCGCAGGTCTGGCGGCTCTGTTCTTCCGTTATGGTGTTACGGCGCTGATGCGGGCTTTCTACGGCATCGACGATCAGGCACTGACGAATGAAGCTGCCCGGATGCCGTGGTGGTGGCTGGTGCTGGTGCCGACGATTGGCGGGTTGATCGTCGGGCTGATCCTTGATCGTTTCACCGTGGCCGGGCGCGCCGCCACCGTGGCCGATGTGATCGAGGATGCGGCACTGGAAGGCGGGCGCGTCAAGATGGGCGAAGGTGTGGCCTCTGCCACGGCATCGCTTATCACGCTTGGCATGGGTGGGTCGTCGGGCCGTGAAGGGCCGGTGGTGCATCTGGCAGGCGTCCTGTCCACCTGGTTCGCCACCCGTATCAATGCCAGCCCTATCGCGGGGCGAGAGCTTCTGGGCTGCGCGGTGGCAGGTGCCGTCGCCGCCAGCTTCAACGCCCCGATTGCCGGTGCCCTTTTCGCGCATGAGGTGATCCTTCGCCACTTTGCCGCCCATGCCTTCGCGCCTATCGCGATTTCCGCCGTGGCGGGGGCGGTCATCAACCGGCAGGCCTTTGGCGGCGCGACAGAGTTCGCCCTGCCCGGAGAGCCGGGCCTCAGCTTCTACGTCGAACTACCCGCCTTCATGATCCTTGGCATCGTCTCTGCCCTTGTCGCAGCCGCGCTTGTCTGGGCCGTGCTGCGTGCCGATCAAACGGGCAATGCCGTGATGGATCGGACGGGCTGGCCACGCTGGGCGAGGCCGATGGTGGCAGGCGCGCTGCTAGGACTGCTTGCCATTCCCTTTCCGCATATTATCGGCGTCGGATATCAGACAACCTTCGCCGCGCTTCGCGGTGCATTTGGCCTGCAAGAGGTCATCATATTCGCGGTGGCCAAGGTGATCGCCGTTTCCCTGACCCTTGGCGGCAGGATGGGTGGCGGGATATTTTCGCCGGCGCTTGTTCTGGGGGCGCTGACCGGGCTGGCCTTTGGCATGATCGCCACCGCCGCTGTTCCAAGCATGTCGGGCAGCACGACGATCTATGCGATGGCGGGCATGGGCGCGGTCGCCGCCGCAGTGCTTGGGGCGCCGATCTCCACAGCGCTGATCGTGTTCGAGATGACCGGCGATTTTCAGACCGGGATCGCGGTCATGGCCGCCGTGTCAATGTCATCGGCACTGGCGTCGCGTCTGCTGCACAGGTCTTTCTTCCTGACACAGCTGGAACTGCGCGGCGTTCATATTGCCGAAGGGCCGCAGGTCTGGTTGCCGCAGAAAATGCGGATCAACTCTCTGATCCGCTCACTTGACGCGGAAAATGCACCCGCCCCGGATCTGGTGCGAAATCTTGCACTGTCAGGTAGGGCGCTTGTCGATGGCGAGACGCTGGACCGCGCCTTGTCAGAGTTTCGGCGGACCGGCGCGGCATTCCTGCCGATCATCCGCCCGGTCGTGCCGCGCGAGCCCGATGCAATTGGCCCGCCTCCACCGCCGGAGATCATCGGCGCGCTTTATCACGTCGATGCACTTCAGGCGCTGAACCGTGCGCTTGCGGATGCGGCAGCAGAGGAACACGGCTAGGGCGCGACCAGCTGCCCCTGCTCCAGCCTGACAACCCGGTCCATCCGCGCGGCCAGCTCAAGGTTATGCGTCGCAATCAGTGCCGACAGCCCGGTTTCGCGCACAAGCGACATCAGCACGCCGAACACGCGATCCGACGTATCAGGGTCGAGATTGCCCGTCGGCTCATCAGCCAGCAGAAGTGCCGGCTCATTCGCCAATGCGCGGCAAAAGGCGACCCGTTGCTGTTCCCCGCCCGAAAGCTCTGCCGGTCTGTGATCGGCACGGTCTTTCAGCCCGACGCGGTCCAACAACAGTTCCGCACGTTCCTTCGCCTGCTTTTCCGGTATCGCATTCGCCAATTGTGGCAGCACGATATTCTCAGCCGCGCTGAACTCCGGCAAAAGATGGTGGAACTGGTAGATAAAGCCAAGATCACGACGGCGGGCGGTCGTGCGCACCATGTCCCGCTCTCCGGTCAGGTCGGCACCGTTGAGCATGACGGAGCCCGCATCTGGCGTATCCAGCAGCCCGGCAATATGCAAAAGCGTCGATTTGCCCGCGCCAGAGGGCGCGACAAGGGCAACAACCTCACCTTGCCCGACCGTCAGGTTCAGCCCACGCAACACGTCGATCTGGCCGGGTGTGCCCCGGTTATAGGTCTTTTCGATTCCGTCGAGGCGCAGCACATCACTCATAACGAAGGGCCTCCACCGGGTTCATGCGGGCTGCCCTTGCAGCCGGGAAAATGGTGACAAGAAAGCTGAGCACCAGCGACAGCGTGACCGCCTTGCCGATATCAGCGAGGCGCAGCTTGGCGGGCAGCTCATAGATACCGCGCACAGACGGGTCCCATGCGCCACCGCCAGAGAACCAGTTCACCGCCGTCATGATATGATCGACATTCAGCGATACGATGACGCCAAGAACCACGCCCGCAATCGTCCCGATGATCCCGGTGAATGCGCCACACAGGAAAAAGACGCGCAGCACCGCGCGCTCTGTCAGCCCGATCGTGCGCAGGATGCCGATGTCGCGGCCCTTGTTTTTCACCAGCATGATCAGGCCAGAGGTGATGTTCATCGTGGCAATCAGGACCAGGACGGACAGGATGATGAACATCACGTCATCCTCCATATCCAGTGCTTTCAGGAAGCTGGCAGAGCTGTCCTTCCACGTCCACACCTGCGCGCCTTCGCCCGCCGCCTGCATCAGCGGTAGGGTCCAGTCGCTGATCCGGTCAGGATCATCAACGAAGATCTCGATCTCATCAGCGACACCTTCGCGGTTGAAATAGGATTGCGCTTCGGTCAGCGGCATGAAAACGCGGGTGCGGTCGATGTCATAGCGTCCCGCAGTGAAGATATAGACAACCTCATAGGCATTGACGCGGGGGCTGGTGCCGAATGCAGTCTGTGCGCCCTCGGGTGCGATGAGGCGGATGCGGTCGCCGGTGGTGACGCCGAGTTCGCGGGCGATGCCGGAACCGATGGCGATGCCGCGCTCGAAATCGTCGATATTGCCAAGGGCGGTTGATGGGTCGGCGATGCGGGTCATCGCTTTCAGATCGTCCAGCTTGATGCCGAAAACCTCTGCCACATTGGCGGCACCGTTCGAGGTCGCCATGACCTGTCCCTTGACGACCGGGGCCGTGCTGACGACGCCCGGAACATCGGCCAGACGCTGCGCCATTTCGTCGTAATCGCTGATCCGGCCGGGCTGAAGATAGACCTCTTCCGTCAGCTCATTGGTGAAGGTGGTGGGCGACATATAGACAGAGGTATGGGCATTGGCACCAAGCATTGTGTCCACGAATTCGGCGCGGAAGCCGGTGCGGACGGCGAGGGTGACGATCAGCGCGGCCACGCCTAGCGCGATGCCGACAAGGCTGATCCATGTCATCACCGAAACCCCACCTTCGGCGCGGCGGGCGCGGAGATAGCGCCAAGCGATCAGGAATTCGTAGCGCGAGAAGGGCTTTGGGTTGGTGGCAGGGCTTGGCATATGCGGTCCTTTGGTTGGGCGGGAACCTGATCGGAAAGCAGGCAGAGCGCAAGCCGACAATGCCGTGATCGGGGCGTATGTTTTGCGTATGGAATGCGTATATATGCCGTTTATAATCCGTATATGCAGGCAAGGGGCGCTGCCCCTCGGCGCGTGCCGCGCCTCACCCCGAGGTATTTGAACACCAAAGACGGGCACGTCTTGTCCGGGACGGACCGATGCGGCAAGAAGGCGGGCATGGCAAAACCCGTTACCATCTTCACCTGTCAGGAATGCGGCGCGACCCATAAGAAATGGGCCGGACGCTGTGACGCCTGCGGGGCCTGGAACTCGATCGTCGAAGAAGCACCTTTGTCCCAGGGGCCAAGGCGCGGGCTTGGTGCTGTGAAGGGCAAGACCGTGCCTTTGAGCGCATTGTCCACCGAAGAGCCGCCCCCGCCGCGTGCCGAAAGCGGGATGGCGGAGTTTGACCGGGTGCTGGGCGGCGGTCTGGTGCCGGGATCGGCCGTTCTGGTGGGCGGCGATCCGGGTATCGGGAAATCGACCTTGCTGTTACAGGCCGCGGCTGCGTTTGCGACGCGGGGGCAGAGCGCGATCTATATCTCTGGCGAGGAAGCCTCGGCTCAGGTTCGGATGCGGGCGCAGCGGTTGGGGCTGGCAGAGGCGCCTGTCAGGCTGGGCTCAGAGACCGCGCTGCGCGATATTCTGACCACGCTGGATGCCGAGCGGCCCGATCTTGCGGTGATCGATTCCATCCAGACGCTGTGGTCGGACACGGTGGAGGCAGCACC
The DNA here is from genome assembly GCF_027913035.1 of Paracoccus albus. NCBI lineage: Bacteria > Pseudomonadati > Pseudomonadota > Alphaproteobacteria > Rhodobacterales > Paracoccaceae > Paracoccus > Paracoccus albus. Next base: position 2,469,744 of record NZ_CP115775.1, read on the forward strand.
TGGCAGCGTATCGCAGGTTCGGGCCTCTGCCCATGAGTTGGTGACATTTGCCAAGAAGCGCGGCGTGGCGGTGGTGATCGTCGGTCATGTCACCAAGGAGGGACAGATTGCCGGCCCTCGCGTGGTTGAGCATATGGTCGATACGGTTCTGTACTTCGAAGGAGAGCGCGGGCATCAGTTCCGCATTCTGCGCGCCGTGAAAAACCGCTTTGGTCCCGCAGATGAGATCGGTGTCTTTGAAATGACCGGCGGTGGGCTGGCAGAGGTCGCCAACCCCTCTGCCTTGTTTTTGTCGGAACGCGGGCAGCCCAGCCCCGGATCGGCGGTTTTCGCCGGTATCGAGGGCACGCGCCCGGTGCTGACGGAGATACAGGCCCTGGTCGCGCCTTCGACGCTGGCCAGCCCGCGCCGCACGGTCGTTGGCCTGGACAGCGGGCGCGTCAGCACCATCCTTGCCGTGCTGGAGGCGCGTTGCGGGATTCCCTTTGCAGGGCTGGACGTTTTTCTGAATGTCGCGGGCGGAATGCGCGTACAGGAGCCCGCCGCAGACCTTGCGATTGCAGCGGCTTTGCTGAGCGCGCGCGAGGACAGCGCCCTGCCCGCCGACTGTGTCACTTTTGGCGAAATCAGCCTTTCGGGCGCATTGCGCCCGGTCGCTCAGGCGGAAAACAGGTTGAAAGAAGCACAAAAACTTGGTTTTTCACATGCGATCATACCTGCCTCTTCGAAAATCGAGGGGTCGCGGGACATGCGGCTGGACCGGATCGCGGATCTGACAAGCTTTGTCGGAGAGGTTTTCGGTGCCGGCTAAAAAGGGACAGTGCGGCCATAACTGCCGCGAAAAGGTGGATAAATGGACGGCTTTACCATTATCGACGCCGTAGTTGCGGCTGTCATCATCCTGTCGGCGATCCTCGCCTATGCGCGGGGGTTCGTGCGCGAATCACTTGCGATTCTGGGATGGATCGGGGCCGCAGTGCTGGCCTTTATCTTCGCGGGCACGCTGCGGCCGATGATTGCGCAGATCCCGTTTCTGGATCAATTCCTTGGTGAAAGCTGCGAATTGGCGACCATCGCAGCCTTCGCCGTTGCCTTCGCACTGGCGCTTGTGCTGTTTTCGATCATCACCCCTCTGTTTTCGTCGGTGGTCCAGCGTTCGGCGCTTGGCGGTGTCGATCAGGGGATGGGTTTTCTGTTCGGGGTCGCGCGCGGCATCCTGCTGGTTGCGATAGCTTTCATCGTTTACGATCGGATCATGGCCTCTTCTCCGGTGCCGATGGTTGATAATTCGCGCACCGCGAAGGTGCTGGATCGTATGGTCGGCAGGCTGGATTCGGAAATTCCGCAAGATGCACCGGGCTGGATCACCAACCGCTATAACCAGTTGGTTTCTGGCTGCGTGGGCGATGGTATCACCCCCGACGAGGCCACGACGCCGCCTGAAGGTAACGCGCCCGCAGAAACAGAAGCCACACCGGCGACCGAAGCCGCGGCACCTGCCAGCAACTGAAGCTGTGCGCTGCTGCACGCCCGTTCAGGGTGCCGCATTGTCATTTTCCTGTCACGCCCCCTGTCCGGGGGCGTGACTTTTTCGCCCGCAGTCCCTATCTAGGGCAGAGCCCTACCAGCCAGACGAGCCTCTACATGCAGCCATTTCTTGCGCATCCTTTCGACGATGATCGCCTGCATGAGGAGTGCGGCGTTTTCGGCGTGATCGGCGTGACGGAGGCCGCGAATTTCGTGGCGCTCGGCCTGCATGCGCTGCAGCATCGCGGGCAGGAGGCAGGCGGGATCATCAGCCATGATGGCGAACGTGGCTTCAACAGTGCGCATCGGTTCGGCTATGTCCGCGACAATTTCACCAAGCAATCGCTTATGGAAACCTTGCCCGGCCCGCTGGCCATCGGGCATGTGCGCTATTCCACGGCAGGCGCGAAGGCCGCCCACATCCGCGATGTGCAGCCGTTTTTCGGTGAATTCAGCATGGGCGGCTGTGCCGTCGCCCATAACGGCAATATCACCAATGCCGATTCGCTGCGGCGTGAGCTGATCGAGCGGGGCTCGATCTTTCAGTCGAGCAGCGATTCGGAATGTATCATCCATCTGATGGCCCGATCTATCCAGCGGAACATCCCCGAGCGGATGAAGGACGCGCTGCGCCGCGTGGAAGGCGCGTTCAGCGTCATCGCGATGACCCGGACGAAGCTGATCGGCGTGCGCGATGCGCTTGGCGTGCGTCCGCTGGTGATCGGCAAGCTGGGCGATGATGGTTATGCGCTGTCATCGGAGACCTGCGGGCTGGATATTATCGGGGCCGAATTCGTGCGCGAGGTGGAGCCGGGCGAGATGGTCGTGATCTCGAAGGGGAAGATCGAAAGCTCGCGCCCGTTTCAGCAGACATCCAGCCGGTTCTGCATCTTTGAGCATGTCTATTTCAGCCGGCCCGATTCGATTATCGGCGGCCGGTCTGTCTATGAGACGCGCCGCCAGATCGGGGTGGAACTGGCGCGGGAGGCCCCGGTAGAGGCTGATCTGGTCTGCCCCGTGCCCGATTCGGGGACACCAGCGGCGATCGGATATGCGCAGGAATCGGGGATTCCCTATGGGATGGGGATCATCCGCAACCAGTATATGGGGCGCACCTTTATCGAGCCGACAGAGCAGATCCGGAATATGGGTGTGCGCCTGAAGCTGAACGTCAATCGTTCGCTGATCGCGGGTAAGCGGGTGGTGCTGGTCGACGATTCGGTGGTGCGGGGCACCACCAGCCGCAAGATCAAGGACATGATCATCGACGCGGGCGCCAAGGAAGTGCATTTCCGCATCGCCTCGCCACCGACGGCGTGGCCGTGTTTCTATGGCGTCGATACGCCAGAGCGGGAAAAGCTGCTGGCCGCGCAGATGACGCCAGAGGAAATGCGCGAATGGATCGGTGTGGACAGCCTGTCCTTCGTGACGCTGGACGGGTTGTATCGCGCCGCTGGCGAGGCGAAGGGCCGCAACAAGTCCTGCCCGCAATATTGCGATGCCTGCTTTTCGGGCGACTATCCTGTCGCGCCGTTTGACCAGCTGGAACGTGGTTTCAAGATGAAAGACGGCTCTGAAACGGCAGAGATGCAGGCGGCGGAGTAACCGGCCGGGGCTGTCGTCAGGCCTGCCGGGATGTCTGTTCGTCGGCCTTGTCAGCCAGCGATTCGGCGCGCGCCGCCAATTCTGCCATAGCGTCCAGAACATCCGCCGTGCTTGTGCCAGAGGCCGCTGAGCGGGTTCGGGCAAGCTCTCTTTCAGCCGTCAGGGCGCGGTCTTCCATCGCAGAGAGACGGTCTGCCAGCATCAGACCAGCCAGCAAAAGAAGGCGCGGTTCGGGCATACGGCCCGCCTGTTCGACAATCTTTCCGGCCTCTTCATCCAGCAGACCCGCCGCGCGGCGCAGCAAGCGTTCTTCGCCGTCCTGCGCCTGCAGGGTGTATTCCTTGTGGCCAATGGTGAAGGTCACATCCATCTGTCAGCCCTCGCGTTGATCGAATGCCACGATATCGGCAGGTTCCGGGGATACATCTTCGGCATAGGGCGCATCAGAGGCACGCGGCGCACGGGCGATCAGCCCTTCCAGGCCGGTCATGATCTCATCCAGTGCCGCGATTTCGGCCTGCCGCGCGGCCTTGAGCGCATCGAGTTCTGCCCGCAACGCAGATTCGGTGTCTGCGCCGCCCTTTGTCAGGTCGGTATTTGCCTGCGCCAAAGCCTCATTCGCGCGGGCGAGGCGCGCGGCTTCTTCATGCGCTTCGGCAAGGCGGCGCTTCAGGGCCGCGATTTCTGCGCGCAGGGCGTCCAGTTGCTGGTTGTCGGCGGCTTCTGTGCTGTGCGCCTTTGCCTCAGATGCGGGCTGTTCAGCCGCGCGATCCAGTGCAGCGTCGATACGGCCGAAAGCTGCGATCAGGCGCTTCTCACTGTCCGCAAAGCTGGTCATGGGTGATCCCGATAAGAATTTGCATGAAGAATCTTCTTACAGGACCACGCCCGAAAAACAAGAACGGGCGAGGGAATCCCCGCCCGTCCGGTAACAATCGGCACGAGTCCGCAGTTATTTCAGTTCTTGCCGTTCGGCCATCAGGCCCTTCACGATGGCCCAGCAAGCACCAAGCAGAACGATCGTGAACGGGAAGCCCGTGGAAACGGCCATAGCCTGAAGCGCGTCCAGACCACCGGCCAGCAGCAGGGCGATGGCAACCAGACCTTCGACCGTGCACCAGAACACGCGCTGCGGCGCGGGCGAGTTCACCTTGCCGCCCGAGGAGATCGTATCAATCACCAGCGAGCCCGAATCGGACGAGGTGATGAAGAACACGATAACCAGCACGATACCGATGAAGCTGGTGATCTGCGTCCACGGCAGTTGCGACAGCATAACGAACAGCTTCAGTTCAAGCGCCGCATCTGAGATACCGGCAAAGCCTGCCTGCGTGATCGAGATGGCGGTGCCACCGAAGGTGGTCATCCACAGGACCGACACGATGGCCGGAACCAGCAGAACTGCCACCAGGAACTGACGGACCGTCCGGCCACGCGAAACACGCGCGATGAACATGCCGACGAACGGTGACCAGCTGATCCACCATGCCCAGTAGAAGGCCGTCCAGCCGTGGCGGAAGTTGTCATCATCGCGGCCGAAGGGGTTCGACAGCGGGATAAGTTCCTGCGCATAGGCCTTGAGATTGGCGAAGAAAGCGCTGAACACAGCCAGTTTCGGGCCGACAATGATGACGAACAAAAGCAGCAGGAAAGCCAGCACCATGTTCGTTTCGGACAGACGCTTGACGCCTTTTTCAACACCGGTGATGACCGAGATCATCGCCACGGCGGTGATCGCCACAATCAGCAGCACCATCGTGGTGTTTGATGCCGGGATGTCGAACAGGAAGTTCAGACCCGCCGTTGCCTGCTGCGCACCGAAACCGAGCGAGGTTGCCAGACCGAAAATCGTCGCGAAAACCGCGAGGATGTCGATGATGTGACCCGGCCAGCCCCAGATACGGTCGCCAAGGATCGGGTAGAAAACCGAACGCATGGTCAGCGGCAGGCCCTTGTTGAACGAGAACAGCGCCAGTGCCAGTGCAACAATCGCATAGATCGCCCAGGGGTGCAGACCCCAGTGGAAGATGGTCGCAGCCATGCCCAGACGGCGCGCTGCCATTTCGTCACCAGCGGCACCTTGCAGCGGTGCCCAGTCGGTGCGCACGCCATCCTCGACCACCGGACCGGCAAGCGAGGTGTCAAAATGGCTCATCGGTTCTGACACGCCGTAGAACATCAGACCGATGCCCATACCGGCGGCGAACAGCATGGCGAACCAGCTTGCCAGAGAGAAGTCCGGCGTCGCGTCGGGCCCGCCAAGGCGCACGTTGCCAAGCGGCGACACGATCAGCCCGATGCAGAGCAGAACGAAGACGTTCGCAGCGAGCAGGAAGAACCACGCAAGGTTGCCGGTCAGCCAGTCACGCATCCCCTGGAAGAAGGGGTCGAGCTGGTGCTGGAAGATCAGCGATGCCAGTGTGATTGCGATGATGCAAAGTGCCGAGATGGTGAAAACCGGCTTGTGGATATCGAACTCCAGCGTGAAGGAGTGAGCAAGGTTATCCTGTCCGATCTCATAATCGGTTTCGATAACCTCAGTCGCTCCTTCCGGGGCGGGCAGCGGTTCAGCCTCTGGCGTGTCTTCGGGACGCCCGTCCAGAATGGGTTCTTCATAGGCAGGATCACCCGGTCTTCCGGGATGATTCTGATGTGGGTCGGTGGGATCTGTCATTGATACCCTTTCAATTTTTTTCTTATTTCCGGTGCTGTTTTTGAGGGCGCTGCTTATGTCACGAACACGTTATGAATTCCACCCCATCGCAGGATTCTTCGGGAAACCGTGACATTTGCGGATGAATTCTCACCTGTTGACGGCCCGTGAAAGCGGTGCTCAAACCATCAGGAGCAACAGGAAGGCGGGCATCTCATGGGCAGAAAACGGCGCAGTTTTGTCGTCCTCGGGCTGGGCAGTTTCGGCAGCGTTGTCGCCAAGGCTTTGGCAGGCTTCGATAATCAGGTTCTTGGGATCGACATCAGCGAAAAGCGCGTCGGCGATCTGGCCGATATGCTGAGCAATGTCGCGATCCTTGATGCAACCGATGAAGCCGCCCTGCGCGAGGCCGGCGCGGCGAGTTATGACGTTGCGTTAGTTTCGATGGGTGACAATCTTGAGGCCAGCATTTTGACCGTGATGAACCTGCGCCTGATCGGAGTGGGAGAGATCTGGGTCAAGGCCGACAACCGCACCCATCACCGTATCCTGTCGAAGATGGGCGTTGACCGGGTTCTGCTGCCCGATATCGAGATGGGGCGGCATACGGCACAGATGCTGAACAACCCGGCGGTGCAGGATTATGTGGCGCTTGGAAATGGCTACAACGTGGTCAATCTGCGGGTGCCGGAAGGGCTGGCCGGTACGCAGATGGCGCAGCTGGATCTTGGCCCAGAGGTGCGCAATCTGGGCATGATGCGCGGCACGGAATACCATGAGGTGCGGCCCGATACTGTGCTGGACGCGGGGGACCGGCTGCTGCTGCTGGGTCAGAAGCCCGAACTGACGGCGTTCAGCGGCAAGCTGTGAGCAGCTCTTCCCCATCGCTGGGCCAGTTGATCGCACGGCGGGCAAGGCGGACCCCGCCGCCTGCTGTGCTGGCGGGGCTGTATCTGGCGCTTGTCCTTGTGGGCACGGCCCTGCTGTCGATGCCATTTGCCACGACGCAGCCTGTCAGTCTGATGGATGCGCTTTTCACCTCGACCTCTGCCGTGACGGTGACGGGCTTGTCAGTGGTGGATGTCGCGACGGGGCTGACCTTTTGGGGGCAGGTCGTGCTGATCGTGCTGGTCCAGCTTGGCGGGTTGGGGCTGATGAGCTTTGCGGTGCTGGTGCTGTCAGCGCTTGGCCTGCCGATCGGCATCCGCCAGCAGACCTATCTGCGAGAGGATCTGAACCAGACATCTTTCAGCAGCCTGACGAAGATGGTGGGTATCATCCTGCGCGTGGTGCTGCTGGCCGAGGGGATCGGGGCGATTGTGCTAACGGCGATATTCGTGCCCTATCACGGCTTCGCAGCGGGGTTGTGGCATGGCGTCTTCCATTCGGTTTCCGCCTTTAACAATGCTGGTTTTTCAACCTTTCCAGATGGGCTGGTGCCCTATGCAACCCATCCGGTCATCAACCTTGTCGTGCCGGCGTTGTTTATCACCGGGGGGCTTGGCTATGTCGTTCTGTCTGATATTCGACGCCGCAAGTTCTGGACGGGCTGGGGGCTGCATACACGGCTGATGGTCGTAGGCAGTCTTGCCCTGATCGCAATCAGCGTAAGTCTGGTCGCCATCATGGAATGGAACAACGCGGCGACGCTGGCGCAATATCCCTCTGCCGCCGAGCGGATGGCGGTTGCGTGGTTTCAGGGCGTGACCCCGCGGACGGCGGGCTTTGCGACTACGGATATGGCGGGCCTGCACGATTCCACGGCGCTGCTGTTCATGGCGCTGATGGTGATCGGGGGCGGGCCGACTTCTACCGCCGGGGGGATCAAGGTCACGACAGTGATGGTCATGTTCCTTGCGACACTGGCCTTTTTCCGGCGGCGGACAGAAATCTGGGCCTTTGGCCGGTCCATCGGGCTGGATGAGGTTTTGAAGGTCATGGCGCTGATTGCGATTGCCGCGGTACTGAATTTTGCTGGAATTTTTCTGCTGACCGCCACGCATGATGGGGACTTCCTGAACGCCAGCTTCGAAATCGCCAGTGCCTTCGGCAATGCCGGGCTGACGCGGGATTATACCGACGATCTCAGCGGTTTCGGGCGGATCACGGTCATGGTGATGATGTTCCTTGGCCGCGTCGGGCCGCTGACGCTTGGCTTTTTCCTTGCTACGCGTACCACGCCGCGCGTTCGCTACCCTGAAGGGCAGGTCCATCTTGGCTGATCCGAAAGCGCGGCCTATAAGCGGCTGGCAATGAAGGGATATGCGATGCGCAAGGCAGAGATCAGCCGCAAGACAGCCGAGACAGAGATAGAGGTCAGCGTGAACCTTGACGGGACGGGTGTCTATGACAACCAGACCGGCGTCGGCTTTTTCGATCATATGCTGGACCAGCTTTCGCGTCATTCGCTGATCGACCTGACGGTCAGGGCGAAGGGCGACCTGCATATCGACGATCACCACACGGTTGAAGATTGTGGCATTGCCATCGGGCAGGCTCTGGTGAAGGCGCTTGGCGACAAGAAGGGCATCCGGCGCTACGGGTCGTTCCTTCTGGCGATGGACGATGCGCTTGTGCGGTCGGCACTGGATCTGTCGGGGCGACCTTACCTGGTGTGGAATGTTGAATTTCCGACGCAGAAGATCGGCTCGTTTGATACCGAACTGGTGCGAGAGTTCTTCCAGGCGCTGTCCACGCATGGCGGCATCACACTGCATGTCGACGCGCTGCACGGGATCAACAGCCACCACATTGCAGAGGCCGCATTCAAATCCGTCGCCCGCGCGCTGCGTGAAGCGGTGGAGGCCGATCCGCGCAGTGACGCCCTGCCCTCGACCAAGGGTGCGCTGTGATGCGGGTTGCGCTTGTCGATTACGACAGCGGGAACCTTCATTCGGCTGAGAAAGCCTTTGCGGTGATGGGGCGGCAGATAGGGGCAGAGGTTGTCGTGACCTCGGACCCTGATCTGGTGTCGAACGCCGACCGGATCGTGCTGCCGGGTGATGGTGCCTTTCCGGCCTGCAAGGCGGCGCTTGAAGCCGTGCCGGGCATGGTCGAGGCGCTGCGCGAAGCGGTCGAGGTTCGCGCCGTCCCCTTCATGGGGATCTGCGTGGGGATGCAGATGCTGGCCGATATCGGGCATGAGTACCGCGATACAGCGGGGCTTGGCTGGATCGGCGGTCAGATTGATGCGATCCGGCCTGCAGATACCTCGCTGAAGGTGCCGCATATGGGCTGGAACGATCTGCGGCTGCGCGCGCCTCATCCGGTGCTGGAGGGGATTAGCGACGGCGATCACGCCTATTTCGTTCATAGCTGGCAGTTCCATCCGTCCGATCCCACGCATCTGTTGGCGGATGTCGATTATGGCGGGCCGGTCACGGCGATTGTGGGTCGCGACAATATCGTCGGCACCCAATTCCACCCCGAAAAATCGCAGGCGGTGGGGCTGCGCATCATCGCGAATTTCCTGAACTGGAAACCTTGAACCAAGAAGGACGGCCCAATGGGCCGCCCTTTTCGATTTATTTGCAAGTCAGCTTACTGCAGCCGCGCCCAGTTCTGCTTCTTGCAGATCAGGCCGCCGGCGACACAGCCCGACAGCGCCATCGAGTTGCCGCTGACGGTTGCCTTGCCGCTGTAGATCTTGTTGTCGGCGGGGCGCAGGACCTGGCCTTTGTAGCTGCCGCCACCCTGCGGGACCATGTCGATCACGATCTGCTTGCCCTTGTTGGGCGAATCGAATTCAGCCTTATCCTTGAAGGTGCGTGTGATGGTGCCGCAATAGGCGTTGCCGCAGGGACCGATCTGGACATAAGCGAAGGCGCCCTCATCCGGCTGTGTCTGCCAGAGTCCCTCGATCGGGTCGGCGGATGCTGCTGTGGCGATCAGGCCGAATGCGGCGGCGAGTGCGAATTTCTTCATGGTCTCCTCCCAAAAAGATCAATTGGCGGAATGAGAGGGCAGCGAGGTGATTCACGCAAGAATGACGTGGGGTCGCAAGCGCGCTTGACGCTGCTTCCGCTTTGCCAAACCCTCGCCGTCTTGCCCAAGGACCGCCCCTGTGGCAAAGCCGGTCAGAAGCCAGCCGGAGCAAGACATGATCCTTTATCCCGCCATCGACCTGAAGGACGGCAACTGCGTGCGCCTGCTGCGCGGCGATATGGATGCGGCGACGGTTTTCGGCTCTGACCCCGCAGCGCAGGCCAGGGCGTTTCAGGAAGCGGGCGCGGAATGGCTGCATCTGGTCGATCTGAACGGCGCATTCGCAGGCCAGCCGGTCAATGCAGAGGCGGTGGAAGCCATCCTTGCCGCGACAACCATACCTGCGCAGCTTGGCGGCGGTATCCGCGACATGGCCACGATTGAGATGTGGCTGTCCAAGGGGCTGAAACGGGTGATCCTCGGGACGGTCGCGGTCGAAAACCCCGATCTGGTCCGGCAGGCCGCAAAGGCATTTCCGGACCGCGTGGCGGTGGGTATCGACGCGCGCAAGGGTTATGTTGCAACCAAGGGCTGGGCCGAGGAAACAGAAGTTCAGGCCACCGAACTTGCCCGCAGCTTCGAAGATGCCGGCGTTGCGGCCATCATCTATACCGACATTGACCGCGACGGCGCGATGGGCGGCCCGAATATCGAGGCGACCGAGGCCCTGGCGCGGTCGGTTTCGATTCCCGTGATTGCATCGGGCGGGGTCTCGTCCATGGCGGACCTGACGGCGCTGCGCGATACCGGGGTGATCGCCGGTGCGATTTCTGGTCGGGCGCTTTATGATGGTGCGCTTGATCTGCAGGCGGCGCTTTATGCGCTGAAGGGCTGAGCGAGGGGGCATATGCTGGTCGATCCGAACCATCCGTTCTTTCGCAAGGCTTGGGTGCGTATCCTTTGCGTGGTCTTTCCCTTCGCTTGGGCCATTGTGGAGCTGATGGGCGACAATCTGTTATGGGCGCTGCTGTTCGCGGCGGCAGGCGCAGTCCTGCTTCACGCGCTGATCATACGCGGGCCCGACAAGCACTAGCCCTTCCCACCTGCCATGACCGAGGCTATCTGTAACTCATGCTGAAGACGCGCATCATTCCCTGTCTGGACGTTGCCGATGGCCGTGTGGTCAAGGGTGTGAACTTTGTCGACCTGATCGACGCAGGCGATCCGGTTGAGGCTGCAAAGGCCTATGACGCCGCTGGCGCGGATGAGATCTGCTTTCTGGATATTCACGCCACGCATGAAAATCGCGGCACGATGTTCGACGTTGTGACCCGAACGGCAGAGCAATGCTTTGTTCCGCTGACAGTCGGTGGCGGCGTCCGGACGCATCAGGATGTACGGGCGCTGCTGCTTGCGGGGGCGGACAAGGTGTCGTTCAACTCTGCCGCAGTGGCCAACCCGGATGTGATCGCAGAGGCGGCGGATCGTTTTGGTTCACAATGCATCGTCTGCGCGATTGACGCGAAGACCGTCGCGCCCGGCAAGTGGGAGATATTCACGCATGGCGGGCGGCGGGAAACCGGGATCGACGCCGTGGAATTTGCCCGAACGGTCGCAGCGAAGGGCGCGGGTGAAATCCTGCTGACATCGATGGATCGTGACGGAACGAAATCGGGATTTAACGTGGCCCTGACGCGCGCGGTGGCCGATGCGGTGGATGTACCCGTCATCGCCTCGGGCGGGGTCGGAAGGCTGGAACATCTGGTCGAAGGCGTGACAGAGGGCCATGCGAGCGCGTTGCTGGCTGCCTCTATCTTCCATTTCGGCACCTTCACCGTGGGAGAGGCGAAGGCGCATCTGTCGGCCGCCGGCATTCCAGTGAGGTTGACATGAGTTATGACGCATTCGCACGGCTGGATGAAACCATCGCCAGCCGCAAAGACGCCGATCCGCAGACAAGCTGGACGGCAAAGCTGCTGTCCAAGGGCCCAGAAAAATGCGCCGAAAAATTCGGTGAAGAAGCGGTTGAGGCGATTATCGAGGCCGTGAAGGGCGACCGCGATAAACTGACGTCCGAAGCGGCGGATGCCCTCTATCACCTTGCAGTCATGCTTGCGGCGCGTGGCCTTACGCTGGCCGATGTCGGCACAGAACTGGCCCGGCGAGAGCATCAGTCCGGCATTGATGAAAAGGCCAGCCGCGGCTGATTGCCTGTCCCTGCGCCCTAGCCTGACGCTTCAGCATTTATCCGCCGTACATACGCACCAGTGCCGCCGCCGCATCGCCTTTGCATTCCTCATATGTCCCCAACATGGAACTGGCGACATCACTCGCCGAGCCGACTGGATAAATATCGACTGTCCCGGCACCGTTACGGGCGTTGGGTTGATATTCCAGTGCAAGCAGTTCGAAATCCGGCACCGCGACATCGCTGATGCATGACACGGCAACCATTGAGGTCTGCACGCCTTCGCTGCCGCGCCCATACATATTCGGGCTGACGATGCTGTCGATCGAACAGGTGCCGGGATAGTTGAACAAAAACTCCCTGCGGCCCCGGTCGCCTGTCAGTATTATCGCATCGGGAAGGGCGCTGACGCTGTCTGAAACAGCCGCGTCACACACCCCCGCCGATCCGAAATAGCGGCTGTCGAGATAAGCAAGCTCATCCGCAAAGGCAGGAAGGGCTGCAAGTAAGACGGGCGAAGCGCAGGCGAAAAGTCGCAAAAACCTACTCATTAACACAACTCCTTGTATAAAGACGGCGTTTGCCGTCATATTGTTGAGATAAGCGGTGACGAAATCATCACGGAAATAACAGGCAAAGTGGCCAATTTACTTTTCCTTACCCTGCGTTCCTTGGTATAAGCCGCCCAAATCGCGCCGTGCGCAAGACGCGGGTTACACAAGGCAGAGGATTCTCATGACCGCATTCGGCAAATCCGGCAAGAACCACGAGAGCGACGTCGCTTTCATTGAGTCGCTGGCCGAACTTTTGAACAGCAGCGAACTGGCAGAACTGTCGGTAAAACGCGAATATGGCGAACATGACCGGCTGACAATCAGCCTGTCCAAACACGGCAAGCAGGTTGTGGCCGCCGCCCCCGCCCCCGCCTATACGGCGCAGCCGGCACCACAGGCTGCAGCAGCAGCCCCGCAAAGCCCGGCCACCCCGACCACGGCACCGGGTGCAACGGGCGGCGATCCGGCTGATCTGCCGGGTGCCATCACCTCACCCATGGTGGGCACGGCCTATCTGTCGGCGGAACCCGGCGCGGCACCCTTTGTCACGATCGGCCAGCAGGTCAGCGAGGGGGACACCCTGCTGATCGTCGAGGCAATGAAGACGATGAACCACATTCCCTCGCCGAAATCCGGCACGGTGAAGCGCATCCTCGTCGATGACGGAACGCCGGTCGAATATGGCGCGCCCCTCATGGTCGTGGAATGAGGCCGGGATGTTCGACAAGATCCTGATTGCCAATCGCGGCGAGATCGCGCTGCGCGTGATCCGCGCGGCGCGGGAGATGGGCATTCAGTCCGTCGCCGTCCACTCGGCCGCCGATACCAACGCAATGCATGTGCGCATGGCGGACGAATCGGTCTGTATCGGGCCGAACCAGTCATCGGAAAGCTATCTGAACCCGGCAGCGATTATTGCGGCATGCGAAATCACCGGGGCACAGGCGGTTCATCCCGGCTATGGTTTTCTGTCGGAAAACGCCGCTTTCGCGCAGATGCTGGACGATCACGACATCACCTTTATCGGCCCGAAGGCGGAACATATTCGCATCATGGGCGACAAGATCACCGCCAAGGAAACCGCGAAGGAGCTGGGCATCCCGGTCGTTCCCGGCTCTGAAGGTGGGGTGAACGACGTCGATGACGCCAAGCGGGTCGCGGCAGAAATCGGCTATCCGGTCATCATCAAGGCCACAGCCGGTGGCGGCGGTCGCGGCATGAAGGTTGCGTCTGACGAAAAGGGGCTGGAGGTCGCTTTCCGCACCGCCCGTTCCGAAGCCAAGGCCGCATTCGGCAACCCGGACGTCTATATCGAAAAGTATCTGCAAAAGCCGCGTCATATCGAGATTCAGGTCTTCGGCGACGGCAAGGGCAATGCGGTTTATCTGGGCGAGCGTGACTGTTCGCTGCAGCGGCGTCACCAGAAGGTGCTGGAAGAGGCGCCCGGCCCTTCGATCTCTGCCGAAGAGCGGGAGAGGATCGGCACGATCTGCGCGGATGCGATGAAGAAGCTGGGATATATCGGCGCGGGCACCATCGAGTTCCTCTATGAAGACGGTGAGTTCTATTTCATCGAGATGAACACACGCCTTCAGGTCGAGCATCCGGTAACAGAGGCGATTTACGGCGTTGACCTGGTCCGGGAACAGATCCGCGTCGCGGCAGGTGAACCGATGGAGCTGGTGCAGGACGATCTGGCCATCAACGGCCATTCGATCGAGGTTCGCATCAACGCCGAGAAGCTGCCGAATTTCAGCCCCTCGCCCGGCAAGATCACCCAGTTTCACGCGCCGGGCGGTCTGGGTGTGCGGATGGATAGTGCGATCTATGACGGCTATGTCATACCGCCCTATTACGACAGCCTGATCGGTAAGCTGATCGTGCATGGCCGCGACCGGCCAGAGGCGCTTGCGCGCCTGAACCGGGCGCTGTCGGAATTGATCATTGACGGTGTCGACAACACGACCCCGCTGTTCCACGCACTTTTGCAAGAGCCTGATATCCAGACCGGCAATTACTCGATCCACTGGCTGGAACGCTGGCTGAGCGAGAACGCGCCAGCTTGATCACGCCAAGCGACATGCTGTGGGGATATGCAAATGGCATCTTCCCCATGGCATCCTCGGCAGACGACCCTGCACTTCATTGGTGCGAACCGTCAGAGCGGGGCATATTGCCGATCGGGGGTGTGCATATCTCACGCTCCATGCGACGGCATCTGCGGCAGAGCGGGTGGCGGGCGAAGCTGAACGGCGAATTTTCTGCCGTGGTCAGCGCCTGCGCCAATCGCGACGAAACATGGATCAATGGCGAGTTGTTCAGACTTTACGGGGCACTGCACGATATGGGTCGTGCGCATTCCCTTGAAGTCCGGCTCGGTCGGGAACTTGTCGGTGGGGTTTTCGGCCTGACCATCGGCGGGGCATTTTTCGGCGAAAGCATGTTTTCCGCGCAGAAGAACGGCTCCAAGGCTGCGCTGATCTGGTTGTCAGCACATCTGGAGGCCTGCGGCTTTACCCTGTTCGACACCCAATACCCTACGCCGCACCTTACCAGCATGGGCGGCAAGGTCATTCCCCGTGTGGTCTATCTTCGGCGGCTATCCCGGGCGATCCGGGTGGACGCGGATATCAGGTCGCGCCCCCTTCCGCCTGCTCACGCGCTCTGGCAGCCCAGAACCCAAACGTCGTAGCGCGCATCGTCCAGCGATGACAAAGCCGGTGAGGATGCGACCATCCAGCCGTCAAACAGTGTCGCGCCGCTGTTGCGGTCGGTGATGACCATCTGCGCATAGGCGTCAGAGTTCGGGTCATCGGTCGGATAGCGGCATTCGCCAAGCCGCACGGTCAGCCTGCCAACCTCTGCCGCCTCTCCGGGTGCGAGTTGGAGGTCACGGATATCGCTTGAGACCTTATCAAGGGCGCGCAGAATCGCGCCATTCCCACGGGTCGTCTGGATACCGTCCTGCGACAGAGCAGGAAAGCTGATGCTGACAGCCATCAGTGCGGCCGCGATAGTCGGTTTCATTCTGTGTCACTCGCTTGCGAATCGACGAATTTCATCATCAGCGACAAAAGGCTGACAGCGCCCTGCACATCCTCGATCTCGTCGCCGGGCGCAAGGTTATCGGGGCTGCCGCCCGGCTGAAGTTCAAGATAAGCGCCTCCCAGCAGGCCATCCGATTGAATGATCGCGGCGGAATCAGCGGGCAGGACGACACCGTCACGAAGGCGAAGTTGCGCTTCTGCCAGATAGGTTTCCGGGTTCAGCGAAATCTCCGTGACCCGTCCGACCGGCACGCCAGCCATTCGGATCTCTGATCCCTTCTCGATCCCTTCGACATTGGGAAATGCGGCCATCAGATCATAGCCGCCGCCCGGCATCAGCCGCGGACCGGCTGCGAGGATCAGGAAACCTGCCGCAACCGCCAGCACCAGACCGCCGGCGATGAACTCTGCCCGGCTGTCATCGCTCATGTCAGGCTCATTGATCGGGTTGCCACGCGTCGTAATCGCTGCGCGGCGCAGGGTCGGCGCGGTAGACAGAAGATTGCGGCCGGTAAGCCTGCGGCGTGCCGGTCATGTTCATCTGGCTGGGCAATTCCCATGCGCGACGCTGGAACGGTTCCTTGGTTGGCGGTTCCTTGAAGGTGTGATGCAGCCAGCCATGCCATTCGACGGGCACGCGACTTGCTTCGGATTCGCCGTTATAGATCACCCAGCGGCGATTACCCTTCTTGGATTGGTAATAGACATTACCCTGATCGTCTTCCCCGACCTTCTCGCCATAAAGCGCAGTCCAGACCTGCGTGTTCAGGGTCTGCCCCCGCCACCAGGTCAGAATACGATCAACGATCCACATGGGCGAACTCCTTCGGGTCTCTTGCCTTGTCTATGCCGCAAACCGAGGGATTGGTCCAGTAGCGGCGGAACTGTGATAAGATTGATGCGTTGCGACTCGGGGGTTGACGATGCGTTATTATCAAGGCCGTCTGCTGGACCATATCCATTTGCGAGTGCGCAATTTCAATGCGTCGCGCGAATTCTATCAGGCCGTTCTGGATGCTCTGGGCCGCACCGACTGCACCGGCTTTGGCCGCGACTGGATGGAATGTGACGAGCTTTTTATCGAAGAAGTTACGCCCGGTGAGCAGGTAAGCCAGGTCCATTTGGCCTTTCAGGCGCCGGACAAAGCCAGCGTCGAACGCTTCCACGAAGCCGCCATTGCGGCTGGCGGGCGCGACAATGGTCCGCCCGGCGGACGCGACTATCACCCAGGCTATTTCGCCGCCTATGTGCTGGATCCAGATGGCAACAATATCGAGGCCAAGTTTGATGAGCGCGTTTCGCGCCGGTCAGCCCAAGGTATCGAAATTGACATAAATTAGTTCTAGCTCAGGTCGGCGCCCAGTCCGGTCATCAGTGCGACGAAATCCGGAAAAGAGGTGGCGATGGCGGATGCGTCATCAATCGTGACGGCCGACTCGGCTGCAAGACCGGCAATCAGGAACGACATGGCGATCCGGTGATCCAGATGGGTTTCCACCGCTGCACCGCCCCCCTGAATGCCGCCCGTGCCGTGCACGGTCATGCTGTCCGGGGTTTCAGACACGTCAACGCCATTGGCGCGCAGCCCCTTTGCCATCGCGTCGATACGGTCGGATTCCTTCACGCGCAGCTCTGCCACGCCATTCATCACCGTATCGCCCGTGGCCATTGCAGCGACCACCGACAGAATCGGGAACTCATCGATCATGGATGCCGCGCGTTCCGCAGGCACGCTTACCCCGGTCAGAGTGGAATGCCGCACGATCAGGTCAGCGACGGGCTCTCCACCCTCTTCACGGTCATTCTCCCATGTCAGATCGGCACCCATCTCTGCCAGCGTCACATACAACCCGTCGCGCGTCGGATTGCGGCTGATACCGTCCACCCGGATCTCCGAGCCCGGTACGATCAAGGCCGCTGCCACCGGGAAAGCGGCAGACGAGGGGTCACGCGGAACGGCGACCTGTTGCGCCTTCAACTCTGGCTGTCCGGTCAGGGTGATAACCCGGCCTTCCTGCGTGTTTTCGGTCGTGATCGTCGCGCCGAAACCCGCCAGCATCCGTTCAGAGTGATCGCGCGTTGGCTCCGCCTCGATCACAACGGTCTGTCCCGGTGCGTTCAGCCCGGCCAGCAGCACGGCCGATTTAATCTGCGCGGATGCAACAGGGGTGCGATAGGTGACAGGAACGGCGTCCTCTGCCCCCTTGATCGTCACGGGCAACAAGCCACCTTCACGCGCCGTGATCTCTGCCCCGAACAGGCTTATCGGATCGGTGATGCGCCCCATTGGCCGCTTCGAAAGGCTGGCATCGCCGGTAAATGTCGCGGTGATGGGTGTGGTGGCCATCGCGCCCATGATCAGCCGCACACCCGTACCGGAATTGCCGCAATCAATCACGCCCGCAGGCTCGGCAAAGCCGCCCACGCCGACGCCGTCAACGGTCCACTCACCCGGGCCGAGCCGCTCGACAGTCGCGCCGAAAGCCTGCATGGCTTTCGCCGTGTCCAGCACGTCCTGCCCTTCAAGCAAGCCCGTGATATGAGTTCGCCCGACGGCCAACGCACCAAGGATCAGCGCACGATGGCTGATCGACTTGTCACCCGGTATCGCCGCCGCGCCCCTCAACGGGTTTCCGGGACGCGAACTCATGGGCGTGGCGGGACCGTGGGACATTGTGGTTTCCTTCAGAAAAGCGACTTGCGCAGCATATTCAGGGCAACAAGCATCAGGAAGAAGGCAAAGAACTTCTTCAGCATCTTCGCATCCAGCCTGTGAGCAAGGCTCGCGCCGAGTGGTGCCGTAATGGTTGTCATCACAATGACAATCAGGAAGGCCGGAATATTAACGGCACCGATGGTGCCGGGCGGCGCATTCTCGGTTGGGGTCAGGAGGAACAGCAGGGCCGAGGGCAAGGCAATCAGCCCGCCAAACCCCGCCGCTGTCGCCACGGCACGGTGTATGGGCCGCCCGTGCAGCGTCATGATCGGCACCCCGATAGAGCCGCCGCCAATGCCCAGCAGAACCGAGACGAAACCGGTCAGCACAGCCATCACATATTTGACCGGGCCCTGCGGCATCTCATCAGCCAAGCGCCAGCTGGCGCGGCCAAACATCATATACACAGCGATCACAACGACCAGAACGCCGAAGATCACCTGCAAGGTCTGCGTTCGCAATGCAGAGACCATAAGCACGCCAATCGCGGCGCCGATGGCAATACCGGGCGCCCATGCTTTCAGGATGGGCCAGTCGACGGCGCCTTTGCGGTTATGGGCCATGACCGAGCGGGCCGATGTGACAATGATCGTCGCAAGTGACGTCGCCAGGCAGATCTGCATAAGATCGTCGGAACCATAGCCCGCCGCGCTGAACAGATAAAAAAAGGCGGGCACCAGCACGATGCCGCCACCGACACCCAGCAAACCCGCCAGAACTCCGGCGAACGCACCCACCAGGGCAAGGGTCAGTGCGGGTAGGATCAGATCGGTCATGCGGCCTCCATCGCGTTGCGGACCTGATCCAATGCCGCGTCGTAAAGTGCAAGTCCCTGCGCAGGGGTTGTTGCCTTCGATGCGCCCTCACTGAGGGCCCTGCGCCACAGTCTTGCGCCGGGACGGGCGTGGAACAGCCCCAACATGTGGCGGCTGATCTGATGGATCCGTGCACCCTCATCCAACCAGACAGCGACGCGCGCGCGCATCGCCAACGCAGCATCCACAGGATCGGCGAAAGGCGGGCGCTCGTTCCAGAACCTGTCGGCGGCACCAAGGGAATCCCAAGGCTGGTGATAGGCAGCACGACCGATCATGACACCATCCATGAGTTTCAGCTGCGCTTCGGCCGTGTCAGGCGTCACACCGCCGTTGATGGACAGGTGCATGTCCGGAAACTGCGCCTTCATCCGATGAACGAGTGGATAGTCCAGAGGCGGAATTTCGCGGTTATCCTTGGGGCTCAGCCCTTCAAGCCACGCCTTGCGGGCATGAATGGTCACACGGCGCACACCGGCATCCCGCATCCGGGCAAGAAAGTCGGGCAAGACAACTTCAGGGTCCTGATCGTCAACGCCGATACGGCATTTCACCGTTACCTCTACCGGGCTTTCAGCGATCATGGCGCGAACGCAATCCGCCACAAGGCCGGGTGTTTTCATCAGAATGGCACCAAAGCAGCCGGACTGCACCCGGTCCGATGGGCAGCCGACATTCAGGTTGATCTCGTCATAGCCGAACGGCGCGGCCAAAGCCGTGGCCTGCCGCAACTCCTCCGGGTCAGAGCCGCCGATCTGAAGTGCAACCGGATGTTCCGCACCATCCTTGCGCAACAGCCGCGCGCGCGGACCGTGAATGATCGCCGGTGCGGTGACCATCTCTGTATACAGTAGCGCCCGCCGCGTCAGGCAGCGGTGAAAGCCACGGCAATAACGATCCGTCCAATCCATCATCGGCGCCACACTTAGCATAGCATGTTGATTTATTTGCATTTTTAACGTATCATCAATTTGTTAGCAGACCTCGCTCTACGCCGGACTACGCCCTGATATCCCCTAATTCGCCCCTTTACGACGACTCATTGCACACAGAGCGCACACGAACATGGCCTCCATCACCAAACTTCCCTCTGGCGCATACCGGGTCCAGATCAGACGAAAGGGCCGCTACGCAAGCGAGACCTTTCTTCGCCGTGACGACGCCCATCGTTGGGCACGCCAAGCGGAGACCCGCGTCGATCAGGGACTGGCACCGAACACTTCCTCGATTGCTCGCGTACAGACCTTCGGTGACCTGATCAATCTGCATATAGCCGATATGTGCGAGGTAGGGAAATCTCCGCGCCGAAGCAAGGCTGCAACACTTGCGGCTCTCAAACGCGATCTGGGCAATGAGAAGATCGGTCGACTCGACCGGCAAATGCTGATCGAGTACGGTCGTAAGCGAGCAGATCAGGGTGCAGGGCCAGTCACGCTTGGGATCGACATCGGCGTCATCAAGATGATCCTGACCCATGCGGCGGCGGTTCATGGCCTCGAAACCTCGCCCGAGCCTGTCGACCTCGCGCGGGTCGCACTAAAACGCTTGGGGCTGATTGGAAAGGGAATCGAGCGGGATCGGCGCCCAAGTCATGCTGAGTTGAAGCGTCTCTTCGATTGCTTCGACGCAAATGAGCGCCTCACCTTGCCAATGACGCGATTGGTTCAATTCGCTATCGCCACGGCCATGCGGCTCGACGAAATCTGCCGGGTCGAATGGGCAGACCTCGATGTTGACCGGCATATGCTTTTTATCAAGGACCGAAAGGACCCGCGCAATAAGTCGGGCAACGACCAGCGGATTCCGCTCTTTGCAGCAACAGGGTTTGATGCCTGGGCTCTTGTGATGGCGCAGGCCAAGCAGTCAGGGCGAGTAAAGGGGCCGATCTTTCCTTATAATTCTCGCTCTGTCGGAACCGCGTTCCGTCGCGCCTGTACTGAAGCCGACATCAAGGACCTCCATTTCCACGACCTGCGGCATGAAGCAACAAGTCGGCTTTTCGAGATGGGTCTCGCCATCGAGCAGGTCGCGCTGGTGACCGGGCACAAAGACTGGAAGATGCTTCGCCGCTACACGCATATTCGTCCCGAAACTCTGCACCAAATCATCGCGGTACGTGCGCCCAACCCCTTGCGTAACTTCGCTGCAGAATAAATTCACTTGGACAAGACCATAACTGCATAAGCCGGGACTGGCCCGGATATTGAGTGCGGGGGCAGGATTTGAACCTGCGACCTTCAGGTTATGAGCCGATCAGAGGGAAAATTGCGAAATCTAGCGATTTCAGCGCCTTAGGTGACAACCGTTTGATTTATTGCGATTTCCATGTCGACGCTCAACTGCATTGAGCGACATCCGACGGAACAACCTGCACGAAAACTGCAGCCAAGGGTTGAGGTGGCGTTGAGGTAGATGATTTTTCCAGCATCGTAAGTCCGCCAACAAAAGTGCGACCCATGCGTTGCCAGCAAGAGAGGGCTCGCTGAGAAAAAACTCACATTGACAACGGTCGTCTTAATGTCGTCGCCCTGATGGAAAGCCGCGTCATCTGTTTTGGACTACCCTGATCGGGCTGAAACCGAAATTTCAAACCCACACGCCGCTTCCTCAACCCTATAGCTTCACCCGTTTCAGCCGCAGCGCATTGGCGATGACCGAGACCGAGGACAGCGACATGGCCGCCGCCGCGATCATCGGCGATAGCAGCAGGCCAAAGACCGGATAGAGCAGCCCGGCCGCCACCGGGATGCCCGCGGCGTTGTAGATGAAAGCAAAGAACAGGTTCTGTCGGATATTGCGCATGGTGGCCACGGCGAGCTTGCGGGCGCGGACGATGCCGGTCAGGTCGCCGCCCAAGAGGGTCAACCCGGCGCTTTCCACCGCCACATCCGCCCCGGTGCCCATGGCAATGCCCACATCCGCAGCCGCAAGCGCAGGGGCATCATTCACCCCGTCGCCGGCCATGGCGACCTTGCTCCCCTTGCTGCGCAGCCCATCGATCAGGTCCTTCTTGCCCTCAGGCAGCATTCCGGCGCGGACCTCGTCGATGCCCAACCGGTTGGCCACGGCCTGCGCCGTGCGTTCATTGTCGCCGGTTGCCATGATCACCTTGATGCCCAGATCGTGCAACTCGCGGATCGCCGCCTCGGCGGTGGGCTTGATCGGATCTGCCACGGCGACCAGACCCGCCAGCCTGCCATCCAGCGCGACGAACATCGCAGTCTTGCCCTCACCGCGCAGGCGGTCGGCAGTGTCCTCGCCCGTGTCGCAGTCGATGCCAAGCGACGTCATCAGCGCGTTATTGCCAAGCGCCACATCGCGTCCATCAACCTTGCCAATCACCCCCTTGCCGGTGATGGCCTCGAATTCCTCGCCATTGCCAAGCCTCAGCCCACGCGCCTTGGCACCCTCGACGATCGCCTCGGCCAGCGGGTGTTCGGATGCGCGTTCCAGCGCGGCGGCGGCGGCCAGCAACTCATCCTCGGGCACATCGCCGAAGCTGGTCACATCGGTCAGCGCGGGCTTGCCTTCGGTCAGCGTGCCGGTCTTGTCGACGATCAGGGTGTCGACCTCGGCCATCAGTTCCAGCGCCTCGGCATTCTTGACCAGCACGCCGGCCTGCGCACCGCGCCCCGCCGCCGTGGTGATGGAAATCGGCGTTGCCAGCCCAAGCGCACAGGGACAGGCGATGATCAGCACAGAAACCGCCGAGGCGATGGCGAAGACATAGGACGGGCTGGGGCCGAAGATCAGCCAGACGAAAAAGGCCGCGATGGCGATGACCACCACCACAGGCACGAAGATCGCCGAGACCCGGTCGGCCAGCCCCTGAATCGGCGCCTTGGACCGCCGCGCCCCGGCGACCATCTGGACGATCTGCGACAGCACCGTATCGGCGCCGACATCGGTGGCGCGGATCGCCAGCGTGCCGTTCTTGTTGATCGTGCCGCCGGTCACGCGGTCGCCCTGCACCTTTTCGACCGGGACCGGCTCGCCCGTGATCATGCTTTCATCGACGGAAGACCGCCCCTCGGCCACCTCGCCATCGACCGGCACGCTGTCGCCGGGGCGCACGCGCAAGAGGTCCCCCGCCACGATGTTTTCCAGCGGCGCATCGTATTCCGTGCCATCGGGCAGGATGCGCCGGGCGGTCTTGGGCGCGAGATCCATCAGCGCCCGGATCGCATCGCCGGTGCGTTCCCGCGCCCGCAATTCCAGCACCTGCCCGACAAAGACCAGGGCCACGATGACCACGGCGGCCTCGTAATAGGTGCCGACGGTTTCGCCAATGCGGTATTCCTCGGGGAAGATGCCGGGCAGAAAGGTCGCGAACAGCGAATAGGTATAGGCCGCCCCCACCCCCAGCGATATCAGCGTCCACATGTTCGGCGAGCGGTTTTTGAAGGAATCCAGCCCGCGCTGAAAGAAGGGCCGCGCCGCCCAGAGCACGATGGGCGTGGCCAGCAGGAATTCCAGCCAGACGGCGGTGCGGTGCCCGATCCAGTCGCGGACCGGAATGCCCACCATCTCGCCCATGGTCAGGATCAACAGCGGCACGGCGGCAGCCACGCTGACCCAGAGCCTGCGGGTGAAATCGGTCAGTTCGTGGCTGGGTTCGTCCGAGGGAATCATCGGCTCCAAGGCCATGCCGCAGATCGGGCAGGCGCCAGGTTCGTCTCGGACGATCTCGGGATGCATCGGGCAGGTCCACTGCGTGCCTGCCGGGGCGGATTTTTCGACCTTGACCGCCGCGCCCGAGGCGTAGAACCACGGATCGCCGTCGAACTTCGACTGGCAACCGTCCGAGCAGAAATAGAAGGTCTGTCCCTCATAGTCGCGCTGACGGGCCTCTGGCTTGATCGTCACCTGCATGCCGCAAACCGGGTCGATGGCCTTGCCGGGATCAGCCTGTGCCGGTGCGCCGCCGTGTGTCCCGTGATCGTGATGCCCGTGCGAATGATCGTGCTTGTGGTCCATGACTCTCTCCCGGTAGATACCTGTAGGGGGTATATCAGACTTGCTCTATACCCCTTGAGGGTATAGCACAAGCCGCAGTTGTTGAAGATCGGAGCCCTCCTTGGCGCATGACAAGCAGAACCGAGACGCGATCCTGAAGCGGCTTTCCCGCCTGAACGGTCAGGTGCAGGGCGTGTCGCGCATGGTCGAGGACGGGCGCTATTGCGTCGATATCCTGAACCAGACCGCCGCCATCCGATCCGCACTGCGCGGGGTCGAACGCCTGCTGATCGAGGATCACGCGCGCAGCTGCATGGAGGACGCGATCCAATCCGGCGATCAGGACCGACAGCGGGTGATGTTCCGCGAGGTCGTCGAGCTGATGGAAAAGGTGCGCGACTGATGCGGTTGCTGCTGTCGGCCCTGCTTGCCGTCATGCTGGCGGTGACGATGCCATTGGCGCTGACCGGCGCAGCCTCGGCGGAAGCATCGCCGACGACCTCGAAGGTCGAAACATCCCTCTCGCCAGCCGCGCATGAATGCTGCACCCCGCAGCCGGATTCTCCGCATGGCGACTGTGCGGCCTGTGCCGCCATCGGCCATTCCGAAGTCACGCCGAACGCGGCCCGCTTGCCACGCCGAATCCGGCACATTCCCCCGCTGCATGACATGAAGTCCGCCAGGCCGCGCTTGCCGCTGCCCCCTCCGCGATCCGCTGCTCTCTGACGCCACCTGGCCCGATGGGCCTGCAAGCTGATCAATTGCGCCAGGAGAGGGGCGAATGCCCCTACGGCGCGCAATATACTGAAGGACATCAGATATGAGCAATCCCAATTTCTCGCGTCGCGGGGCGATCCTGGCGGTCGCGGCGATGCTGTCGACAACCTCTACCCTTGCCTTTGCCGCCACCGGCTCGGACGAAAAGCCGAACCTGCTGAGCATCACCAAGGACCCCGGCTGCGGCTGCTGCGGCGCCTGGGCCGATCTGGCCATCGAGGCGGGGTTCGAGGTCGAGACGACCGAAACCAGCGATTATGTCGGCATGAAGCGTGACGCCGCTGTGCCCGAAAACCTGTGGTCCTGCCACACGACCCGGATTGGCGGCTATATCGTCGAGGGCCATGTGCCCTTCGCGGCCATCAGGCAGCTTCTGGAACAGCGCCCCGATATTACCGGTATCGCCGTGCCGGGGATGCCCGCCGGATCGCCGGGAATGGGCGGCGAGGTCGAGGCCACCGCCGAGGTCATCGCCTGGGGCGGCATTGCCGGCGATGGGCGCGCCTTTCCGCTGGACGGGTAGCAGATGACGCGCTACGCACTCATCCTCGTCGCAGCGGCCGGTCTGGCCGCTGCGATCCTGATACTATGGCGCGGCAGCGGGGCCACTGAACCATCCACGCATGATCAGGCCGTCATCGCGCTCGGCCAGCGGCTCTACGCCGACAACTGCGCCACATGCCACGGCGCCGATCTGGAGGGCCAGCCGGACTGGAAGATTCCGCTGGACAATGGCCGCTATCCGGCGCCACCGCATGACGAGACCGGCCACACATGGCATCATGCCGACGCGCTTCTGGAACGCATCATCCGCGACGGCACCGCCGCCGTGGTCGGCGATGGCTATGAAAGCGACATGCCCGGCTTTTCTGATTTCATGAGCGATGCCGAGATTACCGCCGTTCTGGCTTTTATCAAATCCACCTGGCCGGAACGCGAGCGCGCGATCCAGAGCCGCATCACCAACGACAGCGCGCCATGACCTCCCGGCGCGTCACCACCATAGCCGAGGAGTTTCCCAATGCAGATAAGAACCGCCGCAATCGCCCTGACGCTTCTCATCCTCGCCGGATGCGCAGCCCAGAGGCCCGATATCGCCGCCGAGGAAGCCTCGCCCTATCCGATCCCGAACGAGGTCGTCGCCATTGCCGGCCCTAACCAGGACCTGACCACGGCGCGCCTCGACCCGGCGGATGACTGCTATTGGTACTACCACGCAGGTCCGGTCGAAACGACGCTGGTGCCGCTGCGGGCCGCGAATGGCAACCAAATCTGCAACGCAAAACCGGTCTGACCCATCAGGATCGCCGGAGGGCAGCAGACTAGCTTATCGCTGTCACGCTGCCCTCCGGTGAATAGAGATAGGCGGTCGAACCGATCTGGACCCGCGGGTAGAGCCCGTTGATATGGGCCATGACCATGCGGACGCAGCCGGAACTGGCGCGGCTGCCGATCGAGGTCGGAAACGGCGTACCGTGAATGCGCAGATAGGTATCGCGGTCGCCGAGGTAGAGGTAAAGCGCGCGCGAACCCAGCGCGTTCTGGGGGCCGGGCTCGACGCCACCCTCAAATTGCGCATAGATCTCGGGCTCGCGCTCGATCATGTTCCGTGTCGGGGTCCAGTGCGGCCATTCGACCTTGCGCTTGATCGTATAGGTGCCCGGCTCATACAGATCGCCCCGGCCGATAGCGACGCCGTAGCGCATCGCCGTGCCACCCTCTTCGATGTGGTAAAGGTATCTTGCCACGGCATCGACATGAATATCGCCCGGCACCAGACCAGCATTCGCGACGATCCGCTGCGGCAGGAAGCGCGGATGCAGACCCCAGGGATTGGGGCCACCGGCTTCCACCTCGGCATCCCAGGCGGCCTTCTGCGTCGCGTCGGGCCAGGTCGATGCCATTAGCGGATTGGCAGCGGCAGCCGAGAACAGGGCGGTTGTCGTCCGAATGAAATGTCTGCGTGTCAGCATGTGATTGCTCCTGATTTATTTCTAACTTGAGAGAAAGTGGTAAATGAAGCGAGTTCAGCGCCCATCTACCTCTGGCGTCGCCGCAGGTCCGCCTTCCAGATCGGCGATCAGCGCCTTCATCTCGGCGATTTCCAGCGTCTGGGCCTCGATGATGCTGTCCGCCAGCGCCCGCACGCGAGGATCCGAGATATTGGCGCGGGTGGATGTCAGAATGGCGATCGAATGATGCGGGATCATTGCCTTCATCCACGCGGTGTCGTCGACCGTCGCCTGACTCCGGACCAGAAACAGGCCAAAGGCAAATGCCAGAATTGACAGGCCCGCGACGATCATGTTGGCGCGTTGGTTGCGATACATGCCCAGCATGAAGGCCAGCATGATCAGCGCCATGGCGCCGCCCATATACAGCGCCATCCACATCCGGGTCTGACTGAAAAAGACATGGTCCATCGCCCAGGTATTCAGATACATCAGCCCGAACATAATCACCGTGGAGGTGACGATCATCGCGGCAAAGCGGCCATAGCTTCCACCGCTCATGCTTCCGTGGCTCTTGTCTCGATCAGAATGATTCATCGCATTATCCTTTCGTGAAATTTGTCAGTTCCGGCGCGAGGCCGCGACCAGTTCGGCCAGATCCGACGATGAAATCGCTCCAAAGCGCGAATCTGATCCGGCTATAAAGGTTGGTGTGCCGGCCAAACCCATCGCCTCGGCCAGCCCATTGGACTGCTGGATATGCTGAGCAATCTCCGGGCTGTCCATGTCGCGCTGTAATTGCTGGGTGTTCAGCCCTATAGATCGCGCAACACGCAGGACACCGGCCTTTTCAGCCCGGGGTTTCTGCCCCATCAGGGCGCGATGAAAGTCGGCGTAGCGGTCCTGCTTGCGCGACGCCAGCGCCGCGCGGGCCGCGAAAACCGAACCATCGCCGAAGACCGGCCATTCCCGCATCACCATCCGCAAGCCGGAATCGGCTCCTAACACGGCATCCACCACCGGCATCATCGCTCGGCAGAATTGGCAGTTATAGTCGAAGAACTCGATCAGAGATGCGTCGCCGTCTGGATTACCGAAGATCGGTGCATTCGCGTCGTGCTCAAGCTGCCTGCGGAATTCGGGTGGAAGCGAATGACCAGCCCAAGATAGGCGCGGTGCGATGGCCATCGCCGGTGCGGTAAGGGCCAGGGTCAGGATCATGCGTCGCTGAAACATCATGTCACTCCCTTCACGCCGAGACCGCGAACGTCGTCATCATGCCGCTGGCAAGATGCGGCATGTGGTGACAATGCAGCATCCATTCCGCCGCCTCGCCCGCATTCAGCGCCACCGTGACCATCGACATGGGCGGCACATAGACCGTGTCGCGCAATGCACCGGAAAACCGCCTGCCATTGATCGCGACGACTTGGAAATGATGGCCATGCAGATGCATGGGATGACCCATCATCGACATGTTGTGGAACATGATCTCGACCCGCTGACCCGACTTAGCCGCGACGGGCACGCGTTCCTCGAACACGCGGTCATTGATGGTCCAGCGATAGGGCTGCATCTGCCCACCCAGCATCACCATGGGTGATGCATCGGCAACTCGTTCCGTCAGCGGAGCAACGGCCCGCAAGGCGGCTTCCTGCGCAAGGTCAATATCGAATGCAGGTGCCGCATCGTCGGCCATTCCGAGAATGACCGGCACGATGGCGCCAGCGGTCGCAAGGATCAGGCCGGTTCGTTCATGCGCCCCCTCGCGCAGCGCAAGGATTGGCCACGCGCCGCCGCCTGCGGGCAGGTCAATTTCGATATCCAGGCGCTGCCCCATGGCCAGACCAAAGCGCGTTCCTGGCAAGGGCTGCACCGGCTGGCCATCCACAGCGACAAGCCGACCCGAAACCTCGCCGCTATCGAGCCAGAACACCGTGGCAGCAGCCCCGTTGATGACCCGCAGCAGGACCCGGCCACCCTTTTCTACCCGCACAACTTCCGGGTCGCCCAAGGTGCGGTCATTCACCAGATAGGCATCGAAATCGAAGTCGTTCAGGTCCATCTGCATCCCGGCCATACCGGGCATGGACATGCCGCTCATTTCCGACATCCCATTCATGGCCATACCGCTCCCCATGTCATGACCGGCTGGTTGCGATATTTCGGCTTCGGCGGCCTCGTCATGCCCCTTTCCCGAGCGGATTTCGTCCAGCACCTCTTCCGGCGGGCGGAAGGAAAAATCATGCAGGAACATGGTGACCTCTTGCCGATCAACTCGCAGATCCTCAGGGCGGCGGACGATCAGGGGTGCGGCCAGCAACTGCATCTCCTGAATGGGCACATGGCTGTGCATCCAGTGCGTGCCTGCTGCGGCCTCAAAATCATAGGCACGCGTCTCTCCTGGCTTCAGCAGCGGCATCGGCATATCGGGAACGCCGTCCTGCGCGTTCGGCGGGATCTGTCCATGCCAATGAATGATCGTCGGCTCGGTCAGATCATTGGTCAGGTCCAGCAGGAAACGCTGGCCCGGATCCAGAATAAGCCCGGGTGTTCCGTTGCCGTTGATCAGCCCGAAAACCGTGGCGGCGCGGCCATCGATGTCAAGCGTGCGCGTAGTTGCCTGCAATGCCAGCGCGGCTGGCTGAGCAAAGCCCGCGCGCGGGATGGCAAAAGCTGCGGCCATGGCAGCGGATGCGGTCAGAAAGCCGCGGCGATTCAGTGTGCAAGTCATATGAATAATCCATCAGGCCCCGTAGGGCGAACCATGTTCGGCACCATGAAAGGTGCGGCAAGCAAGTGTTCAGATGGATTTCGGAGGGCGGTATCCGGGGCCGACCAGAAGGCCCTCACGTGTCACCGATATAGAGTGCCATTTCAGCGAATGCTCTGTCTCAACAGGCGCAAGTTGCGCGGCAGCAAGCCAGGGCGTAGGTGTGCCGACACATACAATCGCACAGGCATCGGTCATATCGTGCCGAGAGGTTTCCCCCGGAGAGCCGTGCTCATGCCCGCCTTTGTCACCGGGATGGCTGATCGAAGCGACAACGTGATCGGCCGACAGTCCGGCTGTGCCAGCACTTTGCCCATGCTGCGTCACGCCCGCGAACACGAGCAGGACAACAAGCAGAGAATATATCGCGCGGCACATCATGTGGTTGAGTTGGAACCGATGAAACTAGCTTGACAATAAGCAGGACAGGCTCTCGTTGCAATTCACGGTTTAATCAACAGAGGGTGTAGGTTTCTCCCTTCAAAGCCATTGACCGGCAGCCCTCCCCCGAGGTTCTGCCACCTTCCGCCTCCCTGCCGGTCCGACCGGCGATGTATGACTTGCCATGCGCGTGAGGCTGAGCCTCATGTGGGATGCAAGAAGGAGGCGCTGGGCATGGTGAAGCGATTGAGACTGAACGAAAAATCGGTGCGGGAGGCGGTGCCGGAACCGGGCCGGGACTACCAGATCTTCGACAGCGAGGTGCGGGGATTTGCCATCTGCATCTATCGCTCCGGCAACCGCGCCTTCACGCTGGATTATCGCCATGCAGGGCGACAGCGGCGGATGACGCTGGGGCGCTGGCCGGAATGGTCGACGGCAGCGGCGCGGGAACGGGCGAAGGATCTGCGGCGCGACATCGATGCCGGTGGCGATCCGCTGGGCGCGAAAGAGGACGGACGGGACGCGCCCCGGTTCAGGGATCTGGTCGACCGCTATGCCGAAGTGCATCTGCCCAATCTGGCGAAGACCAATGCCTCGGATCAGCGCTCCATGCTGTCAAAGCTGGTTGGACCCGAGTGGAACAACCGGCTGGTGACCGAGATCACACCCTATGACGTGGAAAAGCTGCTGAACCGCATCGCCGAGGGTCGTTCCCGACCGCACAAGGCCAAGCCCAACAACCGCGTCCGCAAGCTGCAGGGATCGAAGCCCACGCCGGTGCGCGCCAACCGCGTCGGCGAGGTGCTCCGCAAGATGTTCACCTATGCGCAAAGCTGGGGTTGGCGCGAGGATAACCCGGCCTCGGGATTTCGCCGCCGGATCGAGAACCCGCGCGAACGGTTTCTGAGCCAAGAGGAAATCCGAAAACTTGCCGCCGCGCTGGACGCGGCCGAGGATCGGCGGGCTGCCGATATCATCCGGCTCTGCATGCTGACAGGGGCGCGCGTCGGCGAAGTCCGGCAGGCAAGGTTCGAGCATTTCAATCTCGAACATCTCAGCTGGTCGAAGCCTGCCAGCATGACCAAGCAGCGGAAGATTCATCGTCTGCCGATCTCGGACGAGGCAGCCGCAATCGTCCGCCAGCGCCAGTTGCTGGTGCCGCGCGGCTGTCCGTTCCTGTTTCCCGGCGATGTGCCGGGCCAGCCTGTGAAGGAAATCCGCCGCTTCTGGCATCAGATCCAGAAGCAGGTGAACATTCCCGATGTCCGCATTCACGACTTGCGCCACACCTTCGCCTCGCTACTGGTCAGTGGCGGTGCGTCACTGGAAATGATCGGAAAGCTCTTGGGTCACAGCCAGACGCAGACCACTGCACGCTATGCCCATTTGATGGATTCACCCCTGCGTGCTGGCGTCGATGCCGTGGCCAGCGCCTTCCGGCCGAAGCCGGTGCTGGTGCATGATGCCGGGGCGCAAGATGATCAGGCGCGCAAAAGCGCCTGACCAATAGTCGGCTTCTCGCAAGGGGCGCTATCGGGTTTCCCGCAGCGCCCGCCAGATCGGGGTCAGTCGCCTTCGGATCGTACTCTCATCAGGTATCTCGCGACCCGGAGAGGTCTTTGCGAACCAGTCCTGAACTTCCGCAACCCATTCACCCTGCGTTGCTGGCAAACCATCTTCGTGCAAACGGACCATCTGGGAAATATACAGCCCTTCCCAGTCATAGCGCGATGGCGCTCCGCCGGGGTCTGTTGCGCGCTTGGCGAGACCATGGGCAATCTCGAATTCATAAACCTCGCTGACAAGGATCAGCAGGTCGGACAGTTCGACAGTAATGTAATCCTCGGGATCCGCGATCATTATCCAATCCTTCGTGCCAACCGGCCGAAACCGTCGGATCACGCGGCGTTGCGGCCCGCTGGCCCAGCGCCGGAACATGCTGAGGATATCGACCACGGGCACCACGACCAGCCCTGACAGGATCGTTCCGTTCTGCTGGATCGGCTCGATCGCCATGACGATTTCCGGCTTTCCTGCGACAGCCCACCCCGCCAGATCATCGAGGCTGCAATCCCATCTGATCGCGACCTCCTGAACCGTGAAAAACGTGCGTTGCGGCAATCCCATCTTCTTTCCTCTCCCTGCTCTTAGGCGCTGGGCTGTCCTTCTTCCGGCCGCAAAGCGCCTTGCCTCAGTCCTCTCGCGCGCAGACACAGCTTTCCCGAGCACGGGCCTTGAAAAGGCTCGCGTCGCTCGACCGCATCCGGCGTGATTGGCCGACTTCTTCACCACCAGAGCGAGACTTGTCCAGACGATTTCACTGGGGATAACCGAGTCTTTGTTCTTGACATGTTCCAGCCCCAACAAAGGCTGAATCTGTCACCGGCAACCGGCAGAACCGGTTCTGCCGGTCGCCGGATTTTGCCTCTTGACAGCCTGTCTCGCAATGCATCCGCATCGCCAAACCCAGCAAAACATGGGGTGGCATAACCTCCGGGAGGTTACGCCACCTTCCGCCTCCCTGCCGGGCCTTTTTATGTGATTGTTCTTCTCCCCGTCAGCGGCCCGGTCCGGGCGATGCAAGATGGAGGCAAGAGCATGACACAACCCATGAGTGCGGAACCGGCAATTGAACCGCGCCTGCTGCGCGGCTGGATCAGCCGATACGATCTTGCGCAGGAACTTGGCCTGACGGTCGATACGCTGGGGCGCTGGGAGCGCCGCCGGAAAGGCCCGGCCTGTGTCCGTGCCGGTCGCAAGATCTTTTACCGAATGAGCGTTGTGCAGGACTGGTTGCAGTCGCAGGAAATGCCGCGGGTCGCAGAGAAGTCCGCCAGCAAGGTGCGGGGGCGGAAATGAACGCTATGACCCAGATTCCCGATGCCGCTATCGATCATAGCTCTGCGACCGATACTGCCTGCCCGCCGGACTGGCCCGCCCAGCGCCTCTCTGAGGCCCGGGGCATTGTCGCCGATTTCGTCCATCACCCGGACAGCCTGATCATCCTGGCCTGCCGCGCCATCGCCGCGCACAGCCCCGAAGATCAGGAACGCCGCGAGGCCTTGGCCCTTGCCGGTCTGCTGATCGCCGTGTCGAACCGCAAAGCGAAACGTGGTGACGCATGACCCGCCGCACGCCAGAGGCCGATATCCAGCGCGCCATTGTCCACACATTGCGGATCGTCCTGCCCCGCGATGCCATCATCCACCATTCCGCCAATGAGGTCGGATCGGGCAGCAAACCCGCACGCCAGCGCCAGGCGATCCTGACCGGCATGGGCGTATTCCCGGGCTTCGCCGACCTGATCGTCCTGACCGGCGGTCAGGTGTTGTTTCTCGAAGTGAAGAGCCCCTCTGGCCGTCTTAGCCCCGCCCAGAAGGCGTTCCGCGACATGGCGAAGGCCCAAAGCTTCGGCTGGGCGCTTGTCCGCTCGGTCGAGGACGCGCTGGGCGCCTTGGCCGATCACGGCATCACAACCAGGGTGCAGGCGCTGAACAAACGTCAACGGCCGAGCGCCTCGGCGTCCCGGAGGGCCTGCGCATGAGCCATTTCGCGACCAACTGGGCGATCCTGCAGCGTGGCCTGAAGCCCGCCACCAAGATCGTGCTCTGGCATCTCTGCGACCGCCACAATCCCGATTTCGGCTGCTTCCCGACGCAAGTGCGATTGGCCGCAGACTGCGAGATGTCGGTGTCATCGCTGAACGATCATCTCCGGACGCTGGAAGAGGCGCGGCTGATCCACCGGGTTCGATGCCACGATCCACAGACGCATCGGCGTCAGGCAACCCGATACATCCTCGGCTTCGAGGACCGGTTTCCGGATCCTTCAGGCGATGGCGACAACAGCGATTCCGAGCCCGAGGATGGTGATGGCAGCGACGATCCATGTCCGGATTCCAGAGATGGAGCCATCTCCGAAAAATCGCCAAAGCCATCTCCGAATTTGGCCGGTTTCCATCTCCGAAATTCGGAGACTAACCCTGTAAGAGAACCTTTAAGGGAACCAGTAAAGGAGGAGGAGGACGCGCGGGCGCGCGATGATCGATTTGAAGAGCTTTTCGCAAACTTGCTCGACGCCCTCGGTTTCGACACCGATGCCGGCCTTCCGGGCTGGTGGCAGGGCTGGCCACCTCGCGAACATGTCCGCCGCTGGATCACCGATCTCGGGCTGACCGAGGATCGGATCGTCGCCGTGGCCCGGGACAGCCGCAGCGCCCATCCCAATCCGCCGGACGGGCCGAGGGCGCTGGACAGGGCGATGGAACGGGCGGCAAGGAGCGCCGAGGCCGGGAAGCTCGCTGACGGCGACAAGCGCCGGAAGCGCGGCGGCAAGCCAGCCGACGCACCTCGCGCCAGTATGGACGAGATCGCGGGTTTCTATGCCAGCATGGTCAACGGCGACGGCTACCTGCCCTCCAACGCAATCTCGAACACGGTGCGCAATGCCATGCTGGAGCGAGGGCTGGTCACGCCGGAACGGCTGAGAATGCGGGGTGTGCTTTGACGGTTCATCCCAGCTTCCCGACCAAAGGTGGTCAATCCACCCGCACCCGCCGCGCGCTGGGCGCCCAGCAGGCCTTGGAATGGGCTTTTCGCATCGAGAAAGCCCGGCTGGACCTGCCAGAGCCTCCCGACCCCGAACGCGGCGAAGGTCTGGGCTTCGGCCTCGAATACGTGCTGATGCAGCGCGCCGCACTGGGCTGTCGCATCGACGGCGGGCGGTACAAGCCGGACAGTTCGACGCACGAGGATGCCGAGGTCGTCGCGGCCTGTGTCGCAGGCTTGCCGACCTCGCTCGGTGGCTTGCGCATGGCGATCCGCATCGCCGAACTGGCCCGCGCCGGCTTGACCCCTGACTGGATGCCCGGCGCCGTTCCACGCTGTGTCCCGGTCGAGATGAAGCGCAACCAGCACGGCGAACGCTCGATCACCATCCCAGTCGGCACGACCCGGGTGCTGTCGCGCGGCAAATGGCGGACGGTCGAACTCCGCGCCTGCCCAGTTACCTTCTCGCCGCATCCGGACCAGATCGCCGCCGCGCGTCGCCACTACGCGCAGTGGTGGCGGGCCCTGCGCTGGGTGCGGGACGGGCTGATCGCGGGCGGCATGCTGCGCAATATCGAAGTAACGGATACCCTCCCAAAACGAGAGCCCTGGCAAGCCAGCGGCCGTGTATGATGACCCTGAACCATCACGGCGTTGGCGAAGGATCAGGTTTGAAGGCCCAGTATCGCGACAGGAAAAATGTGAACACCGCAGCGAGCAAGGTCGAGAAGAGCAGAGCCAGCTCCGCCGGTGTCGTTGCAAGCTTCAACAACAGCGCAAGGCCCGACTCATTGGCGATGAACCCAAGGACTGCAACAATAGCAAAGCGGGATAGCGAGTTTTGCGCATCCACACCATGCCCGGCGAAGGTGAACAGGTGATGCCCCCAGAAGCTGACCATGAATGCGGTAGCGAAGGCTGCAGAATTGCCGATCAGCGGTGCAACGCCAAGCCGGATCAGCATGATCGCGACGGCCAGATGCACCAGCGTCGCCGCCCCTCCGGTAAGGACGAAACGCGCGGCGGCGCCTAACATTCGGGCATCCCGGCAATGGTGACATCTTCGGCAATCAAATAGCCGGGGCGACCTTTGACTTCGCTGAAAACGCGCGCCAGATATTCGCCCAGCACACCGATGGACATCAGCTGGATGCCGCTGAAAAAGAAGATTGCCACCGCCAGTGTCGACCAGCCCGGCACGTCATGGCCCAGAAACAGGGTGCGACTGGCCAGGAATAGCCCATATAGGATCGACAGCGAGGCCAGGACCATGCCGATCCCGGTCCACATGCGCAGAGGCCAGTCGGTGAAGGCGGTCAGCCCGGTCATCCCAAGTTTCAGCAAACGGCGGAAGCCGAATTTGGTGCTGCCCCCACCGCGCGGCTGCAATTCGACCGGGATCGCAAGCGAGCGGAAGCCGACCCAGGCATAAAGCCCCTTCATGAAGCGGTTGCTCTCTGGCAGGGCACAAAGTGCATCGACGACCTTGCGGTCCATCAGCCGGAAATCGCGTGCACCGGCGGGCATGGGCACCTCGCTGCCGATGTTCAGGAAGCGGTAGAAGGCGGCGGTGCAGCGGCGTTTCAGCCAGCTTTCGTCGTCGCGATGGGCGCGGACCGCATAGACGATCTCATAGCCTTCGCGGTATTTTTCCAGCATCGTGTCGACATAGCGCAGGGGCTCTTGCAGGTCGGCATCGAGGATCACAACAGCCCTGCCCGCCGCATGCCGCAGCCCGGCCATGATCGCCTGCTCTTTTCCGAAATTGCGCGACAGGCGCAACACGCGGACCGGCACGCCCCAATGGCCAGACTGAACCAGTTCAAGGGTGGCATCGGTACTGCCATCATCGACCACCAGAATTTCAGACTGCGGAGCAAGCCTGCGCGCCTTGCGCGACACCCGGTTCAGTGTTTCCGCAATATTCTCCGCCTCGTTGAAGGCGGGTATGACGAAGGACAGATCCGGCGCCGTCGGTCCGAGGTCGATTGCCCGTGGCATGGTGTTTGCCGTTTCGCGGGTGATATTCTGCATGCGACTCATCATTTCACCTCGCCTGCGGCAGGGGTTACGAACAGGACGTGCCGTCCATATTCACCCAGGTTTTCAAGTCCCAATGCCGTGGCCTCTGGCGCCAAGCCCGGTGGTACAGAGAACGCGGCCGGTGTGCTGTCGGCGGACAGTCGGGCCAGGTCGTCGATCTCAATCGCCTGCGCCTTACCCTCCGAATAAAACTCGGCCGAGTAGCTGCGCCCGCCAACGGTATAAAGCGGTGCGCCGGACAACGCCGTATTGGCGGCGGCGACCAGTCCCCTGTCCGTTTTCAGCCGGATCTGTTGCGGTGCAAAAATGGCGGCCGAAGTCAGCAAGAGGAAAACCGCGAAGATCGCCGATGTCGCGATGGCAAACACTGCGCGCGCCACACGGCTCGGCTGAGGCCCGATTACTTTTGCGAACAGCGTGACCAGCAGAACGGCGGCGGCAGGCAGGCCCGGTAGAACATAGGCGGCAAGGATGTTGGATGCCGGTGTGAACAGCAAAAGCGGCGACACAGCCCAAAGCAGCAGATAGATCAGCCAGCCAGAGCGATCTTGTCGGACGGTCGTGAGGGTCTCGCCGGGACGGGTCAGCAACAAGGCCGGAACCAAGCTCCAAGGCAAAGCCGCCATCAGCCAGAACAGCCAGATCATTCCCTTTGCTTCCTTATGCCCGGACCCGTAAAGATCGCCTTGCCAGCCGGGGGTCAGGAAGCGCTGAATGTGCTCGCCAATCAGGAAATAGTGCAGGAAACCGGGCGTGGCAATTTCGGCGGCGACATACCAAGGCACCACCAGCACCATCAGCATCGTTATGCGCCGTTTCCACAGAAGCTGACGCAACAGGTGCCAGTTCCGCGTCAATGCCAGCCAAAGCGTCAGCGGGATGGCACAAAGGACCACGGCCACCGGACCCTTGGCAAGCATTCCGATCGCCAGCCCCAGGAAAACGGCATAGCCCCAGCGGCTGCCTGCCCCGCTGACCGCCTGCCAGAACCCGACCATGACCAGTGTCGTGCCAAGGACCATCGGCATGTCGGTCATCACAAAGGCGGATGCGCCAAAGAACATCGCCATCGTTGCCAGTACGACAGTCGCGACCAGTGCGGTGTTTCGCCCAACGTTATCGCGCACCCAGAGCCAGACGAGAAACAGCACAGCCAGCGCCGTCAGCAGGATTGGCAGGCGCGCGGCGGCTTCATTCACGCCAAACAACTGCATCCCGCTCGCCGACAGCCAGGTATGTAGCGGCGGCTTACCCCAAAAGGGCACGCCATAGTCGAATTGCGGCGTCAGCCAGTTTCCGGTCTCGACCATCTTGCGCGCGATTTCTGCATAGCGCGCTTCGGTCGTGTCGGTGAAAGGCACGGCAAACATCGCCCAAATGCGCAAAAGCCCGGATCCCGTCAGAACAGCGAGCAGGAACCGACGTGCGGTGTTGTCCAGCTGCATATCCTGCAGCGTCGGGCGCAGAATTTGCCGGGCGTGCGTCGCGGCCGGCCGCTGGGCCGAATAGGCCTCGGTTATTGTCATTATCTGGTCCTGCTTGATAGGCGGAGAGCTTGTGTTCGCCGCCATTTACCAAGCGAGACCTGTCCGCGCCGTTGCCGGAACTATAACAATCCGTAATGTCCCGCAGGCTTGACCAAGACACAGGGTGGGTTATCCCAGCGAAGGGAGCAACTGAAAGCAACACAAATGCGCGTTCTTGTGGTAGAGGATCATACCGAAACGGCGGAATATATCTCTTCCAGCCTGCGCGCGCAGGGGCATCTGGTCGATCACTGCGATAATGGCCGCGAAGGCTTCCTGTCAGCGCTGGACAACAATTACGATGTGATGATTTTCGACCGTATGCTGCCGGGACTGGACGGGCTGACACTGATCAAATCGGTGCGCGGCGCAGGGGTAGAGACACCGATCCTGATCCTGTCAGCGATGGACGGCATCGACGACCGGGTCGAGGGGCTTGAGGCCGGATCGGACGATTATCTGGTCAAGCCGTTCTCGTTTCAGGAATTGTCGGCGCGGCTGGCGGCCCTGACCCGCAGACCCCCCCTGAAGACCGAGGAAACCGTCCTGCAGGTGGCCGATCTGGAAATGAACCTGATCCGTCGCACGGTCACGCGGGCGGGCCTGTCGCTGGACCTCCAACCCCGCGAATTCAGCCTGCTGGAATATCTGATGCGCAACGCCGGACGTGTGTTAACCCGCACCATGTTGCTGGAATCGGTCTGGGACTTTCACTTCGACCCCAAGACCAATGTCGTCGAGACCCATATCAGCCGCTTGCGTAACAAGGTCGACAAACCTTTCGACACCGAATTGATCCACACCGTCCGCGGCGCGGGCTACAGCCTGCATGGCTAGGCACACTGGCATATCGCGCTTCCTGCGCTCGACCTCGGCGCGCCTGTCACTACGGTTCGCGGCGCTTTACGCAATCATTACCGCCTTGGTATTCGGGCTAAGCTATCATTTCGCGGATCGCGAGATCAGTGAATGGGTATCAGATCAACTGGCCGATGATGCGGCCGGTTTCGCAAGTCTCTATGAAAGCGATGGGCTGGAGGCGGTTCAGGCAAAGCTAGGAGGTTTTGCCGGGTTCAATTTCGAAGACTATCGGATCTACCTGCTTGAGGACGCCAATGGCACCGTTCTGGCCGGAAATGTCGATGCCATCGACGGACAGGGCAGCGGCTATGTCCCCATCGATGCAATTCACGCCGAAAAGCCACGCTATGAGGATGTTACCGGCTATCTGCTACATTCGGTGCAACTCGGCCCGAACCGGCTGACCTTGGGCACAAGCACCTATTTTCTTGAAGAGCTGCGCGAGGTTCTCGAGCGCGGTTTCGTTGCAGGCTTCATCCTCTTGCTGCTTGCTGGTTTGCTTGCGGGGATCATTGTAGGTCGCAGAACCGAACAGCGGCTGACCCAGATTTCAGCGACATTGAAGTCGGTGGCGATGGGCCAGTTGGAACGTCGCGTCCCCACGACTGGCTCCGACAGCGATGATCTTGTCCGCATGGCAGAAGAAATCAACCGGACCATCGCCCAGCTTCAGAAGATGGTCGACAGCCAGAAGCAGATATCAGCAGATATTGCCCATGATCTTCGCACCCCGATGCAGCGTCTGAGGCAGCGGTTGGATGTGCTGCTGAATGCGCCCGATCTGACGCGTGAGAACAGGGAGGTCGCGGAACAGGCCGTCGAGATTGCCGACGATCTGATCGAGATATTCCATGCTCTGCTGCGGATCGCGCAGATCGAGGCCGGTCAGCGTTCAGTTCGGTTCGCCGCGACCCCGCTTGCCCCGATCCTCGCCCGGATTGAGGATGCTTATGGTCCCGTTGCCGAAGAAAACGATCAGACGCTGGTGTTTGACATTGAGGATCAGGACGCGACGGTTCAAGGCGATCAGCAGCTGCTAACCCAGATGATTGCAAACCTCGTTGAAAACGCCCTGCGCCACAGTCCCTCGGGAACGCGGATCGAGGTGACACTGGCAAGGGCAGAAAACAACGTTCTGCTTCAGGTTTCAGACGATGGACCAGGCATCCCAGCGGAGGAGTGGGATAAGGTCTTCCGCCGCTTTTATCGCCTTGAGAAAAGCCGAACCACTCCTGGCAACGGCTTGGGCCTTAGCATGGTCAGAGCGATCGCGGAGCTACACACCGCAGCAGTGACAATGAACGATAACAATCCGGGCCTGAGCGTTCTGCTGCGTTTCAGCGAGGCAGCGCCGCGAGGAGCTTAACCTGGACAATACAGCGTGCGAGACCTTGAAAGCGCCACACGAACAAACCCGCAACAAAACAGTTTGACATTCGTGCCCGGGTTGACTCATAACCCAAGGATCGAAGACGAGCGCCCGGAGAACAGACGCCTCTCAGGTGCTCATCAGGTCAGACCCTCCACACCTCCCCCTTGCCATGGTTCCTCCCCGACGCGATCTGTATTCGGGGGGGCGCAGCGCAGAAGATTGCCAGCGTCAGGCGACTTCACCGGGGAATCCAGGCGGAATCCACCTGAGCCACAAAAGATCTTTTTCGATCAATAAAACAAGGCCTTAAGAATCTTCGCAGGGTGGATTCCTTGTGGATTCCGGGTGGATTCCGAGGATCCACTTGGCGGAAGCCAGCGACGGGATCCAGCGAGGCGGAAGCCACCGGGATCCACCCGCTGAGAAACCACCCAAAACCACAGGACGACCCTGCCCCATGGACCTCACCTTCGCGCCGCGCCAGATCGAGTTCTGGCCGATCGAGCGCCTGCGCCCCTATGCCCGAAACGCCAAGATGCATGGGCCCGATCAGGTCGCCCGGATCGCGGCGAGCATGGCCCGCTTCGGCTGGAACGTGCCCTGCATGGTCGGGGACGATGGCGAGCTGATCGCGGGTCATGGCCGCGTGCTGGCGGCAACGGAACTGGGGCTTCATGAGGTGCCGGTGATCCGGCTCAGCCATCTCGACGAGGCCGAACGCCGGGCCTACCGGATCGCCGACAACAAGCTGACGGAACTCGGCGACTGGGACGAGGAAATGCTGCGCGACGAGGTGGCCGGGCTGCTGGCCGACGATTTCGACCTCTCGCTGCTGGGCCTTGCCGAGGACGAGCTGGAGGCGCTGCTACAGGATCCGGATCTGGCAGATGACGGCGCGACCGAGGGCGAGGACGAGGTTCCAGAACCACCCGCCGATCCGGTCTCGGTGCCGGGCGATCTCTGGCAACTCGGGCCGCACCGGCTGATCTGCGGCGACAGCACCAGCGCCGATGTGGTCGCAAAGCTGCTGGGTGATGTCCGGCCGCTGAACCCGCTATTCGTCGAGGCTCTGATGGGCTGGCCCACCGGGTAGACAGGCTCCGCCTCTGTGGCAATGGCGTGGTCCCACTGGTTGCGGCGCATGCGCTTAGAACTCTGGCGTATCAGCTGCTGGAGGACGAGTGATCCGGTCGGCTAACAAGCTCAAAGGCAGCTTTGAGCCCAAAGTACCAGTTACTGCACTATGCGCGAATGTCGGCCATCAATGATACTACGCCTACACACGCGCAATCTCACGGATCAGATCATTTGTCTCTGGTCTCGTCGTTTGGTGCCGATAACGAAGAGCAGAAACAGTTCGCGAAATTTCAAGGCCGTCGATGGGTATCGAAACGAGGCCCCTGTCTGCTGGAATTGCCGTGGTTGGCAAAATCACCGCGCCTAATCCCTGCCGCGCGAGTTCGACTAACCAATCCACGCGATTTGACCGATAGGCCGCGTAGAGTTCGTGACCTTGGTCTGCACATGCCCGATGCAACGCATCGCGCATTTCGCAATTGGGTCGATCGAGCATGTCAGTTTCAGCGAGTGTCGAAAGAGAAATAGCGTTTCGTCCAGACAACGGGTGCGACTTGGACACCACAACCTTGTAGGCCTCGTCATAGAGCTGGTCTATTCGATAGAGGTCTTCACTGACCGTCGCCGCTGTGACAACGACGTCAAATTCACCCTCTCGCAATCCGGCCATAAGCTTGGAGGCAGACGCCACGATCAACTCTATTTCGGCTTGCGGCAATCGTGTACGGAAGCGTTCCACGGCGGCTGAAATCCGGTTGTGACCAATCGTTTCGCCAACACCGACAGAAACAGGAACCCGCTCTAGTCGCGTGTGGCGGACGGCTTCTGCCTTAGCTGCCTGCGTTTCGTCATGCGCTTTCTGTAGCCTTGGCTGCATGAGTTTTCCGAGTGCCGTCAACCTGCATCCCGCGCGGTCCCTGACAAACAGATCACCCCCGAGCTCGTGTTCAAGTTTCTTGATCGCGGTCGTCAAGGACGGTTGGGAAACATTTGAGGCGCTAGCTGCATGGGTGAAGTTGCGATGCTGGCAGACAGCCAAAAAATACCTGATCTGGTTCATCTCCACTGCCACAGTCTCCGTCACTTTCCGCCATGAGGTTCACCATAGCACATGTCTATCAAAGAATAGAAGTTCGGGATTGGTGCCTGAGGCATTCGGCATGAGAAAAGGGTGCATCGAAACCAAACACAACAACCTCTCAATCAGGAGGCGACCATGAAAGACCAAATTCTCAAGACACTCACCGCTTTGGCCTTGATCACGACATCTGCAGCCGCACAGGAAACCCCAATGGAAAATCACACTGCCAGCTACATCGCCATGTCCGCCGCTGAAGGCCAGACCGAAGCATTCGCCGAATTTCTGGCCGGAGCCGCCCCGATTGTCGCGGACACCGAACCAGGCACCGTGCTTTGGTTTGCCTTACAAGACGACGATACGCTCGCGATCTTTGATATCTTCGTGGATGAAGAAGCGCGCAATGCGCATTTCTCCGGCGCTGTGGCCGCGGCTTTGAACCAAAATGCCGACGCGCTGGTCGCCGGGGGCTGGGACGATGGTGTTGTCGCGAATATCAACAATTCCGATGTCCTGTCGGTGAGGGAACCGGTTGATCTCTACTCGGCCACGACAGCCACGTACATCACGCTCGAGGCAGCACCCGGCAGAGGGCCGGAATTGGCAGCCTTGCTGACCGCAGCTGGTCCCATCGTCGGAGAAACCGAACCCGGCACATTGTTCTGGGCGGCGCTGCAGATTGACGAAACATCCTTTGCAATCTTCGACATCTTCACTAACAATGCTGGCCGTGAAGCACACTTTGCCGGTCAAGTCGCCGGGCTGCTGAACGAACGGGCAGCGGAGTTGGTCGCTGGCGGGTGGGACGACGGTGTGGTCTCTAACGTCCAAAACTTCGACATCCTCGCCATCAAGTAACGCTATGTGACAGGAACAAGAGGCGCCTGGTGCAACGCATCAGGCGCTTTGCCGAACGAGTTTAGATTCACCGTGAAGCGGTCGTTCGAGTAACTGCAGCGAATTAGCGCTTTCTCCCGCTTTGCCGCCATTTGACGGGCTGGTCCTATCTGATCGAAGGGCCAACATGCCCGGCAAGTCGATAGACCCGGCCCCTCTCTGCGAGTTTTTCGGAGGTCACGGTCAGGCCCAGTTTCTTCTTCAGCGAACCGGAAATCGCACCACGAATCGAATGTGCCTGCCAGCCCGTTGCCTCGGCGATCTCTGCAATGGTCGCGCCCTCCGGCGCCTGCAGCATGGCAATCAGCTGCGCCTGTTTCGTGCCGGGGCGCTGGGCGGCGGCGATGGCCTCGGGCTTGGCACCGCGCAACCCCGCCATGGTCTTGACCACGACCGGATCGATGCCGATGGCGTCCAACCCGGCCCCGGTGGCGATCAGCGTGGTGCCATGACCATCGCCGGTCTCGCGCCAGAGCGGCTCGCCGCGCCGGAGATTGGCCTCGACCTCCTCGATGAAGCCGAGCTCGATCATCCGCCCAATAGCCATCTTCGCGGCGGCGCCAGGCAGCCCCTCGGGCAGCGGCAGGGCGAGATTGCCCGGCCGGGCGCTGGCGCGGGTCAGGATCAGGGTCTGGGTGTCGGTAAGTTTGGTCATCGTTAACTCCGTGTATCGCCGCCCCAGGCTGCGGTCGGCTTCTACGGAGCCGGGCCCCGCGTGGGGCGTGGCTCAGCGGTTGGCACGGGCCAGCCTGTCAGGCAGCGTGTTCGCCCTCGCCAAAGGCAAAATCGATGATCTGCTTCAGTAGATGGGCCTGATACTCGAGGCTGCCGAGGTCGCCCCAGTTCAGCCGCTCCGAGTCGGCACCGAAGTGGTCGTCGCTGAAGGACTGCAACCGGGCCAGCATCGCGTCGATTTCGGCTTTCTTCGCGATGAAGGCAGCAACGGCGGCGTCATTGGTTCGGGCGGGCTTGCGGGTCATGTCGATACTCAGGTTCATTTCGTGGCGGCGGCAAAGCCAGCGGCATGGGCCTCTACTAGCGCGCTGCGGATCGCCCAGACTGCGACATCGTGGAAATCCAGCGCGTCGCGTTTGAGGGTCTCCAGCGTCTTCAGCCTGTGGAAATGGCGCTGGGCGATGTCGGTCAGCAGGGTGTCTGTGGCGGGCTGGTTCGGTTTGGTCATGATATGGCCTTCGGTGGTGAGTTGCATCGCATTGGCACCGTCAGAATCGCTCTGATGCACGGCCGTATAAAGTAAATCACGAGCAATTTCATTTCTTTATGATCATGCTGAAGGGTGCCGATGTAGGACATTCGAGAATACCACGAACAACCTTATGACAGGCGGACCTTTAGCCTTGGGGCGCTGCGACCTGTGTCACGCGCCGGACAGAACCTGCTGCTCCCAATCCGCTTCAAGCACAGCTTCCGCACGTTTTCGGGCTCGCCTCGCTTCTTCCTGCGCGGCCGCGCGACCACCAAAATCCGCAACGGCGCGCAGGCAATCCTGCAGTGCCTCCTGCACCTCGATCACAGCGGCCCCGTCACGGGCGATGGGAAAGAAGAAGACCGAATAAAGGTTCGCCATGTCCAGCGGCGGCGCATAGACCGAACCGTAGGTTACTTCGGCCTCTGGATCAGGGTCCTCGTGCAGAACTTCCAGCACACGCGTTCCGGCGCGCAAGACTTCG
Organism: Paracoccus albus; assembly: GCF_027913035.1. Taxonomy (NCBI): domain Bacteria; kingdom Pseudomonadati; phylum Pseudomonadota; class Alphaproteobacteria; order Rhodobacterales; family Paracoccaceae; genus Paracoccus; species Paracoccus albus. The sequence goes on from NZ_CP115775.1 coordinate 2,514,707, forward strand.
ATGGCCGTGCCGGGGTCGTTGATGCCGGGTGACAGCGCCTTGCTGGCAACCTCGCCAAGAACAATCAACCCATAGCCAAGATCCTGATCGAAGCTGCGCGCTTCGCCAAGCGAGAAAGCCTCGCGGAATGTCGCGAGAGCCTCATCCTCCACGGGACCGCTAAGGCGCAGCAATGGCTCTCCGCGGTGGACATATTTGCCGGGCATACGGCGGATTTCGACCTTCATCTTCAGATGGTCGGCAAGAGTTTGCAGTTTCTCGATATCGATATACTGAACATAACCGGACTGGTCAGCCATAACCATCGGTGCATCCTCAGACAGAATATCGGACCGCGGTACGGCGCCAAGCGCACGATAATCGCGATACAGGCGCGCGGCGGGTTTCGCCGCTGTTTCGATCCGGGCGATGATGTCGCTCATCCTGCCAAAATCGTTCAGGTGGTTGACCCAACGCACCAAAGCCCAGGCGATCAATGCGATATCGCCAAGTGTCGCCACGAACAGCAGCACGCGCGCATTGTCGCTGTAAAGCCCAGCCGACAAGCCGATGATCCCGACAATACTGAACAGGAAGGAGCCGATAAATATCGAAACCGCCGTCTGCGCGGTGCGATCCTCCTCCAGCAGCCTGGTCGCACGGGGCGTCGCGTTTGAGGTGGCCGAGCCATAGGCCCCGACCAGAATCGACATCGAAAAGGTTGTGACCGCCAGCATAGAGGACGCGATGATATTGAGCAGCGCGTCAACCGAACCTGAGGCGAGATCGATTTTCGGGACATAGGGCAGGATCGGCCCGATAAGTGGCGCGAGCAGCGCCAGCAGCACCCCGGCAAGACTGTAAAGGACAACCCGCACCCACATCTTGCGCAGTTGCACGCGCAGTCGCTGCACCCATCCCCTGTTGAACCTGCCTGTCATCGAGCGTCCGTTCCGTCGTCAGCTTCGCTTCCCGGCCTTGGTCCAGCCAACCGCGCGGGATTGCAACCCATTACCACTCAAGGTGGCTATCGCTTGCCACGACTTCGCGCCCTGCGATTGCGCCGCCGCAGCAGCACGCCGGCAACCACGGCGGCAGAGCCGTACATCACATGCCGTGATGTAATGCCGATGCGGGCTTGCGCGCTTTGACGATAGCGAGGATCGAACAGCCGGGTGTCGGACAGGAACTTGCCCAGCAGGGTTTCCTTGCGTGGCGTAATCGGGCGCAACCCGCGCCTTTCGCTGTCGTTTAGCGCGTCGATAGCCGCGATGATACTGCCTGTCCTGTCGATCGCCTCAGCGACCTGATCTGCCTCGACTCCGAGATGTTCTGCCAAAAGGTCATTGCGGATCGCGATGATACGCCGCCGATCCGTGTCCTTTTCCGCGATCAGCGCCACATCGCTTTCGGTATCGAACCCCATCGAGCGGCGGTCGATATTGCTTGAGCCAATGCGCAGGAACACATCGTCGATGATGCTGGTCTTGGAATGGACATAGATATCCTCACCCGCGTCATTGACCGGCGACAGGATCAGAAAGCGATTGTAAGGATCATTCTGCGCCAGGTCGCGGATCATGCGGCTGCGGGTGACATGCATCGCCTCATCCTCGACGTTCCCCTGCGCTGCGTGTGGATTGATGACGACGATCTCGGGTCCGTCTGGCTCTCGCAGGCGTGCCCGGACGGCATCGGTGATACTGTCGGCGGCGAAATATTGCGGCTCGAGGTAGAGGCAGTCCCGGGCGGCCCTGATGCTGTCGAGGTAAAGCGTCTCGATTTCCGTCACCGTGGGGCGATCGGCTTCGGGAGGCGCTGTGCGGGCAATTGCAACCTCGATATTCTCGAAATCCGGCGCTAGGTCTGATGGCCAGATATCCCCCCCCGTGTAAAATCTTCGCCGATCGGCTCGCCTGTCGCGCGTTCCCATCGGTTCCGGCACAACTCGCTGAAGGCAGCCGCGGCATCTCCTGAAATCAGCGTCGTTGTGTCATGCCATGGCTGCGCGATCTCGCCGTTCTTCAAGCGACGCAATGTTTCAAATGATGCATGCTCTCGATTGTCCCAGCGACCTTCGGTGACGTCGATACCGCCACAGAATACCGGCGCGTCATCGACAACAACGATTTTCTGATGATGGCAGGCGCCGATGGGATGGTGGCCGTCAAAGGCCAGATGGAGCTGCTTCGGCGAAAGCAGCTTGATCTGGAATGCCGGAAGGATGCGCCCGGGCGCAATCAGCGCACCCCCGCTCCATTTCAGCAGATAGATATCCAGTCCCTCGCGTCGCGCCGCAAGTGCATCCAGAAACGGACCGATGGCGTTCGGAAAACCGTCAGGCGCATCGCCGTTGTCATCAGATTGACCGGGCAGCATCTCGATCTCGAAGTCAAAATCCCAACCGACGAGAATGACCATACGCTCTGCTTTCAGCAGCACCTCGCGAAGGATGCGGAAATAGTCCTGCCCATCCACGATGACGGACAGCCGATCGGCCGCCGCAACACGCCAGCAGTTTCGACCCGGTTCGAAGGCAAGGCTTTGCATATCTTTTTGGCCCACAGGCTATTTCTGTCATGCAGTCCGAATAACTCATTCCGGTCGCCCAAAGTTGCCGGCAGTATCGACCCGCGCATTCATGATCGTCTTCAGCCTGCTGATCACCTGGCTTTCCTGCAACTTTGAGAGCGCGTGGCGCGTCATATCTCAGGAAGCCCCAATATGGAGAATGCCCGGTGCAGATTGCCATCCTCTATGCCTCGACCCTGATCATCTTTCTGGTCATCGACATCGTCGGTATCACGCAGATCATCCGGCCGATTTTCGAACGTCACGTCGGTGATCTTCTTGCCGATCCGTTCCGTATGATGCCCGCGGCCGCATTCTATGCGGCATATATTGTCGGCGTTCTGTATTTCGTCTCGGCTCCTGCACTGGCCGAGGGAAGACCGGGCAAAGCGCTGATAGGTGGGGCGCTGATCGGGCTGATGTGCTATGGCACCTATGAGTTCACCAATTACGCGACGCTGCGCGATTGGTCGATGCAGCAGGTCGTGACCGATACGATCTGGGGCGGGTTTCTGACCGGGTTTTCGGCTTGGGCCGGAGTGATGGCCACACGTTGGCTGACATAAAGGCGCTTGTCATTGGTGACAGTGGCGGGATCGGCGCGGCCATCGCTGACGTCCTGCGGCGTCGCGGCGTCGAAGTCACCGGCCTGTCGCGGCGCGACGGACTGGACCTGACCGATCAAGCCAGCGTGGCGCGGGCCGCCGATGCGATGGCTGATCAGCGCTTTGACCTCATCTTCAACGCCACGGGTGCACTGGTGATCGAGGGGCATCAGCCGGAAAAGACCATCCGCGCCATCGACGCCGAAGTCATGGCCGCGCAATTCGCGCTGAACGCCACCGGGGTCGCGCTTCTGCTACGCTATTTCAGCCCAATTCTGCGCGAAAATGCGCGCGCTGTATTTGCCTCGCTATCGGCACGCATCGGATCCATCGGCGATAATGGGCTTGGCGGCTGGATCAGCTATCGCGCGGCAAAGGCTGCGCACAACCAGATCATCCGCACCGCGTCGATAGAGATCGCGCAGAAGCAAAAGCAGCATATCGTCGTCGCCCTGCATCCCGGCACGGTCGAGACACCGCTGACGCAAGACTATGCCGCGCGCCATCCGACGATCAAACCGGCTGAATCCGCAATGTCCTTGCTGGCTGTGATCGACGGGCTGACGCCCGAAGACAACGGCAGTTTCTGGGACTGGAAGGGCGAGCGCGTCGAGTGGTAGGTCCGCGCCCCTGCCTCTTCAGCGGCCTCGTGCCCGCCAGCCGCGCGAAAGGTATAGTGCGGCCAGCGCCGCGATCCCCAGAGCGGTCAGCAGCGCGACATGGCGATATTCGGTGCTCCAATTGACGGCGACGATGCCGATCAGCGCCCAGCCGACAGCGATGGAATAGGTGAGCGCGGCAGGGCGGCGCGACTGCACCCACAGCGCGACCGCCAGCACGGCAAGGATCAGCAGGATCGCGGCCGGACCCGCCGACATGATGCCATAGCCGCTGAGAAGAACGGCAATCGCGACGCCCGTCGCTGCGGTCAGCCAACCGGCATAAAGGCCGACTGGACCGACCTGCCAGAACGGCTGCCTGTCGCCCGCGTGCAAAAAGGCGATGATTGCTGCGACCACCATGACGACGATCATCGCGGTCGCCAGAATAGGCGAGGCATTGGCGGCGGCGATCCAGAATGTGCCCACGGTCAGGCTGACCAAAAGCGGGCGACGCATTCTCTGCCATTCGGGATCATACGGCGCCTTCAGCAACCCCCAGACGCTGCCTGCGATCAGCCACAGATAGATCAGCCCCCAGATCGAAAAGGCCCATCCGGCGGGCTGCACTGGCCAGCGGTGCTGTACCACCGGAAACTGGTCGGGTGTGAAGCCGTTAAAACCGTCGCTGGCCAGCGGCGACAGCGCGAAAAGCACCGCAAAAAGCAGCGTCAGATGCGGCAGGTATCTGATCATCATCTTACAAGCCTCTTCGTCAGGCGCATTGCCAGCCCATAGGGCAGAGCACGCAGAAATTTCAGCGGCAGAGTCAGGCGTCGCGGGAAATGCACCTCGAATCCGCCTTTATCGAGGCCGTTCAGAATGGCTACAGCGGCGGCGGCGGGTTGCATCAGCGCGGGCATGTCGAAATCGTTCTTTTGAGTCAGCCGCGTATCGACAAAGCCCGGACTGATCAGGCGGACATCAACATCATTGGCAAGTTCGGCCCGCAGGCTTTCCGCCAGATTGATAACACCCGCTTTGGTTGCAGAATAGATCTGGCCCTGCGGAAGGCCAAAATAGCCCGCAACTGATCCGGTCAGGGCAAGCTGCCCGCCCTGACGCAGCAGCGGCACTGCAGCACGGGCGAAGTTGAAACTGCCGGTCAGGTTCACGTTGACGATCCGTGCCGCCTCATCAGGGTCCAGTTCCATCACCTTCCCGGGGTCATAAAGCGCGGCCAGCGTGATCGCCCGGTCCAACTTGCCGCCATCGATGATCGCTTTCGCGACCGTATCTAGGCTGTCGCGGTCGGTCACGTCGCAAGGCAGGACCTCTGCCCCGCCCAGTTCCTGCGCTAGATCGGCCATTCTGTCCTCGGATCTCGCCGACAGGATCAGACTTGCACCGCGCGCCGCCCACAGGCGAGCAAGCGCCGCGCCGATCCCGTCCGAGGCGCCCATGATCCAGATCCGTTCGCTCATATCTCGCCCTTTCTGTGCAGGAAGATCAAAGCCGTGACTGCGACCCCACGCAGAACCAGCGGCAGCGCGGCGTAAAGAAGCAGCAGCGCCTGCAAGGCATGCGTGTCGTTCACCTGTGCCGGACGAAAGCCCGCCAGTTGCAACAGCGGCAGCGCAACCGCGCCCGCCAGCGCCAGCGCGAGTTTCGTCAAAAAGCCAAGCGCGGCATACGCGCGGGTCGCGGCGGCTTGCGTCGATGTGGCCTGGATCCGGTCGGAAAGGATGGCGGGCGGCAGGACCAGATCGGCGCCGAAACAGAAGCCGGTGGCAAGACAGATGACGAAAAAGGCGGCGACATCGCCAGGCCCCAGCATCATTCCAAATGCGAAGCCCGCCATCGACAGGATCAGCGCCGCCGTCCAGACCGGCACCCCTCCTATACAACCGGCCAGCCAGCCTGCCACAGCCGCGCCGGGCAAGGCGGCGGCGAAATAGGTCAGCAGAAAGACACCCGCCAAAGCCTCGACCCCCAACAGGTCGCGCACCAGCATCAGGATCAGGGCGGCGGGGAAGGCCGCCGACAGCAGCACCAGCGCAGCCACGGCATAGAAGGGCATCAGGGCGTGCCAGTCCGGCCGCGCATCGGGCGGAACGGCGATCTGCAATCGGACCGAGGCCAGCCATCCGCGAAAGATCGGCAGCGCTATCAGCAACGCAACCGCCAGCACCGCGGCCAAGGCCAGCAACGCCGCCTGACGCCCGATCAGCTGCTGCAATGCCGAGGGCAGCACCACCGCAAGGATAAGGCCGACCAATCCGAACCCTTCTCGCGCGGCGCTGATCCGCGATTTCTGGTCCGGTTCGCGCCGCCACAGGCCGCCAAGCGTCATCAGGTTGACCGAGATCAGGCTGTGCCCAAGACTTGCCAGAGCCAGGGCCAGCGCGAACCAGATCAGCACCGGCAGCGCGGGCGGCGCGAACAGTGCTGCGGCCCCGCAGGCCAGCAGAACCGCGCCTGTGATGATCAGCCCGCCCCTTCTATTGGGCCAGCGGTCGCCAGCCCAGCCCGCCACCGGGTCCACCATCGCATCGAAAAGTCGCAGCCAGAACAGCGCCAGCCCAAGCGCGGCCAGCGGCACGCCCCTTTCGGTTGCGAAAAAGTCAGGCGCGTGGATGTAAAGCGGCAAGCCGCCGAAGGCCAGGGGCAAGGCCAGCACACCATAAGCCGCCACATCGCGACGGCTTGGAGCTATCTCAGGCATGGGCCAGCCGATACTGTAGCACATCGGTCCGGCCGACCGCGAAGGACGCAATGCAGGCGGCCAGATAAAAGCGCCAGACGCGGATGAAGGCGTCGTCAAAGCCCATCGCCTGCACCTCGGCCCGCTTTGCGTCGAACCGATCCAGCCAATGCGACAGCGTGCGGGCATAGTCGCGGCCAAATCCGAAGGTGTCGTCAACCCGCAACCCGGCGCGTTCGGCCTCTGCCCGGAAACGCGAAGGCGAAGGCAGCATGCCACCGGGAAAGATAAAGCTGCGGATCATGTCGCCGCCGCTGCGATAGCGCGGGAAATAGCGGTCGGCGACGGTGATGGTCTGGATCATCGCGCGGCCCTTTCGGGTCAATGCCTCGGCCAGCTTGCCGAAATAGACCGGCCAGAATTTTTCGCCCACGGCCTCGAACATCTCGATTGAGACGATATGGTCGAAGCGGCTTTTTTCGTCGCGATAGTCCTGAAGCGCGATCTCGGCCCCCTGCCCCAGACGCGCGCGGGCATATGCTGCCTGTTCGCTTGAAAGCGTCAGCCCCTTGGGCGCGAAATCGCCACGCTGCAGTGCGCGTTCGGCAAAGCCGCCCCAGCCGCAGCCGATTTCCAGCAGGCGGCCGGATCCGCCTGCCAGCCCTTCGATGATGCGGTCGTATTTGCGGCGCTGCGCCATCGCCAGATCGTCGCCTTCGGCAAAGATTGCCGAGGAATAGGTCATCGTTTCATCCAGCCACAGCGCATAGAAGTCATTCCCCAGATCGTAATGGGCCGCGATATTCCGCCGAGAGCCCGTCCGCGTGTTGCGGTTCAGCAGGTACAGCAGCCGCATCGCCAATGCCTGAAGGGGCTTGCCATAGATATAGCGGTCAAGCGCATCCTCATTCATCAGCCCCAGGGTCAGCAGCGCCGTCAGATCGGGCGTATCGCACCAGCCATCACGATATGCCTCGGTCAGGCCGATATCGCCCTTTGCCGCAAGCGAGGGAACCGTGCGCCAGTCTTCGATCGTCAGCGCAGCATCCGGTCCCGGCTGGTCGCCTGCGAAAACACGGGTCGCGCCGTCGGGCGTTGTCAGGCGCAACCGGCCAAAGCGAATGCCGTCCAGGCTGCGAAGGAACTCTGACCTTATGCGATCTTCAAACATCCGATCTCTCCGTCGTAGCCTCTGATTGGCGTCTCTCAAGCTGTAATGGTTTGGTGCGATAGCGCACACCGCGCGACAACAGCTTTGCTGCCTGCCAGTGGATCAGCGCGGTGACGCGCAGCGGCTGAAATGCATGGCGCAACGCGGCGCGGCGCAGGGCCTTGGTGGTCAGCGCGCGCGCCTTGCCAGTCATAGAGGTCTGAAGCCACAGTTTGCCATCCTTGCCGAACCAGTCCACCCAGGCCCCGAAGCGGCCCGGCGCGGCATCGAAGCGAAAGACATAATGTCCCTCGCGCGGCAGGAAGGGCGAGACGTGAAACAGCTTTTCGCCGGACAGCCGATCGCCCGGTTCGATCACGCGATTATTCGCATGACGGCAAAGATACAGATGGCTTTCGCCGAAGGTGTTCGTCACCTCGGCCAGCACCGCCCGCAAGCCGAGATCATCCCGCGCCAGCCAGAAGCTGACCGGGTTGAACCCGTGAAGCAAACCGCGCGGCATCGTGACCAAGGCGGTCCGGCAATGTGCCAGATCGACCGGCGCCAACTGCGACTGGATGAAGTCGGTCAGCGGGCTGCCATCGCGAGCACCGTGATCGAGCCGTCGCAACCGCCAGAGCCCCGGTCGGTCAGGTCGCAACGGCAGGCGACCGGCCTCCAGCGAGTCAACCGGCAGCGCCGCGTAAAGCGAGCGATAACGGAACTGCCGCGTCACATCACCCGCCCGCGCGTGCCAGATCGCGGCGTCGATCAACGCGCCATCCCACAGATCGGCCATCACGCGGCCACCGGCTTCGGCGCGGCCCATGGATCGGGGCCAAGCGGCCATTCGACAACCATCGATTGCGCCACGCGCAGCGCTGAGAGCAACCCGTCCTCGTGAAATCCATAGCGCGTCCATGCACCCGCATAGTGAATTCCGCCACGGCCCTGAATCTCGCTAAGACGAGCTTGGGCGGCTATCGCTGCCGCATCGAATTGCGGATGCGCAAAGCTGGCTTCGTTGTGCACATGATCCGGCTCGATTTCGGGGTTCAGGGTCACGATGAGCGGGCGCGGGGTTTTCAGGTTCTGCAACCGGTTCATCCAATAGGACAGGCTGATCGGCCGATCCGTCGCCGGACTCGCCCCCCGCGTGACATAGTTCCACGACGCCCAGACCGCGCGGCGTCGCGGCATCAGCCGGGGATCGGAATGCAGCACCATTCGGTTCGCCTGTGTGCGCAGCGCACCTAGAATAGCGATTTCATCCTTGTCGGCATCTTCCAGCATAGCCAAAGCCTGCGGCGCATGGGTCGCAAAAACAACTCTGTCGAAACGCTCTGCCCCGCGCGGGCTGAAGATCACGACCCCATCCGCCCCTCGCCGCACGGCGTAGACCGGGCAGGACATACGAATATCGCCCGCGATCTGTTCAAGGATTTTTTGCACATAGACCTGCGAGCCACCCGCCACCGTCAGCCATTGCGGCTGACCATTCACCGACAGCAGGCCGTGATTGTCGAAGAACCGCACCAGGGCGCTTGCCGGGAACTGCATCATACCGGCCGTTGGCGTCGACCAGATCGCGCCTGAGATCGGCAGCAGGAAGCGTTCGCGGAATTCATCGCCAAGACGCAGCGCGCCCAACAGGTCCCCGATGCTGCCCTCATGCGCAGAATGGGCAGGCGCCTGGCGGAAGAAGCGAAGGATATCGCGGATCAGGCGCCAATGCCCGGCATCCATCAGGCACATTGGCTGCGCGAACATCGCGCGGGTCGAGAACGTGCCGTATTCGTATCGCCCACCTTCGAAACTGGCCGAGAACGACATGTCGCTCGGCTCCAGCAGAACGCCAAGCTTTTCCATCAGCGGAATGAACAAGGGATAGGTGCGGCGATTGCAGACGATGAATCCGGTATCGACATCTACACCCATTGCCCGCACGGTGCGCGCATGGCCGCCCGGCCGCGGTTCTTTCTCGAACAGGGTGATGTCGTGATGCGGATAAAGCAACCACGCCGCCCCCAGACCCGATATTCCACTGCCAATGATCGCGATGCGCAGACGCTTCAATATAAACCTCAAAACAAATCAAGTGAAATCCGGGCAAAGCATGGCCGTCGCCCGTATCAGCCTTATCTGCCGCAGGATCACATCGCCGGCAGAAGAACGCCGTCGATGACGTGAACGACGCCGTTGCCGGCCTGCAGATCGGCAGCTGTGACGGTCCCGCTGTCGTTGATCTTCACCATATCGCCGTCCAGCGTGAGATTCAGGCTGCAGTTGCCCATTGTCGTCACAGGATGGGCGCCGCCATCATCGGCAATCATCTGTGCGACATCGGCGGCCACAGCCCGCGTCTCAACCACATGGCAGCCGAGGATCTGGACCAGTTTGTCCCGGTTTTCGGGCATCAAAGCATCCTCAAGTGCGCCATCCGGGAGTGCCGAAAAGGCAGCATCGGTCGGCGCAATGACGGTGAACGGGCCTTCGCCCATCAGAGCCTCGCCCATTTCGGCAGCGACAACGGCCTGTTCCAGGGTTGTGTGGTCCTCGGACGCCATCACGATATCCGCGACAGTCGCCGGCATATCCTGCGCGACGGTGGCCGTGGCTGCCAGAGCAAACGCCGTGGTCACAGCAAAATTCAAGAATTTCATTCCATCCTCCTGTGGTTGGTAGTGAAGAGACGAGGCTTAAATGTCTCTTGTTGCACAGCTCACGCTTTCGTGAAGATCGAGAACGACTTGCGGCGTTCAGTGCGCTGTTGCATCCTCAACGACAGCTAACCGGAGCCATCGATGACCTCAGATGCAGCAGAGCTTCAGGAACTGCTCGCTCGCGTCGCCCTGCGGGACCGGGCTGCGTTTCGGCAGCTTTACCACATCGCCTCACCGAAACTTTTCGGGATCTGTTTACGTATCTTGAAGGATCAGGTGGAGGCGGAAGATGTGTTGCAGGAGGTGTTCGTAAAGATCTGGCACAACGCCGATCGTTATGCCTCGCAGGTGGCAAGTCCGCAGGCATGGATGAACGCAGTCACGCGCAATCTGGCAATCGACAACCTGCGACGCCGCAGGCCAGGTGGCGGTGATCTGGACGCGGCAGAACGCCTAGCGGACGACAGGCCCGGCCCCGAGGATGCGGCTATGCTGCGATCCGAGGGCCGAAGGATCGAAGCCTGCCTTGCAGAGCTGGAGCCAAGCCGGGCCGAAGCAGTTCGCCTCGCCTATGTCGAAGGCGAAAGCTATCTGGAACTGGCCGAACGCTTCGGTGCGCCCCTTAACACCATCAGAAGCTGGCTTCGGCGCAGCCTGATCAGGCTGAGGGAGTGTCTGACCAGATGACCGACGACGCCCCGGAACTTGATCCCCGCGACATTGCCACGGCTGGCGAATATGTTCTTGGCATCCTACCGCTTGCCGAGCGCGAAGTGTTCCAGCGCCGCCTGCTAAGCGAACCGGCCCTTATGGCTGAGGTCGCAAGATGGCAGACGCATTTCGACCCCATCGCGGATGAGGTCCGGCCGGTCAGCCCGCCCGCCAAGGTGTGGAATGAGGTCGAACGGCGGCTGTTCCCTGAACTGTCCCCATCCGTGCGCCCCGTCAGGCTCTGGAAATGGCTGTCCACCGGTTCTGTTCTTGCATCAACTGCGCTGCTTGCCCTGCTGTGGCTCGGGCAGCCGGGTCCTGACGCCGAACCGCAGCTTTGGGTTTCGGATATGGTATCGGCCGACAACAGCATTCGCCTGACCGCGCTCTATGACGAAACCGATGGCGAGATGCGGGTATCGGTCGCGGGGCAGCCGCCCGCTGCAGGCCGCGATTTCGAGCTTTGGCTGATTCAGGGCGACCGCGCGCCCATCTCGCTGGGTGTCATGCCGCATGAGGGGCAGGCAGCGATGCCGATCCCGGAGGATCTGCGAATTCTGGTCGCGAATGCCACCCTTGCCATCACCGACGAACCCGCCGGTGGCGCGCCGGCTGGAATTGCGACAGGACCCATCGTCGCGCAGGCCGAAATGCGCAGGATCTGACATCAGTTTGGCAAAAACGGGTATCCAAGCGATGAATGGGGCCGTGTGGTGTTGTAATCGCTCACCCAGGCATCGATCTGATCGCGGGCATGGCCGTCTTCTGCATCGGCTAATGTAATCCGAAGCGCGCGGGACCTATATTCCCAGCGGTCTTTCGAGGGCAGCCAATACATTGTGCGCGAACAGCGACAGGTCGCCGCACCGAGTTCGATCTCATCTGAAGCCCTCGGTTGCATGGCGCAAGGCTGCGGAGTCCACGACTCCGCGCTGCCGAGCTTGCATGGCACGGAAATAAACAGGCTCTGCCCGCTCACGCAGACAAAGCCCGGCCGCGTCGCGCTGATTTTCTCAGCGGCGGCGCGTAAGTCCCTTCCAGACACGACCCGCGTCGCGATCTGCGCCACCCTTGATCGCGCCCATCCATGCGGCCACCGCTGCAACCAAAGAGGACACTGCCAAGAAGAGCGCAGACCAGATTGCCGCGTGGCGGGCTTTCTCTGCCGCCGCAATGGCTTGATCCTTGGCCTCTTGCAACCGCTGTTCAGCTTCCGCCCGCAGTTCCTGTGCGCGCGTCTCAGCTGCGGCCATGGCCTCCTCGGCCTGCGCCCGTGCGTCCTCCAGCCGCTGCTCAGCCTCGGCACGCAAATCCTGCGCCTGCTGAACGGCCTGTTCAACGCGTGAGTCAATCTGGGCCGGGGTGAGTTCGGTCCGAGCGGCCAATGCACTCCGAAGATAGTCCAGATCATCCTCCGGCACCTCTCCGGTGCGCAGCACGGTGCCGAGAATATTCGCGACTTCGCCGCGGATCTGTTCGTTGGAAAACTGTTCGGGCGCAGCTTGCTCACTGCGCAGAAGCCGGTCCGTGACTCAATCCAGCGGATTGCCGCCCATGTTTCCGGCGCCATTTTCGCCGCCAATCGCGGAAGCCGCGCCACCGGCCAGCTGTCCGACCCCACTGATCGCGCCACCTGCGACCTGGCCTACGCCTCCGACAACGCCACCGGCCAGTTGACCCGCCCCTTGGGCGACACCGCCGACCGCAGAACCGGCTGCTTCGACCGCGGTCTCCGCCGCATTGCCCGCGACCCGCGCACCGCTTGAAATGGCACCCGCCGCCACGAAGCCGGTCAAAAGCGTACCGAGTGCCCACACGGTCAACCCGTGGATCCCGTCACGCGCTTCAACCTCGGCTTCCGCTGTTGCGCTGCGTCGACGCATGCGGCCAGCGACGTAGCCGCCCAAAGCATAAACAGCGACCATCGCCAGAAAGGCAAAAAGTCCGACCAGAATAGCCGCAAAGGTTCCCAATCCTTCGCCCTCTTCGGGCGAAACGGAACCCAAGCCTATTGCGGCGGTGAAGCTGGTGAAAACCACCCACGCGCCGGCTGCGATGGCAGCACCAGCAAAAATGGAAGCCCAATCCACATGCCCACGCCGATTGTCGTCTGCAATTATCTCGGTCATTATCCCCTTCTTAAAATACTAACCACGCGGTGGAAGGTGATCGGAAGCGTAGTCTCTTTTTCGCACATCAAACAACTTAACATTTTTCAAGACTAAGGCTTCGAAGGCCCAGCTGCGGTTGACCAGTTCTGCTCTTAACGCTCTCTCAGGATCGGACCTGCAACGCGACCGACTTGGGAATGCAGAAAGTCGACGTGCGCACCGCAGATATAAGCAGTCGCCGCAACCGACCCCTAAGAAGGGCGGGCCTATTGGTGCTAGTTCAAGCCATAGCGTCTGACGCTTCAGCTTGAGAGGAAGGGTAGCCGCGGCTGAGCGGGAGCGTGCACGGAAACTTCGCCGCGACATCGATGCCGGGTAGGAACTGCCCCGTATCGGGAAAAGGCACAATTTTGCCGTTTCCTCTTGGTCCTCTGGTCAGATCTTGAGATAACGGTGGCGGGCAAAATCTTGGAGTAACGCCTTGGCCCCACGGCGTCTCATCATCTCAGGCGGAAAAGCCGGTCGTCCGGGTCTTTCTTTCCAGCGATGCCAGCGGCCACAATCTGCGCGGCGATCATTGAGAAGGTGATCCCATTCCCGCCGAAACCCATCACGGCCCAGACCCGATCATGCCCCTTGACCCGGTCGATGATCGGCAGCCCGTCATCCGTGACGCTAAAGGGCGCGGACCAGGCAAACTCTGCCGGGCCGACACCCAGTCCGGTCAACTTTTCCAGCTTCGCGATGATGGTCTTCGATTTGCTGGCCAGCAGCTTCGGATCGCTGTTTCTCTCTGATGCATCCTCATCCTCGCCCCCCGCGATGATCCGCCCCGAGGGATCGCTGCGAAAATAAAGGTAGGGATCGGATGCTTCCCAGACGATGGTGTCTTTCAGCCAGCGGGGCATGTTAATGATCTTGCCTGTCGCAAGCGCCCAGGTCGATGTGACATGGTGCGATTTCGCCTGCATCTGGGGCAGGAATTCGTAACCTGTGCAGAAGGCCGCGTGATCCGCTGTCAGCACACGACCATCGCGGGTGGCGAGCGCCACGCCGCCCGGAAGTTCGGCCATGTCGGTAATTTCGACAGGTGCGGCAAGCAGCGCGCCGCGCTTGCGGCAGGCGCGCAACAATCCTGCTGTCAGCTGCGCAGGGTTTGCGCTTGCTGAATCCGGCGACAGGATCGCGGCTGCGCGCGACATGCCATAATCAGCGTTGAGCGTCGCGCGGTCGATCAGTTCGGCCTCGATGCCGATCTTTCGTCTGGCCGCGACCTCGTCTGCAAGGTCGTCAGCATCCATCTGTTTGCCCGCGAGATATAAAGCGGGCTTGCGCTGCATCTGGCAGTTGATCTTCAGCCTTTCGGTCAAGCCTGCCAGATCATTGACAGCCGCCACGGACCGACGCCACGCGGCGTTCGCCGCGCGCGCACCGCGCTGCGCCTGAAGTTTGGTCAGGGGCACGTCAATCTCATGCTGGATCATCGCGGTCGAGGCCGGGGTTGATCCACTGACCGGCGCGCGGCGATCCAGGATCAGGACCTTACGGCCCTGCCGCGTCAATGCCTCGGCTGCAAGGGCGCCACTGATACCGGCGCCCACGACGATCACGTCAAACCGGTCACGGCCCGGTTCGGCGCGGTGTCGCACGGAAATGCCGGGGGTGGTCAGCCAATATGGCTTGCCGGTCCGCAGATCATCCTTGCGCGTTTCGGCGTCCTTGCCGTCTGTCATCTTCGATTATCCAATAAAAAGGGGCCGCCTGAACCGGCGGCCCGTCAGGGTCAGGCAAGATCACGGACCTTCGGCTCTCGGTCCCAATAGCGCTTGCTTGCAGCGGCCACGAAATCCTCGTTCTTGACGACGCCTTCATCGGCTTCGATGTGGCAATGATCCAGCAATGCCTTGGAGCCTGGGCAATGGCCGATGGCTTTCAGATGGGCATAGGCGTCACTGACCCAAGCCTTTGCGGCCGCATCCTTTTTCAGCATTTCGACCTGCTCAGGCATCAACACCATGGCAACAGCGTCAAAGATGACCGAGGGGCTGCCCGCAAGCTGACCATCCGCGGCAAGCGTGCCACCCTTGACCTTCATCTCGCCCACCTTCGGGGCGACCAGCATCACGCTGCCGCCCTGCGCCTCGACATCGGATTTCAGCTTGTCGATCGTTGCCTTGTCCGACCCTTCGGCGAACAGAATGCCGATCTTGCGGCCTTTCAGCGTGTCCTTCCAGTTCTTCTGGATCGAAAGCGCGTCCGAGGGCGCAAGCTCGACCGGTTCGCGGAAGGGCTTGGCCGCCTTGGGAAGATCAATCCCCAGCCCATCGGCGACACGCTTGCCGAGATCAGGATGGATGTTCTGGATCACCGACAGCACGCGGTCGCGCACATGCGGCAGGCTGACCTTGGACAGCTCGAACGTGATCGCACTGGCGATATGGGCGCGTTCGTTGTCGGTCTGGCTCAGCCAGAACTGGCGCGGCTGGCTGTAGTGGTCCCCGAACGTCTCATCCCGCTTGCGCAGCTTTTCGGACGGCTCGTTGCCAAGTTCAGTGTTGTCCTCATAGGTGTGAAAGACGGTGCCGGTTTCGCGCGGGCCGGGATCCTCGCCCGCCTCATCAAGGCTGTTGGGTTCGTAATTCGCCCGGCCCTTGGGAATCATGGTCTGCATCATGCCGTCGCGCTGCATGTTCGCGAAGGGGCATTTCGGGGCGTTGACCGGGATCTGGTGGAAGTTCGTCGTCCCAAGCCGCGATTTCTGCGTGTCCAGATAGCTGAACAACCGCCCTTGCAGCAGCGGGTCGTTGGTAAAATCGATCCCCGGCACCACATTGGACGGCAGGAAGGCGGATTGTTCGGTCTCGGCAAAGAAATTGTCCGGCCAACGGTCCAGCACCATGCGGCCGATCACGCGCAGGGGGGCATCTTCCTCGGGGACGATCTTGGTCGCATCCAGCACCGAATAGGGCAGGCTTTCCGCCAGTTCGTCGCTGATGACCTGAATGGCCAGTTCCCATTCCGGGTAATCGCCTGCCTCGATTGCCTCGAACAGGTCGCGGCGATGAAAGTCGTTATCGGCACCCTGCAGCTTGGCGCTTTCGTCCCAAACCAGTGACTGAACGCCCAGCTTCGGCTTCCAATGAAACTTGACGAAGGTCGATCTGCGGTCCGCGTTGACCAGTCGGAAAGTATGAACGCCAAAGCCGTCCATCATGCGCAGGCTGCGCGGAATGGCGCGGTCGGACATGGCCCAGATCATGGTGTGCATCGTCTCGGGCATCAGCGAGATGAAGTCCCAGAACGTGTCATGCGCGGACGCGGCCTGCGGATAGCCGCGATCGGCCTCCATCTTCACGGAATGGATCAGGTCGGGGAACTTGATGGCGTCCTGAATGAAGAAAACGGGGATGTTGTTGCCGACCAGATCCCAGTTGCCTTCGTCGGTGTAAAATTTGACAGCAAAGCCACGGACGTCGCGCGGCGTATCAACGCTGCCAGCCCCGCCCGCAACGGTCGAGAAGCGGGTGAAAACAGGTGTACGCTTGCCCTTTTCGGCAAACAGGCTGGCAATGGACATATCCGGAATCGGGTCGGTGCATTCGAAATAGCCATGCGCGGCGCTGCCACGTGCGTGGACAATGCGTTCCGGGATCCGTTCGTGGTCGAAATGGAAGATCTTCTCGCGTAGGACAAAATCTTCAAGCAATGTCGGGCCGTTCGCACCCGCCTTCAGGCTGTTCTGGTTGTCCGATACCGGTACGCCATGATTGGTGGTCAGCCGCTGATCGTCGCCGGCGCGCTGATGCGTTTCACCTGCGTTTCCTGTCTGGGTTTTCTTGTCCATGGTAGCTCTCCGTTAGCTGGAATGTCTGATCACGGCTTCTGCCGCGGGTTCTGGCTAAAGTTCTGTCACTCGAAAAAGGGGAGGCCGATGTCGCTGCCGCACAGATGGATAAGCACGCGCGTCGGCTGTTCGTCCAATCTTCTTGTTAAGGCCGCGGCCTCACAATTCCACGACACCGTCACCCGGCATGCCCCAGCACTCCGCGCGGCTGGCAGCCACCTCGATCAAAGTCAGCCCGGGCGTGTCGATCCCCTGTTCGAACCACTGTTCAAGGTAGTCGGTCCAATGCTTCTTGAACAGTTCCTTGTCATCCTGATGAAGATTCGACTTCCCGGACAGCACGATCCAGGTATCCTTGCGCTGAAACGTCAGCTCGGTCGCCGGGTTTTCCCCGATTTCTTCAACCTTGCGCGTATCGCCATTGCTGAAAAACCAGTTGCTGCCATCCCATTCAACCTGAGAATTATTCGACATCGGACGCGACGACACGCCCCCCGCCCTTAGCAGCAGTGGACATGAAGCAAAGGTCCATGTCGCGCATCGCTTCGACAATCGTTTTCTTGTCCATGAATATTTCCTCCCATGATTTAGACAGCCCGTGGTTTTAACGCGTTCTCGCATCCCGCAGCGTTCAACCAGGATCAACACTTGTTAAAATGCTGCCTTTCGTCGGACATAAACGAAACCGAGCATCGCGGGTTCCGCCAGAACAGCCTTTGACTTGGCTGTTAAATTATGCCCCTACCGGCAAGCCTAGGGTCAGGATGGATTGATTTCTGTTGCGCTGCGTGATTCACGCCTCCGAAAACGGAGCGGTGACATGAGCGATCTCTTCTGGCTGACCGACGCGCAGATGGCGCGCCTGGCTCCCTTCTTTCCCAGGTCGCACGGGAAGCCCCGGGTTGATGACAGACGGGTGCTGAGCGGGATTATTTTCATCAATCGCAATGGCTTGCGTTGGTGCGATGCGCCCGCCGCGTATGGCCCACATAAGACGCTCTACAGCCGGTGGAAGCGTTGGAGCGAAAAGGGCATCTTCGCGCGGATGATGGCCGGGCTGGCGGCGGAACACGGTGAGAAGACGACCGTGATGATCGACGCGACATATCTCAAGGCTCACCGAACGGCGACCAGCATGGCGGCCAAAAAGGGGGGCGTGGTCGCCTGATCGGTCGAACCAAAGGCGGTATGAACACCAAGCTGCACGCTATCTGCGATAGCCAAGGGCGGCCGCTCAGCCTGTTCGTGACCGCAGGTCAGGTCAGATGGAGTGGTTGCCGCCCTCCCTAGACGGCATCGCAATGTGCCAAGGTCGTGGTTTTCAACGCCACGCGCAAAGGAGGACGGCGAGATGAAGAATATGATGATCGGGGTCGATCTGGCAAAGGCAGTTTTTCAAGTTCATGGTGCCTTTCGAACGGGGGAGGTCCAGTTCCGCAAAAAACTGACGCGAAAGCAATTCCCCGCGTTTATGGCGCAGCAAGAGCCTAGCATGGTGATTTTCGAAGCATGCGGCAGCGCACATTTTTGGGCCCGTGAGATGGAAGCTCTTGGGCACGAGGTACAGCTGATCGCACCGCAATATGTGCGCCCTTTTGTGAAGCGGCAGAAAAATGATGCGGCCGATGCTGAGGCGCTTGTCATTGCGGCACGCCAGCCTGAGATGCGTTTCGTGGAGCCCAAAACAGTCGAGCAGCAGTCTTGCGCGGCGGTCTTCCGGGGCCGGGAACGATTGGTTCATCAGCGCACTGCGGATGTGAACGCCTTGCGGGCGCTACTGTACGAACATGGCCACGTATTTTCCCGCGGGAATACGCTACCTCGACCGCATGGTAGCATTTGTGGAGGATGCGGCATCCGAACTGCCAGCATTGATCCGGGAGGAGTGCCAGGATCTGCTGGCGCAGATTGCAGAGAAAACGACGCGTATTGCCAAGCGCACCACGAAACTCAAAGTTCTGGCCTCCCAGTCGGACAGGGCGCGTCAGCTACAAACCATGCCGGGTGTTGGCCCCCTGACGGCTGTCGCCGTGGAAGCGTTCGGACCTGACATGGCACAGTTCAAGACTGGACGTGACTTTGCGGCTTGGTTGGGTTTGGTGCCAAGACAGCATTCCTCTGGAGGCAAAGAGCGTCTGGGTCGAATGACCAAGGCCGGTCAGGCCGATATCCGACGTCTCCTTATCATTGGCGCAATGTCACGGTTAAACTGGCTTGGGCAGCGCACCATTGTAGAAGGGAGCTGGCTTTCACGCTTGTTGGCACGCAAACCTAAGATGTTGGTCGCGATCGCTCTGGCCAACAAGATGGCCCGGCAGATTTGGGCGATGCTGACGAAGAACGAGAACTACAAGAATCCCGCGCTTGCAGTCACAGCATAATGTTCATGCCGAACTGTTAGCAACGGTGCCAAGGGGTGTGGGAAGACGACGACCTGAATGGGCAAAACGATCGAACAGATCTGGGTTGGGAAAACCAGTTAATCGCTACGAGCTAAGAGCTCGAAAGTCAGATTTGGACCTAATTCGCTGATCACCATCTCGGCCTGCGGCTTCTGGAATCGCCGCGTCATGAAGGCCTCACAGAAGTTCGCACTCGATCACACGCCAACAAGGTCAGAAACTTCTTGCGCTAAGGGCGGCAACCACAGAAGCGATTATATCGGCGCTCGGGCCCTGGTGAGTGGCCTGCCAAACGTCAAATGGCTACTCGGGGATCGTGGCTATGACGCTGACTGGTTCAGAGAAGCGTTTCAGGACAAGGGGATACGTGCCTGCATCCCAGGCCGGAAGAAACGCAAGACGCCGATCAAATACGATAAGCGGATATACAAGCGGCGTAACCGCATCGAGATCATGTTCGGCAGGCTCAAGGACTGGAGGCGCGTCGCGACCCGCTATGACCGATGCCCCAAAGTGTTCCTCTCAGCCATCGCCCTAGCGGATCTAGTCATCTATTGGTTATGAATCCTGACCCTAGCTCTGACTTCTGCCACCTTCCGCCTCCCTGCCGGTCTGGGCGCCGCTGTATGACTTGCCATGCGCGCGAGGCTGAGCCTCATGTGGGATGCAAGAAGGAGGCGCTGGGCATGGTGAAGCGATTGAGACTGAACGAGAAATCGGTGCGGGAGGCCGCGCCGGAACCGGGTCGGGACTATCAGATTTTTGATAGCGAGGTGCGGGGTTTCGCGATCTGCATCTACCGCTCCGGCAACCGGGCCTTCACGCTGGATTACCGCCATGCCGGACGGCAGCGGCGGATGACGCTGGGGCGCTGGCCGGAGTGGTCGACGGCGGCGGCGCGGGAACGCGCGAAGGAGCTGCGGCGCGACATCGATGCCGGGGGCGATCCGCTGGGGGCAGAGGAGAACGGGCGGGAAGCGCCACGTTCAAGGATCTGGTCGAGCGCTATACCGATGTGCATCTGCCGAATCTCGCGAAGACCAATGCTTCGGATCAGCGCTCCATGCTGACGAAGCTGGTCGGGCCGGAGTGGAACAACCGTCTCATGACCGAGATCACCCCCTATGATGTCGAAAAGCTGCTGAGCCGCATCGCCGAGGGCCGGTGTCGGCCCCACAAGGCAAAGCCGAACAACAGCGCCAGAAAGCTGCAGGGATCGAAGCCGACGCCGGTGCGTGCCAACCGCGTCGGCGAGGTGCTTCGAAAAATGTTCACCTATGCGCAAAGCTGGGGCTGGCGCGAGGACAATCCGGCCTCGGGCTTCCGCCGCCGCATCGAAAACCCGCGTGAACGCTTCCTGTCGCAGGAGGAAATTCGGAACCTGGCGGCGGCGCTGGACGTGGCAGAGGACCGGCGGGCGGCGGATATCATCCGGCTCTGCATGCTGACCGGAGCGCGGGTCGGCGAGGTCCGGCAGGCCCGGTTCGAGCATTTCAACCTCGAGCATCTCAGCTGGTCCAAGCCCGCCAGCATGACCAAGCAGCGCAAGATCCACCGGCTGCCGATCTCGGACGAGGCCGCTGCCATCGTCCGCCAGCGGCAACTGCTGGTGCCACGCGGCTGCCCGTTCCTGTTTCGGGGCGATGTGCCGGGCCAGCCGGTCAAGGAAATCCGCCGCTTCTGGCATCAGATCCAGAAGCAGGTCGGGATCGAGGATGTCCGGATCCACTACCTGCGCCACACCTTAGCCTCGCTGCTGGTCAGCGGCGGCGCGTCGCTAGAAATGATCGGCAAGTTGCTGGGTCACAGCCAGACGCAGACGACGGCGCGCTATGCCCACCTGATGGATTCGCCGCTGCGCGCTGGTGTCGATGCCGTCGCCAGCGCCTTCCGGCCGAAGCCCGTGCTTGTGCATGATGCCGGGGCGCAAGAGGATCAGGCGCGCAGAAGCGCCTGACCGATCGTCGACCTCTTGCAAGGGGCGCTACGGGGTTTCCCGCAGCGCCCGCCAGATCGGGGTTAGCCGCCTGCGGATCGTGCTTTCATCAGGTATCTCGCGGCCGGGCGAGGTTTTTGCGAACCAGTCCTGCACTTCCGCAACCCATTCACCCTGCGTTGCAGGCAGGCCATCCTCGTGCAGACGGACCATCTGCGAGATATAAAGACCTTCCCAGGTCAGGATGACCCCGACGGCGCGCGATCACACGGATGGGGCGACGACACTGGCGAATACGCCGGTGAACGGCCTCCTTGGCCCCCAAGTCCTCACGACGCCGATGGCTGGGCCAGATACCTGCGATCAGCGCCGGACGCTGAACCCGCTATTCGTCGAAGCGCTGATGGGCTGGCCAACCGGGTGGACAGGCTCCGCCTCTGCGGCAATGGCGTCGCGCCGGGCCCGATCTGGACGCCGCTGATCCCCGCATCGTTTCCTCCCGATAAGGTGGAGGATATTGGGAAGTCCGCGCCCCTCGGCCGCCCCGGCGAGCCGAACGAGGTAGCACCCTCGATGCTGTTTCTCGCCTGTGAGGATGTGTCCTACATGACCGGGCAGGTGCTCCATCCGAACGGCGGCGATCTGATTGGCGGGTGATCATCGAACGAGATTGTCAATCTGGGGCGTATAGACCTTTGCGGTTCTCGCTGCGGATCAGACCGCTGACCAATCTCACCAAATGACCGGCCGTCAGGATCGTCCTTCTGCCGGGCCCAGTCTGTCAGCCTTCTCGGCGTCCCTTTCACCCATCGGCTCGTCCGGCCCTACTGTCGTATCATGTGCTGTCTGCACTTCGATTTCCGCGTTCAGTTCCGCACCCATCAGGATGATGAATGCCGAAATCCACAGCCACATCAGCAGGATGATGACCCCTGCCATGCTGCCGAAGGTTTCGTTGTAGCTGCCGAAGTTGCTGACATAGATCGAAAAGCCCACCGATGCGATCACCCAGATCAGGCAGGCCGCAACGGCACCGGGGCTGAGCCATTTCCATTCCGCATCGTCGCGTGATGGGCCGTAGCGGTAGATCACAGCCAAGCCGAACACCGTCATCAAGGCGAGGATCACCCAACGTGCCAATCCCATCCCGGTCTCCAGCCAATCGGGCAGCGCAATGAGGTTTAAAACCGCCGGTAGCGCCAATGTCGCGAGCAGGCCAAGGACAAGCCCGAGGATCAGGAACACCGTAAGTCCGAGCGTCCAGAGGGTTTTCGAGATGAAGCCGCGCGTTTCCTCCTCGTCATAGGCGACGTTCAATCCTTCCATCAGGCTGCCCATGCCTTTGGACGCAGAGTATATCGCGAGCAATAAACCTACGATAAAGGCAAGCCCGAGCCCGCCTTCGCGCGAGCCGGCGACGGACACTGCCTGATCCAGAATGATCTGCGCCGCTTCCTGCGGCATTACGTTCGTCAGCTTGTCCAGTTGCGCCGTCACCTCGGAAGGTTCCAGCACCAGCCCGCCCAGGGCCATCAGGGCGGTAAGGGCAGGGAAGATCGCCAGCAACGCGTAAAATGCAACGCCGGCCGCGATGAGGCCGACATGATCGTCGGCCAGTTCCGATTTTACTCTGAGGGCAATGTCCTTCCATCCCTCCGCGGGAATGTCGGTAGGCGATTCCGCTTGTCTGCCACGTGCCATATAATTTTTGCTTTCGTAAAACCCGGCCCGCGGCTTTGCGGACCGGGCATGGGTCAGGAGGAGGATTTCGGCGACTTCTTCACGTCGCCCAGATCCTGCTGTTCGGCCTCCGTCCTGGCGGCATCGGCAACGCGCTTGCCCGCAGAGGTGGCCTTGTCCTTTGCCGTCTGAGCCACTTTCGATGCGGCTTCATCCGCTTCATCCTTAAGATCGCGTGCCGCCTTGCCGGCCTCGTCCTTTACCGCGTCGGCGACTTTGCCGAGCTTTTCCTTTTCCTCGGCAAAGATGCGCTCCGCCTCTTCGATCAAGTTATCGCTCTGCTCACCGAGATATTCATCCTCGATCTGGGTGCGCGGCAGCGCGGCTCCGAGAGCGGCACCAAGCGCCACGGCCAGGGCACCCGCGATCAGCGGCTGTTCCTCGAATATGTCGATGGCGCGATCGCGGCCCTTGCGGGCGTATTCGGCTGCCGCCTCGCGAGCCTCCACCGCGCGGTGTCGCGCGTCGATGACGCGCTTGCGTGCCTCCTCGGTCAGGTCTTCGGTCCCTTGCGCCAATCGGTCACGAAGGGCAGCGGCGCGGTCAGCGGCGGATGAGGACAGGTTCTGGACCGTTTCCGCAGTTGAACTGCCCGCATCCTTGGCAGACGCAGCGAGATCCTTAGCCTTATCGGCCACGCCTGATCCGGCAGAGCGCGCAGTTTCCGCAACACGAGAACCCGCGTCACTGGCGCTGGCGGAGATCCTGGATGTTGCATCCGAGACCGAACTGCGCGCCGAAGAGGCCGCCTGTCCAATGCGCTCGGTTACATCATTCTCATCGTCCACGTGGCGCGTCCGAGCCCAGGCAGGGGCGTCGTGCGTGCTGCCAAAGCGCCCCGAATAAAGATGCCGATTGGGGCTGCTCCATTGCTGTGAGCGGGATAGCCGATCGTCTCGATCATAAGAAGATCGGGCATCGTCGTGAGATCCTTCGTGGTCCAGGCGCGAGCGATAACGGCGGTAATCGTCCCGGCGATTATAGTCGTCGCGCCGATAAACATCATCCGAACGATTGCCCATCATCAACCAGGCGATGCCCACTCCGGTCAAGGCCAATGCAACTGGATTTCTCTTGACGGCATCGGAGACCGATCGTCCGATATCACCGCCATGTTCGCGGAATTGATCGGTGAATTGCCGCGCAATGGTCTCAACCGAGAACTTGTCCTGCAAGTCCCCGAGCGTATCACGCAGACCTGCGCGTTCGCGTTCGATATCGCGTTCGATCTCTTCGGGAGAGCGGGTATCACTTGTCATCGTATGCCTCCTTCACGGCTTGCGCATCGCGCTTCACGTTCTTCGCAGTCCGCGTCGGAGCCAGACTGTTGAGTTTCAGATCGTTCGTGCCCTTGTTCAACATCACATAGGCGATGATGCCAAAGATCACCCCGACGATTAGGGCGGACCAGCCGGCGGGGATGCCCGCCTCGGTCAGGGCTGCGACAAGCGCGGCCGAAAGGACGTTGAGCGCCGTCAGGGCCACGACGATTGCCCCAACGATCATGCCGATGGCGATCCCGGCGCTCTTGAGGTTCTCGTTCACCTCGGCGCGCGCCAGGTCGACCTCGTTGCGAACAAGCGAGCTCACATGGGAGAGCGCATCGCTCAGCAGACCGCCGGTGGACTTGTTCGGGTCGTGGGTCATGCTGCGCCTCCTTCCCGTGTTCTCGTGCTGGCAGGCGCCGAAGTGCTGCCAGTCGGCAGCACGGATGACGTTGTCGCCGGCGGATATGTGGACTGCCCGCTTTGCAAGCCGGATGTCTCCGCTCGGGGATAAGACGATCCGCCGCTCGCCTTGGCGAAACGGGTTGCGGCAAGACCGATCAGGGCCGCGCTTCCAAGAAAGAGCATGGGATTGCGCCGTGCGAAATCATTGATGGCACCGACCATCTCGCCCAGATCCTTGTCGCGCAACGCGTCGGAGGCTCCCGCCAGCGTGTCCGCAATCTGACCGAAGGTGCGCTCTTGCGGTGAGCCGCTGCGCAATTCGCTCGCGGCTGTCCTGAGCGCCGAGGCGACGTTCTTGACTTCGCCAGCCGCCGCATCCTTGGCCTGCCCTGCATAGTCCTTCGCTTCGGAAACGACCGTTCTGCTCAGATCCTGAGCATGTTCCTTCGCTGTCTCCGACACAGCCTCGGCAGCTTCCCTTGTCTTCTCGGAAATGGTCTTGCTGGCGTCCGGCTTTTCTTCGTTTTGGGCTGTCATTGTATCCTCCCTGGATCAGGTGACGAGATTGAGTATTGCGAGAACGACCACGATGAGTCCGATCAGATAAAT